>JAEKLZ010000462.1 GCA_019508225.1 Inquilinus limosus | reverse complement strand
CGTCCTCGTCCTCGCCGGCGAAGGCGGCGCGGGCCTGCTCCAGCAGCATCGGGATCGACCGCGCCTGGCGCAGCAGCAGCGGCAGGAACAGCAGCACGACGACCGCGCCGATGATCAGGAGCTTGGGGACGCTCAGGCCCATGGCGGCGCTCCGCTCAGACCTGCTCGCCGGCGCGCTGGCGCCGGGGGCGGGCGGGAACGGCGCGGCGCGAGGCCAGCTTGGCGAAGACCGCCAGGGTCAGCGCCCCGGCCAGCAGCGGGCCGCCGGTCATGACGATCCACTGGGTCTCGCCGATGCCCTCCAGCTCGCCGACGCCCTGGGCCACCAGCCAGCCGGGCGCCAGCATGGCGGGAACCCAGATGATCGCCGACAGCACATTGGCGATCTGGAAGCGGGCAGGGCGCATGCGCATGATGCCGGCGATCAGCGGCACCACGGCACGCAGCGGCCCGAGGAAGCGGCCGAGGAAGATCGAGGCGGTGCCCCAGCGGCGGAAGAACAGCCGGCCCTTGGCCATCATCGCCCGGTCGCGCGAGAACGGCCAGACGTTGCGGGCGTTCGGCCCCAGCTTCTGGCCCAGCCAGTAGGAGACGGCGTCGCCCAGCACCGCGCCGGCGATCGACCACAGGATCACGGGTACGGGGTGCAGCAGGCCGCCGCCGACCAGGGCGCCGGTCGCCAGCATCAGGGCGGTGCAGGGGACGAACAGGCCGACCACGGCCATGGATTCGCCGAAGGCCAGCAGGAACAGGATCGGTCCAGCCCAGGCCTGATTGTCGGCGATGAACTGCGTGACCTGGGCAACAAAGCTTTCCACGATGCGTCCGATCAACTCGCCACAAAAAAGGGAGGGCCGGGGGCATCACGCCTCCGGCCCCCATACTACTCTCAGAGCTCGTCGCCGCCCATATCGAACCCGGCGTCGGACGCCAGGTCGCCGGCGGTGTCCTCCGCCGCCTGGCCGAGGTCCCCGGCCGCCTGGGCCACATCGGGCGTGAAGGCGTCCATCAGCAGGTTGCCGAGGACGACGCCGCCGGCCACGCCCATGGCGGTCTGCATGGCGCCGGCCATGAAGCCACCACCCCCGCCGGACCGGCCGAAGCCTCCCTGGGGAGCGCCGTAGCCGCCGCGCCCGCCATATCCCGGCTGCTGGGCGCCGTAGCCCGGCTGGGCCTGCTGCCGGCCGCCCCAGGGCGAGCCGCCCTGCTGTGGCCGCTGGCCGCCGCCGAACAGCCCGGCCAGGAAGCCGCCGGCCGCCGGCTGGGCGGCGCGCCGCTCCAGCTCGTTGATCTGCGCCTGGGCTGCCGCCAGCGCCTGCTCCTGCACCAGGATGACCTGGGCCATGTAGTAGGCGGCGGCCGGCTGCTCGGACAGGCGGCGCCGGATCAGGTCCTCGGCGCCGGCATCGCGCGGGCCGCCGTCACGCTCGGCCCGCGCCAGCTTCGTGAAGAGGTCGTCGATGGCCTGCTTCTCGGTGTCGTACACGCGCTTACTCCCGCTCGCCGGTGAGGTTCAGCAGCAGCTGGAAGATGTTGATGAAGTTCAGGTACAGCGACAGCGCGCCCATCAGCGCCATCTTGTTCCGGCTCTCGCTGTCGTAATGCTCGGCATATTCCTCCTTGATCCGCTGGGTGTCCCAGGCGGTCAGGCCGGTGAAGATCAGCACGCCGGCGACCGAGACGATGAACTGGATCGCGGTCGAGCCGAGGAAGATGTTGACGACGCTGGCGATGATGATGCCGACCAGGCCCATCATCAGGAACGAGCCGAAGCGGGAGAGGTCCGCCTTGGTGGTGTAGCCGTACAGGCTCATCGCGCCGAACATCACCGCGGTGATCATGAAGGTGCGGGCGATGCTGGTCCCGGTGAACACCAGGAAGACCGACGCCATCGACAGGCCCATGGCGGCGCAGAACGCCCAGAACACCATCTGCGCCGTGGAGGACGAGACGGCGTGGATGCGGAACGACAGGAAGAAGACGAAGGCCAGCGGCGCCAGCATCGCCACCCATTTCAGCGGGCTGGTGAAGATCGGGATGTAGATCGCCGGAGTGCTGGCGACCAGGAAGGCGACCAGGCCGGTCAGGACCAGGCCCAGGCCCATGTAGTTGTAGACGCGCAGCATGTGCTGCCGCAGGCCGACATCGAGCTCGGCGGCCGAGGCGCGCGCGGCTGTGCCCTGCCATTCGTATTGCTGCATGTTCATGGTGTCGTTCTCTCCTTGGAGACTGGTCAGTAGAGCGTGTCGGCGAGGCCGTTGGCGGCGGCAAGCAGGTCGTTCGACGGGGCCTCGGCGCAGAGCGCGTAGACCGCGGGGCCGACCTGCCAGTAGGCGACGGTGACGTCGTTCGCCCGCTGCGCCTGGGGCTGCTGCACGTCGAAGCCGTCGGTGGCGGCGACGAACAGCGTCACCAGCCCGAACCGGTCGGTGTCGATCGTCGCCTCGAAGCCGGAGCCGCCATCCCACGGCACCACCTCGATCGACCGGATCGACCAGCCCTGCGGCAGGTCGGGCAGGCTGATCGGCGCCTTGGCCAGGTCCTCCGGCTTCAGCCCGCCCTTGGGCTCGGCCGGGTCGACCAGATGGCGGTACAGCACGGTGCGGTAGGCGTCGCCGGCCTCGTCGGCATAGGCCGGGATGGTGGCCGAGGCGCTGTCGATCCGGGTGACGCCCAGCAGCGACTGGGCGCCCCAGCCAATGCCGACCAGCAGCACCACCGCGGCCACCCGGCGCAGGCGCACGGTCAGCCGGCGCCAGCGCACCGCGCGGCCGAGCAGCCGGGCATTCTCGTAGCTGGCGACGCGGATGCCGGCATCCTCGGCGAAGGCCAGGCGCAGCGCGTCGCGCAGGCGCAGATCGGCCATCACCTGGGCGGCCAGGGCGGGGTTGGCCTCGAGATGGGCCTCGACCTCGATCCGGCGGGGCAGGTCGAGCTCGCCGTCGACATAGGCCTGGATCTCGGCTTCGGTCGGGATGGTCTGGGTCATGGGCGTCACTCCACCAGCCGCAGATGCGGCGGGATCGGTCCATCGATGCGGGCCGCCGGCGGTTCGGCGCTGCCGACGGTCTCGCGCAAGGCCGCGCGGGCCCGGCCCAGCCGCGACATCAGGGTGCCGAGCGGGATGCCGAGGATGGTCGCGGCCTCCTGGTAGCGGAACTCCTCGACCGCCACGAGCAGCAGCGCCTCGCGCTGCTCCTCCGGCAGGGTCAGCAGGGCCCGCTGCACCTGGGCCAGCTGGACCCGGGAGTCCTGGCTCGGGGCGCCGGATTGCGGGGCGAACTGCGTCGCCTCGGCGATGCGGGCGTCCTCGGCCCGGCGGCCGCGCAGCCGCGAGGCATGGGCGTTGTGCATGATCGAGAACAGCCAGGGGCGCAGGGCCCGGTCCGGCTGCCAGCCACGCCGCCCCTCATAGGCCTTGAGCAGGGTGTCCTGCAGCAGGTCCTCGGCCTCGGCGGCATCGCGGGTCAGGACCAGCGCGTAACGCTTCAGCCCCGGCAACTCGGCGATGACGTCGAAATCATCCTTGCGGCGTTTCATGCCCCATATACGCAGCCATCGGCGATTTTAATCCGGGGCCGCGCCTTGTTTCGGTGGAGGCGGGGACAAACTCTCAACAAGATCCTGGATATGATGATTTTTGCGAGGTTTTTGCAGACGAAATCCGGGCTGCCGGTGTTATAGGCAGCAATACTCGATATTTCGGCCCGATTCGGAGCGACATGACCGACGACACTGCGGAGCAACGGCGATCGGTCGAGCCTTCCGTCTCCGATCGCTACCTGGGTCGGCCGGTCGGTTCCGCGGCAGCCTCGGTTGCCCTGCCGTATCCGTCGCGGCCCGGCGTCCTCGACCGCTGGCCCAGCTGGCTGGTCGGCCTGGCCGGGCTCCTGACCCTCGGGCTGGTGCTCCGCTTCGTCCTCGCTCTTGCCTTTCCGCGCATCCACCACGCCGACGAGCTGTTCCAGTATTACGAGCAGGCGCACCGGCTGGCCTTCGGCCAGGGCATGGTGCCCTGGGAGTACCGCGAGGGCATCCGCTCCTGGCTGCTGCCGGGGATGCTGGCCGGGCTGATGAAGGCGGTGTCGTGGGTCAGCGACGAGCCGTCCTCCTATCTCGCCGTCTCGAAGGCGCTGTGGTCGGCGCTGTCGCTCAGCATTCCCGTGGTCGCCTTCCTCTGGGCCCGGCGCGCCGCCGGGCTGACGGCG
Organism: Inquilinus limosus; assembly: GCA_019508225.1. Classification (GTDB taxonomy): domain Bacteria; phylum Pseudomonadota; class Alphaproteobacteria; order DSM-16000; family Inquilinaceae; genus Inquilinus; species Inquilinus limosus_D. The sequence continues at coordinate 3,229 of JAEKLZ010000462.1, read as the reverse complement.
GGGCTGACCGCGGCCTTCATCGCCGCGATCTGGTTCGAGCTGATCTATTTCGCGCCGACGGCGTTGACCGAATCGATCGCCACCAGCCTGCTGCTGGTCGGCTGCTGGCTGGCCTGGACGGCGGAGGCGGGAGACCGCCGACGCCTGATCTGGGCCGGCGTGCTGTTCGGCCTGGTCTTCGTCTTCCGCTTCCATCTGCTGCCGGCGATCCTGACCGCCGCCGTGGTCGCCAGCCGCGGCGACTGGCGCGGCCGGCTGCGGCCGATGCTGCTGGCCGGGCTGGTCCCGGTGGTGCTGTGCAACGGGCTGCTGGACTGGGCGACGCTGGGCTGGCCGTTCCAGTCGGTCTTGAAGAACTTCTGGATCAACATCGTCGAGGAGAAGAGCCACAGCTTCGGCGTCATGCCGCTGGGCTTCTACTTCGAGGAATATGTCCGGGTCTGGTCGTGGTGGCTGGCGCCGATGGCGGCGCTGGTCCTGCTGGGCGCGCGCGGCCAGCCGATGCTGGTGGCGGTGCCGCTGGCGGTGGTGCTGTCGCACAGCCTGGTCGCGCACAAGGAATACCGCTTCGTCCTGCCGGCGCTGCCCTTCCTGCTGATCCTGGCGGCGCTGGGCACCGAGCGGGTGGCGCGGCGCCTGGCCGGGCTGGCGGCGGTGCGATGGCCGGCCGAACGCTGGGGCAGCGCGCCGCGCTGGGCGCCGCTGGCGGTGCTGTGCGCCGCCTGGGTGCTGGCCTCGGGCCTGCTGTCGGCCAGCGACCGCTGGGGCCCGGAATGGAGCCGCGTCGCCCCTGGGATCGCCACCACCGAGGCGCTGCACGAGCGCGAGACGCTGTGCGGCGTCGGCCTGCTGACGCCGTGGTGGGACCTGCCGGGCTACACCACGCTGCACCGCGACGTGCCGGTGTTCTGGTTCGGCAACGACACGCGGCGGCTGTGGCGCGCGGCCCCGTCCTTCAACTACGTCATGGCGCGGCCGGAGCAGATGCCGCCGAACACCGGCTACCGGCTGGAAAGCTGCCCGAGCGAGATCTGCCTGTACCGCCGGCCGGGGCAGTGCGCCCCGGCCCGGGACATCGGCGTCAGCGGCTCGATGGCCGAGCGCGGCATGTGAGCCCGCCCGAGGGACTCGGGGATCGGGTGTCCTGATTCGGCGGTACTCTCCCCTTGAGACTCGGACCGGGCTGGTCTAAAGCAACGCGTCGGCGGGATCGGCCCGCCGTTCCCGTTTCTCGCACTGGACCCTCCCAGCCGAGTCCGGCTGACAGGAAATCACCGTCGCATGTTCAATTTCTTCGGTTTCCTCTCCGCCGACATCGCCATCGACCTGGGCACGGCGAACACCCTGGTCTACGTCAAGGGCCGGGGCATCGTGCTGAACGAGCCGTCGGTCGTGGCGATCCAGACCCATCGCGGCAAGAAGCAGGTCCTGGCGGTCGGCGACGAAGCCAAGCTGATGCTGGGCCGGACCCCGGGCAGCATCATCGCCATCCGCCCCCTCCGCGACGGCGTCATCGCCGATTTCGAGGTGGCGGAGGAGATGATCAAGCATTTCATCCGCAAGGTCACCAACCGCCGCAGCTTCGCGGCGCCCGAGATGATCATCTGCGTGCCCTCCGGCTCGACCGCGGTCGAGCGCCGGGCGATCCAGGAATCGGCCGAGAGCGCCGGGGCCCGCCGGGTCCGCCTGATCGAGGAGCCGATGGCGGCGGCGATCGGCGCCGGCCTGCCGGTGACCCAGCCGACCGGCAGCATGATCGTCGATATCGGCGGCGGCACCACCGAGGTCGCGGTGCTGTCGCTGGGCGGCATCGTCTATTCGCGCTCGGTGCGCGTCGGCGGCGACAAGATGGACGAGGCGATCATCGCCTATATCCGCCGCAACCATAACCTCCTGATCGGCGAAGGCTCGGCCGAGCGGATCAAGAAGGAGATCGGGTCCGCCGCCCCGCCGGAGGATGGCGAGGGCCGGTACATGGAGATCCGCGGCCGCGACCTGCTGAACGGCGTGCCGAAGGAGCTGCTGATCTCCGAGCGCCAGATCGCCGAGAGCCTGGCCGAGCCGATCAGCCAGATCGTCGAGGCGGTGAAGGTGGCGCTGGAGCACACGGCGCCGGAGCTGGCGGCCGACATCGTCGACAAGGGCATCGTCCTGACCGGCGGCGGCGCGCTGCTCGGCAATCTCGACCTGGTGCTGCGGCACGCCACCGGCCTGCCGGTGTCGATCGCCGACGATCCGCTGTCCTGCGTCGCGCTGGGCACGGGCCGGGCGCTCGAGGAGCGATCGCTGCAGGCGGTCCTCATCAGTGCTTACTGAGATCTGAAAGCGGCGTTATTGTGAGGGCATAGCGGGGTGTGGCGAGGCGCCCCGCTGCAACCGTTGGCGACGGACGGAACATGCGGGTGATGCAACGGAGCAGACCGGCGGTTCGCATCGCGGCAGTGCGGGCCGTCGCTCACCGATTCTCGTTCGGCCTCCTGCTGTTCGCCGCGGTCAGCCTGCTGATGGTCGGCAAGATCGACGCCGTGCTGCTGGACGGCGCCCGCGCCCGCGTGGTTGACGCGGTGGCGCCGATCCTCGACGCCATGTCGCGCCCGGCCGCCAGCGTCGCCCGGCTGGTGACCGAGATGCAGACCCTGTCCGACATTCGCGGCGAGAACGCCCGGCTGCGGCAGGAGCTGACGACCCTGCGCCAGTACCAGGACGTCGCGTTCCGGCTCGAGGCCGAGAACCTGACCCTGCGCAACCTGTTGAACTACACGCCGGATTCGGCCCATTCCTTCCTCACCGCCCGGGTGGTGGCCGACAATGGCGGCGCCTTCGTGCGCAGCCTGACGATCAATCTCGGCGCCGCCAACGGCATCCGGGACGGCCAGGCGGTGCTCGGCGGCCGGGGCCTGATCGGCCGGATCGTGGAGACCGGGGACCATTCCGCCCGGGTGCTGCTGATCACCGACCTCAACGCCCGCATCCCGGTCACGATCGAGCGCACCCAGCAGCGTGCGGTGGTGGGCGGCGACAACACCGACCGGCCGCGGCTGCTGTACCTGCCGCCGGACGCGTCGATCCGGGTCGGCGACCGCATCGTCACCTCCGGTTCCGGCGGGATGTTCCCGGCCGGCCTGCCGGTCGGCGTCGTCGCCGCGGCGCAGGACAACACCATCCGGGTCCAGCCGATCGAGCCGCTCGAGGCCGTGCCCTACGTCAAGGTCGTCGATTTCCGCATGCT
>JAEKLZ010000461.1 GCA_019508225.1 Inquilinus limosus | reverse complement strand
CGCAGCGCCGCCACCACCGGCTCGACCACCAGCGGCACGGCCATGCGCGGCACGGTCAGGCGCAGCAGCCCCGTCGGCACCGCACTCATCGCCCCGGCCGCCTCGACCGCTGCGGCAATCTCGGCCGTGGCCGGTCCGACCCGGGCCAACAGGGCGGCGCCGGCCTCGGTCAGCCCGACCCGGCGGGTGGTGCGGACGAACAGCAGCGTGCCCAGCCTGCCCTCCAGCGCCTTCACCGCCTGGCTGACTGCTGCCGGCGACACGCCAAGCCGCGCCGCCGCCCCGGTGAAGCCGCCGGCCTCGGCCACGGCGAGGAAGGCGGACAGGCCGGTGAAGGGATCGGGCGGAGACATGCGCGGATTATAAACCGGAACTTAAAGGCTCACAAAGGCAGCGCCGGTTTTTCGAGATAATCGCTGCGAGTAGCCTCTCCTGGACAAACGAGATCCTTCGAGCCCTCCACCCGTCATCCCCGCGAAAGCGGGGATCTCGCACCGCTCTTGCCGGACAGAGATTCCCGCTTTCGCGGGAATGACAATGAGGGGATGGGGCGCTGTTGGAAGGTCCATACAGCCACCGGGAGGAGAGCATGGAAGATACCTTCAATCCGACCACACTGCCGCGCCGCACCGTCCTGGCCGGCGCGATCGCCGCTGCCGGAGCCGCGCTTCCCGGCACGGCATCGGCCGCAGAGGCGCCGGGCGTGCTGGCCGGCAAGGTGGCGATCGTCACCGGCGGCACCTCGGGGATTGGTGCCGCGACCGTGGCCGCGCTGGCGCGGGCCGGCGCCAGGGTGGCGTTCAACGGCCGCCGCGAGGCGCTGGGCCGCGAGGTCGAGGCCCGCGTCAGATGGGAGGGCGGCGACGTCGCCTATACCCGCGCCGATGTCCGCGACGCGGCGCAGATGGAGCGCTTCGTCGCCGACACCGTGGCGCGCTGGGGCCGGCTGGACATCGCCTTCAACAATGCGGGCATCGACCTGCCGCCGGCGCCGATCGCCGACACCGACATCGCCGGCTTCGACGACCAGGTCGCGACCAATCTGCGCGGCGTCTTCGTGTCGATGAAGTATCAGCTGCCGCATCTGGTGCGGGCCAAGGGCGCGATGATCAACACCGCGTCGATCGGCGGCCGCCACGCCTTCCCGAACATCGTCGCCTATGGCGCCACCAAGGCCGCGGTGATCCACATGACCCGCGCTGCCGCCCAGGAATACGGCCGCGACGTGCGCATCAGCGCCCTCGCCCCCGGCGCCATCGAGACGCCGATGCTGGAGCGGGTGCGGCGCGACTGGCAGGTGACGACCGAGCAGCTGGTCGCGCCCTACCCGATGCGCCGGGCCGGCACGCCCGAGGAGGTCGCCGCCGTCGTGGTGTTCCTGGCCAGCGACGCCGCCTCCTATGTCAGCGGCCACGTCATCGGCATCGACGGCGGCGACCTGGCGTGAGCCGCGGGATCGAAGCGATGCATCTCGCGTTGCCTCTCCCGCTTGCGAGCCCCTTTCGGAATGTCTCCGCCCTTGCGCATTCGCGCGCGGACGCGCGCAGACCCCTCCCCCTGCCCCCCTCCCGCAAGGGGAGGGGGAGGATGAAAGGCATAGATCGAGTCGAACGGCTGGGTTCTGAAAAGGTCTCGCTCTCGCACGCGGGGAACACCACGCGCATGGCTCCGGCCACGACGACCGGGCTTCCGGTCGGCCGTGCCGGTGGATGTGGGCGAGCATCTGCAGGTGGTCTACCAGGCGTTGCGCTCGTTGTCCTGGCGGCGGCGTTCGGCGGGCGTCGGCCGGTCAGGGCGGGCCGCGGGGGCGGAGTGGGATCGGGCGCGGCTGTCGGCCCGGCGGCGGAGGCCGGCCGGTCGTCTCCGGGCGGCGCCGGGACAGGCTCCCGGTTCCGGTTGAGGACTCGCCGGTGGCGAGGTTGTGCATGCGGCGCCCGCCCTTCGGCCCGGCGCCTGGATCATCGGTTCCGGCTTCCGCCGCGGCAGCAGGCCCGCCGGCCGGAGGAGTCCCGGGGGGCGGCAGGCCGAGGGCCCGGCACAGGCTGGCGATCAGGGCCTCGATCGGCAAGGCGGTGTCGGCGAGGTCGACGTCGATGCGCTCGTCCTCGGTCAGCTTTTCGCGCAGGTCGGCGGTCAGCCGCTCCTGGGCCTCGGCATCGGGAACCGCGGCAATGGCGGCGGCAACGCCCTGGGCGACAGCCTGGCGCCGGCCGTCCTTCTCGTCCTGCCGGGTCTTGCGCCGGATCTCGGCCTCGCGCTGTGCCTGCTCCCGCTGCTGCCGCAGCCTGGCCTTGAGCGCGATGGCGCGGCGGATGCCGAGGAACAGGCTGCTGAAACGGGTCTCCGCCTCCCCGGCGCGGTCGAGGTCACCGGCCGCGAGGGCGGCGAGGGCCAGGACGTGAAAGCCGCGGGCCAGCGCCTCCGCGAGCTCCATCAGCTCGGACAGCATCGCGGCCTCGTCCGCGGCCGGCGACGCGGCGGCGTCCTCCCGCCAGCGGCGCAGCTTGAGCGCGACGGCCCGGCGGATGGCGAGAAAGAGGGCGCTGAAGCGGGTCTCGGCCTTGCCGGCGCGGCCGAGATCGCCGGCAGCAAGGGCGGCAACCGCCTCGGCCTGGAAGGTCCGGGCCATTTCCAAGGCGAGTTTGGTCAGCCCGGACAGCACCTCGGTCTCCCGGACAGCCTCATCCGTGGCCGGCGAAGCTACGGAGGGAGTCTCGGCTGTGGTGGCATCGACCATATCTGAATTAGAACAAAAACAGAACAAACGGTCAAGCAGAATCGCACTCCGATTGAATCGTCATCGCAACGCCGGGGCTGGTGGCTGCTGGATGGCCACGCCCCTGCGGGGCTCGCCATGACGGTTCCTTTCCGGGAGCTGTATCGAGTGAGGGGACCAGCGCTTTCAGGTTCTAACCGACTGCCGCGATCACAGCGTCCCGGGGATCGGCTCCCAGCCCTGTGCCCCCGGGCGGAACTGCGGGATGTGGCCGAGCGCGGTGACCAGGGCGGCATCGGCGCCCAGCACCGGCTCCCAGTCATGCGCCTCGGTCAGGATCACGCCGACGCCGGCCACTGTGGCGCCGGCGGCGCGCACCAGCGCCAGCGACCCGGCCAGGCTGGACCCGGTCGCCACCACGTCGTCCACCACCACGACCCGCTTGCCGGCCAGGAGCGGCACCGCGGCGCGGTCCAGCAGCAGCCGCTGCTCGCCCTTCGAGGTGATCGAGGTGATGCTCTGCACCAGCGCGTCGCCGAGATGGATCTTCGGCGATTTCTGCAGGATGACGTAGCGGTCGAGGCCGAGATGGCGGCTGACCTCGATCGCGACCGGGATGCCGAGGGTGGCGGCACCGACGACGACATCCGGCTTCAGGGGCGCCAGCCGCTCCGCCAGGGCCCGGCCGATATGGGTGCCGAAGGCGACGCCGGCGTCGATCACCATCAGCAGCGAGATGGCGAAATCCGGCTTGATCGGCACGATCGGCAGATCGACGGGCAGCCCCGCCACGTCCACGCGCCAGCTCGGCTTGCTCTGCTCCGTCACGTCCTGCTGTCTCCACTTTCGGCGGCCGGCAGCCGCTCCTCCACCAGCACCCCGACCCGGCGCCAGCTCGTGCGCCGCACCGCCGGGTCGAAGCCGTAGACCGACAGCGAGGTCGCGATCGCCTGCGCCATGCGGATGCTCTGCACCAGCAGCGGCACGCCGCGGGCCAGACCATAGCGCAGCCGGGTCCACAGCGGCACGTCGTCCAGCTCCATGCCGCGGGCGCGCTGGGCCTCGCCGATGCGCTCGAACTCGTCGCGCAGCATCGGGATCAGGCCGAAGATCAGGGCCAGCACCAGCGTCGCCATCGAAGGCAGGCGCAGCGCGCTGGCCGCCGCCAGGATCGAGCCGGGGCTCGATGTCTCCATGACGAAGAAGAAGGCGCCGGTCGTCGCCACCAGCCGCGCCGCCATGCGCAGCGCCGTGGCCGCGGCCTCGGCCGGCGGCGCGCCCTGCAGCCACAGGTTGAGCAGCCAGGTGGCGAAGACCAGGGCGAACAGGAGCGCGGCGCCCTTCAGATAGCCGCGCAGGCCGGGCAGCCGCAGCGCCAGCAGCACGGCCAGCACCGCCGCCATCAGCAGCAGCGCCGGCAAGGGCGTGCCGACGATCCAGGCCACGGCGGTGACGACGGCGGCCGCCAGCAGCTTGAGGAAGAAGTTCAGGCGCAGCAGCAGGCTCATGCCACCGCCTCCGTGGGCACGGGCAGCGGCGCCGGCCAGCCCAGCGCCGCGAAGGCGGCGGAGCGCCAGCCCGCCTCCGGCGGCCCGTCATGGCGGATCTTGCCGCCATCCATGATCAGCAGCCGGTCGGCGACGTCGTCGATCAGCTCCAGGTCGTGCGAGACCAGCAGCGCGGCGCCGCCCCGGCCGCGCAGATCGTCGAGGAAGCGGTCGAGCAGCGCCCGGCCGGCGAGGTCGCGCGCCAGCAGCGGCTCGTCGAGGATCACCAGCTCGGCCTCCGCCGCCGTGGCGCAGGCCAGGCCCAGCACCGCCTGCTCGCGCGCCGACAGGGCGAAAGGGCTGTCCCCCGCCCGGCGGTCGAGGCCGAACCGCATCAATGCGGCCTGCGCCTTGGCGCGGACATCGGCGCTGCCGAGCGCACGCGGGTTGCCGGAGACGGCGAAGGCGGCCTCGTCCAGCACGGTCAGATTGAACAGGATCCGCCTGACGTTCTGCGGCACAGTGGCGATGCGGCGGGCGCGGCGCGCCACGGTCCAGCCGCCGGCGTCCTCGCCGCCCAAGGCGATACGCCCGGCCGTGAGCGGCGACAGGCCCAGGATCGACTGGAACAGCGTGGTCTTGCCGGTGCCGTTCGGCCCGATCAGCCCGGCCACCTCGCCGGCGCGGACGGCCAGGTCGACGCCGTCCAGCACCGGCCGGCCGTCGCCGCGGCGCAGGCGGCTGACCAGCCCGGTCGCCTCGACCAGGGTCCGTCCGGTCCCGGCGCCCCGGTGGCGGCTGCCGGCCCGGCGCCGCAGCGGCAGCAGCCCGTGGTCGAGCCACAACCGGTCGTCGGCCGCAGCCTCGGCCATCGGCCGCGGCGTGCCCGCGGCGCCGTCCTTCTGCAGCAGCACGGCATCGGCGACCGCGGCCAGGGCGCCGGCATCCTGCTCCGCCGCCAGCAGCATCGGCAGATCCCCGCCCAGCCGGCCGAGCAGCCCCGCCAGCCGCCGCCGCGCCGCCGGGTCGAGGCCGGTGGTCGGCTCGTCCAGCACCAGCAGCTCCGGCCCCGTCGCCAGCGCGGCGGCCAGGGCGACCATGCGCCGCTCACCGCCGGACAGGGTCAGCACCCGCCGGCCGAGCAGCGCTTCGAGCGACAGCGCCGAGACCAGCTGCAACACCCGGTCCCGCACCCGCAGGCCCGGCAGGGCGCGGCTTTCGAGCGGGAAGGCGATCAGATCCTCGACCCCGAGGTCCCAGAGCTGGTCGTCGAGGTTCTGGAACACGATGCCGACCCGGCGGAACAGCTCGGTCCGCGGCAGGCCGCCCAGCTCGACGCCGCCGAGGCGGACGGATCCGGCCAGGAGCGGCGGCCGGGACAGCTTCGGGATCACCCCGGCGGCCGCGGCCAGCAGGGTCGACTTGCCGGAGCCGTTGGCGCCGCACAGCAGCAGCCGCCCGCCCGGTTCGATCCGGAACGACGTCGGCAGGATGGCGGGCTTCGCCGGGGCGAAGCCCACGCTCAGCGCTTCGATCTCCAGCACGATCCGGCGCGAGCCCTCAGAACCGGGTGATGCCGGAGGTCAGGCCGGACCCCGCCAGGATCTTCAGCGCCGGCTTCACCAGCAGCGGCGTGCCGATGATCATCGGCACGATGTCCGACAGGCCGAGATACAGCAGCCCCCACCAGAACGGGAAGATGCCGAGGAAGGCCAGGCTGGCCGCCACCGCGGCCACCATCGCCAGCCCGACGACCAGGCAGGTGGCGGCGATCTTCGCCAGGCCGGCGGTGTCGATCGGCTTGCGCGCCGGATCGAACAGCAGGCCGGGCACGGCGCCGGTCAGCCCGACCATGATGCCGTCGACGATCAGCGTGTGGGCCGGGATGAAGGTGCCGGCCAGCAGCGACCAGACCAGCGACCCGACATAGCCGCAGATGAAGCCGCTGCGGAACCCGAACAGGATGCCGACCAGCGGCGGCAGGAAGGCGAAGATGCGCCACTGGATGACGCCGGGCACCAGCTGGATCGGGTTGGCGTAGCACCACAGGACGCCGGTGGCGACGCCGGCGACCAGCGCCAGCACGATCGGGAACAGGATGTTGCGTTCGGTCTTGACGGTGGTGATGTCGGTCATGGCGGGACCTCGCTTTCGTCTCAAATTCGAAGCAAGGCCTGTGCCAGCCGCCGAATGGCTCAAAACCGCCGGCTCCGCCCTCCATTCCCCGCCTCCCGGTGGGGCACACTGCACAGAATCTGGTCAGCTTGCGCAGGCGGTCTCCGGGCGCAGCGGCGAGGCCAAGGCCAGCTCCGGCCGGATGCAGGCGCTGAGGTGCCCCTCCCCGACCGCCTGCAGCGGCGGCGGGATCTCGGCGCAGGCCGGCAGGGCGTAGCGGCAACGGGTGCGGAAGGCGCAGCCGGAAGGCGGCGACAGCGGGCTGGGCAGCTCGCCCTTCAGCAGGATGCGCGGGCGGCGCAGCGTCGGGTCCGGGATCGGCGCGGCCGACAGCAGCGCCTCGGTGTAGGGGTGGCGCGGCGTCTCGAACAGCGCCCGGGCCGGCGCGATCTCGATGATCCGGCCGAGATACATCACCGCCACCCGGTCGCAGATCTGGCCGACCACGGCGAGGTCGTGGCTGATGAAGACGATGGTCAGGTCCAGCCGCCGCTTCACCTCCATCAAGAGGTTGATGATCTGGGCCTGGACCGAGACGTCGAGGGCGGAGACCGGCTCGTCCGCCACCAGCAGCCGCGGCTCGGTCACCAGGGCCCGGGCGATGCCGATGCGCTGGCGCTGGCCGCCGGAGAATTCATGCGGGAAGCGCTCGGCATGGCCGGCCGACAGGCCGACCGTCTCCAGCGCCGCCGCCACCCGGGCCGCCCGCTCCGCCGCCGGCGGCGCGTCCTTCTGCACCCGCAGCGGCATGGCGACGATGCGGCCGACGGTCATGCGCGGGTTCAGCGACGCCGCCGGGTCCTGGAACACGAATTGCAGCCGCGGCCGGATCGGCTTGAGCTGCCGGCGGCCGAGATCGGTGATGTCGGTGCCCTCGAACAACACCCGCCCACCGGTCGGCCGCATCAGCCGCAGCAGGGTGCGGCCCAGCGTGCTCTTGCCCGAGCCGGATTCGCCGACCAGGCCCAGCACCTCGCCCGGCGCGACCGTCAGCGACACGCCGTCGACCGCCTGCACCGCGTCGGGCGCGCGGCCGAAGCGCTTCACCAGGGTGTCGAGGACCA
>JAEKLZ010000189.1 GCA_019508225.1 Inquilinus limosus | reverse complement strand
GGGACAGCCAGCGCGTCGTCTTCGCGTCGTTGAACCAGTCGGCCCAGCCGTCGGTGATCGCCTGCTCGGACGGCACGCAGAGATCAAGGGTCTCGCCCTCGATGAAGACGGAATAGCGCGGCGTCTCATCCGCCATACGGGCGAATCCCTCTGCTGCCCTGCGGTCGCGCGCACGAATCGGCCCGGCACCTGCCGGAAATCCCTTCGCTGTGGCGCAGCACGATATCCAAATCGGCGATCCGCAATCGGTGGTCGAAAACGCCCTATCGGCGGACAACCGGCCCGTCCTGTCAAGCGGAACAAGACAGGCTGGATATACCCGGCCGACAGCAAAAAGGCGCATCCCGGGGGATGCGCCTTTCCGCGTCTCGAATGGTCAGCCGGGCGGTCGGCTCAGAGCCCTTTAGCCCTTCTTCAGCTCGGCTTCCAGCTCCGGGATCAGCTTGAACAGGTCGCCGACCAGGCCGTAATCGGCGACCTGGAAGATCGGCGCCTCCTCGTCCTTGTTGATGGCGACGATAACCTTCGAATCCTTCATGCCCGCCAGGTGCTGGATTGCGCCGGAGATGCCGACGGCGATGTACAGGTCCGGCGCCACCACCTTGCCGGTCTGGCCGACCTGGTAGTCGTTCGGCACGTAGCCGGCGTCGACCGCGGCGCGGCTGGCGCCGATGGCGGCGCCGAGATGGTCGGCGATGCCCTCGAGGATCTTGAAGTTCTCGGACGAGCCCATGGCGCGGCCGCCGGAGATGATGATCCGGGCCGAGGTCAGCTCCGGCCGCTCGGACTTGCTCAGCTCCTGGCCGACGAAGCTCGACAGGCCGGCATCCGCCTTGGCCTCGATCGTCTCGACCGAAGCGGAGCCGCCATCGGCGGCCGCCGCCTCGAAGGCGGTGCCGCGCACCGTGATCACCTTGATCGGGTCGGCCGACTGCACCGTGGCGATGGCGTTGCCGGCATAGATCGGCCGCTCGAAGGTATCCGGCGAATCGACCGCGGTGATCTCGGAGATCTGCTGCACGTCGAGCAGGGCGGCGACGCGCGGCAGCAGGTTCTTGCCGGCGCTGGTCGCGGTGGCCAGCACATGGCTGTAGCCCTTGGCCAGGTCCACCACCAGCGGCGCCACGGCCTCGGCCAGCTGGTGCTCCAGCGCCGGGGCCTCGGCCAGCAGCACCTTGGCCACGCCGGCCACCTTGGCGGCGGCATCGGCCGCCGGCCGGGCGCCGGAGCCGGCGACCAGGATGTGGATGTCGCCGCCGATCTTCTGCGCCGCGGTGACGGCGTGCAGGGTGGCGGCTTTCAGCGTGGCGTTGTCGTGGTCGGCAACGATCAGGATCGACATGTCTTGGTCCCCCGCCCTCAGATCACGCGCGCTTCGGTCTTCAGCTTGGCCACCAGCTCCTGCACGCTGGCGACCTTGACGCCGCCCTTGCGCTTCGGCGGCTCGACCACCTTCAGCGTCTTCAGCCGCGGCGCCGGGTCGACGCCGAGATCGGCCGGGCTGACGGTGTCCAGCTGCTTCTTCTTCGCCTTCATGATGTTCGGCAGCGACGCGTAGCGCGGCTCGTTCAGGCGCAGATCGGTGGTGATGATCGCCGGCAGCTTGACCCGGATGGTCTCAAGCCCGCCATCGACCTCGCGGGTCACCAGGGCGGCGCCGTCCTCCAGCACCAGCTTCGAGGCGAAAGTCGCCTGGCCCCAGCCCAGCAGGGCGGCCAGCGCCTGGCCGGTCTGGTTGGCGTCGTCGTCGATCGCCTGCTTGCCCAGGATCACCAGCTGCGGCTGCTCCTTGTCGACCAGCGCCTTCAGGAGCTTGGCCACGGCCAGGGGCTGCAGCTCGACATCGGTCTGCACCAGGATGCCGCGGTCGGCGCCCATGGCGAGCGCGGTGCGGATCGTCTCCTGCGCCTGCTGCGGGCCAACCGAGACGGCCACGACCTCGGTCGCCTTGCCGGCTTCCTTGGCGCGGATCGCCTCCTCGACCGAGATCTCGTCGAAGGGGTTCATCGACATCTTGACGTTGGCCATGTCGACGCCCGACCCGTCGGCCTTGACCCGGACCTTGACGTTGAAGTCGATCACCCGTTTGACCGGGACCAGGATCTTCATCGGCTCGCACTCCATGGGACGGCGCTTTTCGCGCTGCAGTATGACGCTTTTAGTGCCCAAGCACGGGATCGGCAACCGCCCCGGGCGGATCGCGACCAGAGGCCCGGATTCCGGGCTCCGGGTCCATCCGATCCGCGACGGTTTATGGCCCGCCGCCGACGACGGGCCGGGTTCCGGCGTCTAGGGCTTCGGCTGGCCGGGGTCGAAGGTCGGCCCGCCCAGGCAGGGCGACACGATGTCGGAGCACTGGGCGGTGCGGAGATAGCCGCCGGAGGTGCGGTAGCGGATATCGGCGACGCGGCCGTCGACTAGGGTGAAGGTGGCCTCGCAGTAGTTCGGGTCCAGCGCGCTGGTGCCGATCCTCTGGCCGATGCCGGAATTGACCGGGCTGATGCCCATGTCGGTCCCGCCCGTGCCGCCGAAGCCGCCGACGCCGGCGGCCTGGTCCGCGGACATGCCGGCGCTCTGATAGGTCAGGTAGTGGGTGTTGCCGTCGCTGCGGCTGCGCGATGGCGTGCCGGCGCAGGACAGCAGCCGCGCCTCGCTCAGCCCGACCAGGTCGTTCTGGGCCGTCAGCGCCTGCTGCTGCCGGGCCTCGCGCTCGGAGCAGCCGTTGAGGACGAGGAAGGCGATCCCGGCCAGGACGGCGTGGCGAAGGGTCATGGGGCAACTCCGAGAGCGAAGGTCAGGGTGCGGCCACGATAGCACGCCGGGCGGAATCGCAACCCGGTTCGTGGCCGATCACAGTTGCTTGCCGATCCTCTCGGCCATCGCCTGCGGCGACAGCTGCGGCGGCAGCACGTCCAGCACCTGCCAGTCCGGCCCCATCAGATAGGTGAAGGCGGTGTGGTCCATGGAGTAGGAGCCGTCCGGCTGCGGCGCCTTCTTGTAGTAGACGCGGAAGGCCTTGGCCGCCTGGGCGATCTGGTCGGCCGTGCCGGTCAGCCCGACCATGCGGGGATAGAAGGCCTGGGCGTATTGGCCCACCACCTCGGGCGTGTCGCGCTCCGGGTCGACGGTGACGAACACCGGCACCACGCCTTCGGCCTTCGATCCCAGCGTGTCCAGCGCCGCCGCCATGGTCGCCAGCTCGGTCGGGCAGACATCGGGGCAGTTGGTGAAGCCGAAGAAGATCAGCGCCTCCTTGCCGGCGAAGTCCTTCTCGGTGACCGGCTTGCCGGCCTGGTCGACCAGCGCGATCGGGCCGCCGACCGAGCCGAAACCCTGGCCGACGACGCCGCGTCCGCCGGGGGGGCCGAGCCAGAAGGCCACGGCCGCCGCGATGGCGATGGCCGGCACCGCCAGCGCCAGGGACCGCAGGATCCGTTTCCTCCACATCTCGACCGGCCTTCTTGCTTGCGTCATGGTCTGCCGTCATAGGCGCTGTGCCCTTCCGGTGGAAGCGCGCGCGGCGTCGCAGAATGGACGGACGGTATCATGGCGGAGAAGGCGCAGCCCGGCGCGACCGGCGGCGATGCGGATGCGGAAAGCGGCTCGGTCGGCGACGACAACCGCGGCCGGGCCCTGGTGGCGCTGGAGATCATGCGCCGGCGCGGCCTGATCGACCCGGCCACCTACGAGGCGCGGCGGAAGGAGATCGAGCAATCGTAGGTTGGGTTCGCAGCATGCGAACCCAACAGCATTTGCCGCGGCTGGATGTCGGGTTCGCTCGAGGGCGAACCCAGCCTACGCCATGAGAACGGCCAGCAGCACCGGCAGGGTCAGCAGGCTGATGACGGTGCCGACGACGACGGCGCCGGCCACCTCCTCCACCGGGCCGCCATAGCGGGCGGCGAACAGGTAGTTGAACACCGCCGGCGGCATCGCCGATTGCAGGATCAGGATCGCCGCGGCCGGCTGCGGGATATCGGCCAGCCAGACCACGCCGTATCCGGCGGCGAGGCCCAGCGCCAGGCGCAGCCCGGCCAGCCACAGCGCATGACCCAGATTGGCGATGCGCAGGCTGGCCAGCGACACGCCCAGCGCGATCAGCATCAACGGCAGGGTGACGCCGCCCAGCAGCTCGGTCGCATTGGCCAGCCAGCGCGGCGTGTCGATGCCGCCGGCGGCGAAGGCGATGGCCAGCAGGATGGCGTAGATCGTCGGGGTCTTGACGATCTCGGTCCAGCGGCTGTGGCCGGAGGCGCAGGAGACGCCGACGGTGAACTGCAGCAGGGTCATGGCGGCGGAGAACGGCAGGGCCAGCGCAAGCCCCTCGTCGCCGAAGGCGAAATAGGCGATCGGCAGGCCGAGATTGCCGGCATTGGGCAGCATCACCGTCGGCAGCAGCGGCCGCACCGTCCGGCCGCTGGCATACAGCGCCAGCCCGCCGATCAGGCCGCAGGCGAAGACCGACAGCATGGCCAGCCCGGCCTGGCCGATGATCTCGCCGGCCGGCACGTGGAACCTGGTCAGGGTCGAGAACACCAGGCAGGGCGATCCGACATAGGTCACCAGCCGGGTGACGAAGCCGAGGTCGAAGGGGTGGCGCGACCGGGCCCAGACATAGCCGACCGCGGCGGCGGCGATCACCGGCGCCAGCACCGGGACCAGGGCGGCGATCAGATCGATCATCGGATGACGGCCACCGGCCCGCCGGTCGCCTCCAGGCAGCGGCGCACGGCCAGGGCCACGGCCACGCCCAGCCAGGCGCCGGCGACGATGTCGGCCGGGTAGTGCGAGGTCACGACCACCCGGCTCAGCGCCACCAGCCCGCCCAGCAGGGCGAAGGCCCAGCCCCAGCGCGGGAACAGGATCCACAGCGCCGTCATCGCCGTGGCCATGGTCTGGGCGTGGCCGGACGGGAAGCTGTTCGAGAACAGGTCCCAGCCGAAGGGATGCGGCGCGAAGGCGTCCTGGCGGAACAGATGGCGCGGCCGCGGCCGGCCGATCGCCGCCTTCAAGAGCCAGTTGCTGACGGTGGTGGCCAGCAGCGCCACCAGCATGAAGCCGAAGCCGCGGGCCCGTTTCAGGTGTCGCGCCCGGACATCGCCATAGGCGGCCAGGAAGGCGGCGAAGCGGAACCCCAGCCAGCCCAGGATGGCCAGCGCGTACCACCAGATGCCAAGGCCGATATCGGTGAACATCTTCACCGCGGCGATGGCCTCGGAGCCGCGATGCGCCTCGAACCACAGCGCCGCCGGGCGGTCGGCGAAGGCGACCAGCAGGGCGCACAGCAGGACGGCCGCCAGGAAGCTGGCCAGCACCGGCCGGCCCGCCCAGCCCGGCCGTGCCGCCTGCCCCGCCGCGATGTTGTCCGATCGACCCACTGCCCCTCCGGCTCCATCCATCGTGTACGACGGACCGCGGCCGCGAGAAACGGCATTCCGGGCATCCGAGGGTCGCGGATCTGTAATCTCTGTCTGATATGTAAATTAGAGATATTGATCTGAATGGAAATGTATATCTAAATGATATCCGACGCCGCGCCGTAAATCGACAGGAGCACAGCATGGGCGACTTTTACCCGGACAGCGGCCTCGACCTGCGCCCGATCGCCGGCCGCATCGGCGCCGAGATCCGCGGCCTCCGCCTCTCCGGCGACCTCGATGTCGCGACGCTCGACCGGCTGCGCGCGGCGCTGCACCGGCACAAGGTGATCTTCCTGCGCGGCCAGGATCTCGACGATGCCGGGCAGGAGGCCTTCGCCCGGGCGCTGGGCGACCCGGTGGCGCATCCGACCCAGCCGGTGGCGACCGGCGCCGACTTCCTGCTCGAGCTCGATTCCACCCGCGGCCAGCGCGCCAACTCCTGGCACACCGACGTCACCTTCGTCGACGCCTACCCCCAGGCATCGATCCTGCGCGCGGTGACGGTGCCGGAGTTCGGCGGCGACACCATCTGGGCCAACACGGCCACCGCCTATCTCGACCTGCCGGCGCCGCTGCGCGGCCTGGCCGACCAGCTCTGGGCCCTGCACAGCAACGACTACGACTATGCCGCCGCGCATCCGGAGGCGACGCCGGAGCGGCTGCGCTATCACCGCGACGTGTTCGCCTCGACCGTCTACGAGACCGAGCATCCGGTGGTGCGGGTGCATCCGGTGACCGGCGAGCACACGCTGGTGCTGGGCCATTTCGTCCGCCGCTTCCTCGGCCTGTCGGCCAATGAATCGGCCCAGCTCTTCGTGACCCTGCAGGCCTATGTGACGCGGCCGGAGAACACGGTGCGCTGGCAGTGGCAGGCGGGCGACGTGGCGATCTGGGACAACCGCGCCACCCAGCACTATGCAGTCAACGACTATGGCGACCGGCGCCGCGTGGTGCGCCGGGCCACCATCGCCGGCGACATCCCGGCCGCCCTCGACGGCCGCCGCAGCGTGACGCGGGTGAAGGCGGCGCGGGAAGCACGACCAGAAGCGGCCGCCGCCTGATTTTGCGCTGCCTCTCCCCCTGCGAAACCTTTCAGAACAACCATTCCTCGCCATCATTGCGAGGAGGCGCAGCCGACGAAGCAATCCAGGGACCACGCCAAGCTGCCCTGGATTGCTTCGCTGTGCTCGCAATGACGGTGTGGGTTGGGGGAGCAAGAGGTCAGAAGCAATGCTTTGCCTCTCTGCAAACGGAAGAGGCGACGTATCGCTCTACCTCTGTCCATCGTCAGGCCAATCCCTGCGACCAGCCGTCCCTTGCCCTATCCCCTCCAGGGGGATAGGTTCCTCTCATGAGCCATGCCAACAATCCTGAGATCCTCGGCCGGCTGAAGCGGGCCCAGGGGCACCTCGCCGCCACGCTGCGCATGGTGGAGGCCGGCGAGGACGGCCTCGCCATCGCCCAGCAGCTCCAGGCCGTGGTCAAGGCGGTGGAGAAGGCGAAGACCATGCTGATCCTCGACCATGTCGACCATTGCGTCGCGCATCTGGCGAACGGAACCGAAGGCCGCGAGGCCAGGCTCGCCTCGCTGCGCGAGATCACCAAATATCTGTGAGACCATCATGTGCTGCCGCGTTGCCGTCGAACGGGTCTATCGCGAGCTCTGCGCCCGGGCCGAACCGCCGGAATGGGCCTTCGAGGCCGCGCTGACCCTGTATCGCCACAACCATCCGGACGTGCCGGTCGCCATGGCGACGAAGGACGTCTGCGACTGGACCGGCCATCCGGCCATGCTTCTGCTCCACTGAACCTCCGGGAGGCGGCGATGCACAGCCATTCCCTCGACGACTGGCGGCACGACCATTTGTTCCTCGGCGCCGACCATGCCCGCAACGAGCGCCGGACCCGCTGGGTGGTGGCGCTGACCGCGGCGATGATGGCGGTCGAGATCGCCGGCGGCCTCGCCTTCGGGTCGATGGCGCTGCTGGCGGACGGGCTGCACATGGCCACCCATGCCGGGGCGCTCGGCGTCGCCGCGCTGGCCTATCGCTATGCCCGCCGCCACGCCCGCGACCCGCGCTTCGCCTTCGGCACCGGCAAGCTGGGCGACCTCGCCGGCTTCGCCAGCGCCCTGGTGCTGGCGGTGGTGTCGGTCGGTATCGGCTGGGAATCGGTGGTGCGGCTCTTGAACCCGGTCGCCATCGCCTATGACGAGGCGATCGTCATCGCCGTGGTCGGCCTCGCCGTCAACATCGCCAGCGCCTGGCTGCTGCATGACGGCGGCCATCACCATGGGCACGGCCATCACGACCACGGGCATCACGATGCCCATGAGCATGGTCACCATCACGATCACGGGCGGCACGCCCATCACGACCGCGACCATAACCTGCGCGCGGCCTATTTCCATGTGCTGGCCGATGCCGTGACCTCGGTCGGCGCCATCCTCGGCCTGCTCGCCGGCCGTCTCTACGGCTGGGCCTGGATGGATGCGCTGATGGGCATCGTCGGCGGCGTCATGATCGCGCGCTGGTCCTGGGGCCTGCTGCGCGATTCGGGGGCGGTGCTGCTCGATGCCGTGCCCGATCCCGGCCTGGCCGAGGCGATCCGCGGCCGGCTCGAGACCGGGGGCGACCGCATCGCCGACTTGCATCTCTGGCGCGTCGGCCCCGGCCACGCCGCCGCAATCGTCGCCCTGGTCAGCGACCGGCCGCTGCCGCCGGCGCAGTACAAGGCCCGGCTCGGCGGCCTGGCCGGCCTGTCGCATGTGACGATCGAGGTGAACCGCTGCGATCACCACGCGGCCGCGTGATCTAGTTCCAGGCGGCCTCCGCCGCCCGCATGAAGTTGCCGCCGAGGATGCCCAGCACATCGGCCTCGGCGTACCCGCGGCGCAGCAGGATGTCGGCCAGCTCCGGCAGTTGCTCGGGCTGCACCAGGGCGATGGCGCTGTGGGCGCTGCCGTAGCCGGCCTCGGGCGGCCACCAATAGTCGCGGTCGCGGCCCGGCGGCGAATCATCCACGTCGGGCGCGAACAGGAAGTCGAGGCCGATGCCGGCATGGCCGGCGCCGACCAGTTGGGCGACATGGTCGATGTGCCGGGCCACGGTCTCGCTGCGCGCATCGCCCAGGAACAGGCTGATGCCGTTGATGCCGACCACGCCGCCGGTGGCGGCGCAGGCGCGGATCTGCTCGTTGGTGATGTTGCGCGGGTGATCGACCAGGGCGCGCGGATTGGCGTGGCTGAACACCACGGGGCGGGTCGAGGCCGCCATGATGTCCAGGCTGCTGCGGTGCCCGGTGTGCGAGCAGTCCAGCAGCATGCCGACCCGGTTGATCTCGGCCACCAGCTCGCGGCCGAAGGCTGGCAGCGGGATGTCCTCGTCGTGGCAGCCGCCGGCAGCCGGGTTGTTGCGGTTATAGGCGAAGTGGATCTGGCGCACGCCGAGGTCGTGATACAGGCCGACCATCGCCAGGTCGCCCATCAATGGCAGCGCGCCCTCCAGGTCGAAGCTGACGGCCAGGCGCCCGGCGGCCTTGGCGGCGCGGATCTCGGCGGCGCTGCCGGCAAGCACGTACTCCTCCGGATGCCGGCGGATCCAGTCACGGAAATGCGCGGTGGTGCGGATCACCGTTTCCAGCGGCGTCATGTCCATGCCGATGTTGATCGAGACGTAGTCGATCCCGGCCGCCTTGTGCCGGGCCAGCAGCGACACGTCGGCATCGGGCACCAGCGGCAGACAGCTATGCGCATCCCACACCAGGGCGCGGTCGTACAGGGTGGGCATGGCGGGCCTCCGGCTCTGACCAGTCGCTCCAGACCAGCCCGCCCTGCCGCCACGGTCAAGCCCTCCTGCGGCGGATTGCCTTGGCGCCTTCCAGCGGCTATGCAGCCATCCTCGGCCGGTCCGAGATGAGGAGACCGATGGTGCGCCGCCTGCCGATCGTCGCCGCCGCTGCCGCATTGGCGCTGACCGCGCCGTTCGCCCTGGTCCGGGCCGAGGTCGCAAGCAGCCAGGTGGCCGGCGCCGCCAGCCTGTCCGACCGGCTGGCGCTGACCGCCCTGGTGCAATCGCTGCGCGCCGGGCTCGGCGCCACCGACAGCGCCACCCTGTTCCTGGAAGACTGGTGCGGCCGCTACGGTTTGGCGCCGACGGCCAAGATCGTGGCGAAGCGGGTGCCCGGCGAGGTGAAGCTGACCGACCAGCAGCGCCAGGAGCTGGAGATCACCGACGCCGCCGAGCCGGTGGTCTATCGCCGGGTCCAGCTGGTCTGCGGCGACCAGGTGCTGTCCGAGGCCGACAACTGGTACCTGCCGAACCGGCTGACGCCGGAGATCAACGCGACGCTGACCGGGACCGACACGCCCTTCGGTCGCGCCATCCGGCCGCTCGGGCCGTCGCGCCGCACCCTGTCCTCGACCGTGTTGTGGCAGGCCCTGCCGGAGGGGTGGGAGCGGATGCCGTCGGCGCAGCTGGCCGGCTGGGCCGCCGCGGCGCCGGCCCCGGCCTATGACCCGGCGGCCTCGCTGTTCGAGAACCGCGCCATCGTGCTGCGCCAGGACGGCAAGCCGATCTCCGAGGTGCGCGAGACCTACAAGATGCCGCTGATCGCCTTCCGCTTCCGCTGAGGTCGGCGTCCTCGAAACCGACTCCCCGGCCTCTTTCCTCCGTCATGGCGAGCCCCGAAGGGGCGTGGCCATCCAGCGCGGCTCGCACCAAGGCCTGGATGGCCACGTCGGCTTCGCCTCCTCGCCATGACGGGTTCATCGGCGTGAGCCCGCCTGGAAACGGAGAAGCCCGGCCGAGGGCCGGGCTTCGACGAAGGCTCTACGAACCGGCCTTACTTGACGTCGGCCGCGACCTGCAGCTTGACGATCTTGTCCGGGTTGGCCGGCGGCTCGCCGCGCTTGATCTTGTCGACGTACTCCATGCCCTCGACCACCTGGCCCCAGACCGTGTACTGGCCGTTCAGGAAGTCGCCATTGGCGAACATGATGAAGAACTGGCTGTCGGCGCTGTTCGGGCTCTGCGCCCGGGCCATGCCGACGGTGCCGCGCTTGAACGGCTCCTTGCTGAACTCGGCGTCGATCTTCTGGCCGGAGCCGCCGGTGCCGGTGCCGGTCGGGTCGCCGGTCTGGGCCATGAAGCCCTCGATCACGCGATGGAAGACGATGCCGTCATAGAAGCCCTGCCGCACCAGCTCCTTGATCCGGGCGACATGCTTCGGCGCCAGGTCGGGGCGCAGCTCGATCACCACCCGATGGTTGTCGGCGAGGTCGAGATAGAGCGTGTTTTCGAGGTCGCGGGCCGAAGCCCCCTGGGTGATGGCCATGGCGAGGAGAAGACTCCCAAGAAGTTGCAAGAAACGCGTCATGCGCTGGGCGCTCCGGACGGGTCGTGAGAAGTGGCCAGAAACAAGCACGGGTCGCGCTCCGGGGCAACCCGGTGCGGCACGAGGCCCCGCGGGGTCAGCAGCCGTCGGCGGTGTCCGGGCCGGCATAGCTCCGGGTCAGCGGCAGGCCGTATTGCTTCAGCAGCGCCTTCTCGGCATGGCAGAACTTGGTGGTGGACTGGGCCGTCTCGACCGGCTGGAACATGTCGCTGGTGGTCCCGACATCCCCGCCCGGCACCAGCTTGAACACGGTATAGTCGACCAGGCTCGGGCCCGGGATGCCCTCCTCCGGATCGAAGCCGCGCTGGGCGACGAAGACGAAGGTGCCGGGCTGATCGTCGATCTTGCCGCGGACGAAGCGCACGCTGCGCACCACGTCCTCGCCGGTGTGCGGATCGTCCCGGATGGTGTCCTCGAAGCCGCCGCCGTCCCGGGTCAGGGTGTCGAAGCCCACCACCTCCGGCACCCCGCTGTTGCCCGCCATCAGCACCAGGTACAGGTCATAGCCATGGGCGTTGCCGTTCTCGCGCCAGCCCAGGGTGACGATGGCGCTGCGCCCGTCCGGGGCGAAGCGCTCGATCGTGTTCGGCCCCGGCTTCAGCGGGATCGGCACCAAGTCGGTGAAGCGGTGCTTCGCCGGTTCGGCCGCCGCGGCCGGTCCGGCCATGCCGAGGGCGAGAAGGGCGGCCAGCAGCAGGCGGAAGGTCATGGTCGGTCTCGTCTGACTCGAAGGGGCGGAGGATGGGGTGGCGAATGCGGCGTCCTCAGGGCGCTGGCGGCATCGGCAGGCGGCGGCTGTCCTTGATGGTGTCGAGCACGATGCGCGAGCGGATGGCGGAGACGCCGTCGATCCGCATCAGGCTGTCCATGATGAAGCGCGACAGGTCCTTAAGGTCCGGCGCCACCACCCGCAGCTCGTAGTCGGCGTCGCCGGTGACGGCGCAGCATTCGACGATCTCGGGGTGGCGCTGCACCGCCTCGCGGAACGCTTCGGCCGTGAAGGCGCCGTGCTTCTCCAGCGTGATCGAGATGTAGGCGGCGACCGACAGGCCGATGCGATCGGGATCCAGCAAGGCCGCATAGCCGCGGATCACCCCGGCTTCCTCCAGCCGCTGCAGCCGGCGGGCGCATTGCGACGGCGACAGCAGGACGCGTTCGGCCAGGGCGATATTGCTCATCCGGGCATCGTCCTGCAGCGCCGCCAGGATCCGCCAGTCGAAGCCATCCAGCGTCTCCGTCGCCATCTCCGCCCATCCCCACCATATCCAATGCGCAAATCGCGCATGCCGCCCCGCGGACCATACGCCCGGCGGCCATGCTCGTCAGCCCGGCGGTTCCGCATGGCGGTGTTCCCCTTGGGTTCTCATCCCGGCATGCCCACATCTCCGGAAACGGGACGCGCCGGCCGGCGCCGTCCCTCCCGCTCCCAAGGTCCTGCCATGCCCGGCTACGAAACCCGCTTCCTCCTCGACGCCTCCGCGCCGGGGCCCGAGGCCTCGACACCCTCCGCCGCTGCCATCGGCGGCGAGGCCCTCGACGCCTATTCCCGCACCGTGATCGACGCCGTGCGGTTCGCCGCGCCCGCGGTGGTGCATCTCCGCGTCTCCGGCAACGGGCCGGACGGCGCCGTGGGGCCGCGCGGCAGCGGCTCCGGCGTGATCTTCACCCCGGACGGCTTCGTCCTGACCAACAGCCATGTGGTGAACGGGGCGACCAGTATCACGGCCACGCTCAGCGATGGCCGCAGCGTCGTCGCCTGGCCGGTCGGCGAGGACCCGGACACCGACCTGGCGGTGCTGCGCCTGCATGACAGCGTGCCGGGCTGGGCGCCGCTCGGCTCCTCCGCGACGCTGCAGGTCGGCCAGCTGGTGGTCGCCATCGGCAACCCGCTGGGCTTCGAGGCGACGGTGACCGCCGGCGTG
This sequence comes from Inquilinus limosus, assembly GCA_019508225.1. Taxonomy (GTDB): domain Bacteria; phylum Pseudomonadota; class Alphaproteobacteria; order DSM-16000; family Inquilinaceae; genus Inquilinus; species Inquilinus limosus_D. The sequence goes on along the minus strand of JAEKLZ010000189.1, from coordinate 28,542 downwards.
GTCAGCGCCCTCGGCCGGTCGCTGCGCGGCCGGTCCGGCCGGCTGATCGACGGCGTGCTGCAGACCGACGCCGCGCTGAACCCCGGCAACAGCGGCGGCCCGCTGGTCGACGCGCTCGGCCGGGTGGTCGGCATCAACACGGCGATGATCGCCGGCGCCCAGGGGCTGTGCTTCGCCATCGGCAGCGACACCGCGCTGGTGGTGGCGTCGGAGATCATCCGCCACGGCCGGGTGCGGCGCGCCTCGCTCGGCATCGCCGGCCAGACCATCCGGCTGCCGCGGCCGACGCAGCTGGCGCTCGGCCTGCCGGCCCCCGGCGGGGTGCGGGTGGCGGAGCTGCTGCCCGGCGGCGCCGGGGCCACGGCGCTGCGGGTCGGCGACGTCATCCTGGCGGTCGACGGCCATCCGGTCGACGGCGTCGACGCGCTGCACCGGCTGCTCGGGGCCGAACGGGTCGGTGTCGCCACCGCGCTGCGCCTGCTGCGCGACGGCGGGGTGCGGGAGGTGCCGGTGACGCCGCGCGAGCGGGCGGGCTGACGCCTCGCCTATTCGAGCTTGGTGGCCATGCTGATGCCGTAGCCCAGGATGCCGCCGCCGGTCAGCGCCACCGCGGGAATGTCGTGGCCCTCGATGTTCCCGAAGTTCTTCTCGCGGGTGTAGAAGCCGGCGAGGGCGTATTGGGCGTCGTAGAACTCGCCCAGCCGCTTGGCATAGGCCAGCTGCTCCGGCCCGTCGGTTGGTTGCTGCGCCTGCGCCTGGATGTAGGTGTGCAGCGCCACGTTGACCTCGCGCTGCGAGGCGATGGCGGTGCCGGGATACAGCTTCACCCGCTCGGCCATGAAGCCGGCGGCCTTGGCCTCGTCGGCGTCGTTCTGCTTCGCCGACACCCGCTTCAGCCCGTCCCAGGCGTCAGTCAGGTCGGGCCAGGCCATCCCGGCTTGGCGGTACAGGCTCTTGGCCTCGCCGGAGTTGCGGGCCTCGGCGGCCTTGGCCTGGGCCAGCAGGGCCTCGCCCTGGCCGCGGTCGAAGCCGGCTTCGCCCTGGACGGCGCCGCTCTGCAACACCGTGGGCGGCAGCGCCGGCTGGTGTGGCTCGGCGGCGCAGGCGGCGAGGGCGAACAGGACCAGCGGGGTGAGAAGGCGCGGATGCATGGCCCTTCCTTTAGCGCAAAGCGGTCCGCGCCGCCATGGCGCGTCGCGCCGAAAGGGTGTGCTATACTGATGCCTCGGACTGCCTGGATGGTGCGGATGAGCCTTGCGATCCCCTTCCTCGTCCTCCTGCTCTTCGGCTTCTTCGTCTATCGCGTTCTGGCCCCGTCCCGGCCCCCGGCCGGCCGCGGACCGCGGGCACTGCGGCCTGGTCCGACAACAGCGTCGCGACCGGCTGGGCTGGGGAGAGTTCCCACGGAGCCCACTGCGCCAGCGATTCGGGCGGCTCCGATGGCGGCAGCTGCAGCAGCGATTCGGGCGGTGGCAGTGACGGCGGCGGTGGCGGCGACTGATCAGCCGCCGCGCGGCGGCTTCAGCCCGCAGCCGCGCAGGATCAGCCCGGTGACGTGCCGGCTGGCGACCAGGAAGGTGTCGTCATCCATCGCCTCGCGGCCCAGCACGGCCCGGATCTGGGCCTCGAAATCGGCATAGGTCTGGGTCGCGGCCCACATGGTGAAGACCAGGTGCCGCGGGTCAACCGGCGCCATCCGGCCGGCGGCGATCCAGCCCTCGATCACCCGCGCCTTCTCGTCGATCGTCCGCTTCAGCTTGCCGGACAGGTAGTCGGCCACCTGCGGCGCGCCATGGATGATCTCGTTGGCGAAGACCTTCGACGCCAGCGGCCGGCTGCGCGACCAGCGCATCTTGTCGCGGATATAGGCGGCCAGAGCCTCGGCCGGGTCGCGCTCCGGCACCAGGTGGTCGAAGGCGTCGACCCAGAGGTCGAGGATGCGGGACAGCACGGCGCGGTACAGCGTCTCCTTGGTGCCGAAGTAGTAATGCACATTGGCCTTGGGCAGGCCGGCGCGCTCGGCGATGCCCTGCATGGTGGCGCCGGAGAAGCCGGCCTCGGCGAACACGCCCTCGGCGGCGTCCAGGATCTGCGCCTCGCGGGCCCGGCGCAGGCGACTGCCCGAGCCGGATCCCGGCCGGGGCAGCGGTCCCAGGGCGGTGCCGGCATCGTCCTCCGGCGGTTCCAGCGTCTCGGCATCGGTCATGCCGGCATCATCGGCTGGAAGGCCGGCGCCGTCGATAGGAAGGTCAGCGGCCGGGCGCCGGCTCCGCGGCCCGCGGCCGTGCGGGCGCCTTGGCCTTGCCCCCTCCGGCCAGCGCGATGCCGACGACGATGAAGACGCTGCCGACCAGGGCGGCGGTCTGCGGCACCTGTCCGAGGATCGGCCAGGCCAGCAGCGTCGCCACCACCGGCTGACCATAGCCGGCGATGGCGGAGACGCCGGCGTCGAGCGTGCGCAGCGCCCGGGCGATCAGGATCTGCGAGGCGAAGGCGATCAGCGCCTGGGCCGCCAGGTTCAGCCAGCCGGCCGCCTCCTGCGGCAGGATCCGGTCCTGCAGCAGCGCCACCGGCAGGGCACCGAGCGCGGCCCCGACCAGGGTCCAGAAGGTGACGGTGGTGGCGTCCTGCCGCCGGCACAGCGCCGCCGAGATCAGGAAGCACACGGCGTAGAACAGGGCGGCCAGCAGAGCCATGCCGTTGCCGAGCAAGTCGCCGCCGGCGGCGCCGCGGGCCCCGGCCAGGATGGCGATGCCGAGGAAGGCGACCAGGCCGCCGCCGACCACCCTTCCGTCCGGGCGTCGGCGCAGCCACAGCACCGGCAGCAGCGCCACCAGCAGCGGATAGATCATCACCAGCAGCGTCGCCTCGAGCACACTGGTGCGCACGATCGACGCGTTCCACAGCACCAGGTCGGCGGCCAGCATCACCCCGGCCAGCAGGGCCAGTCCGACGTCCCGCACCGGCATGGCGGGCGACCGCCAGGCCAGCACGGCCGCCGGGATGCAGCTCAGCGCCAGGCGCCAGAAGGCGGTGGCGGCGGGATCGACCGGGCTGGTGCGGACCAGGATCGGGCCGATGCCCGACAGGCCGACACCGGCATAGAGCTGGCCGAGGGCGTTCCGGCGCATGTAACCATCTTTCTGATGTTTGCTGGTAACGATATAGGCCTCGTTGAAACCCGTCAAAGGGGCTATGCTGGTTTCATGTCGCCTGAGCAGCCACCCCCGCCCGAGCCGCAGCTGGTCGGCGGCTTCGCCTGCCTGGATTTCTGCAACACCCTGTCCGGATGGGGCGGGCCGGGGCCGCGGGAGCGGGCCGGCGACCCGGCCGCGCTGGCGGCGTGGTGCGCGCACGCCTTCGGGCAGAGACCCGGGATCGACCGGGAAGACTGGGCCCGGCTGATCCGGCTGCGCGAGACGCTGCACGCGGTGCTCGATGCCGTTGCGACCCGGGCCGAGCCGCCCGCAGCGGCGGTGGCCGAGCTGCAGGCGGAGGTGGCGGAGGCGGCGTCCCGCCGGCGGCTGACCGTCACCGCGGCCGGCGGCGCCTGGCGGGACGCGCCGCCCGCGGACGGGACGGCAGTGCGCCATCGCCTGGCCATGGACGCGCTGGACCTGCTGCTCCATGGCGAGCCGGCGCGGCTGAAGCGCTGCGCCGGCCATGACTGCGCCTGGCTGTTCTACGACCGCAGCAAGAATGCCAGCCGGCGGTGGTGCCTGATGAGCGACTGCGGCACCCAGGACAAGGTCCGCCGGTTCCGCCAGCGGCAGCGCTCGGGGGCGTGAGACCGGCTGTCACCCCACCCGGCGGTACAGGCCGGGATAGTCCAGCACCAGCTCGTTGGCGTCGGTGCTGATCTCGGCGGTGAAGCCGCTGCCATCCAGCGATTCGAAGCGCCAGCGCCGCAGGGCGAGGGCGGTGTAGCGCTGCGGCGCGGCGAAGGGCGTCAGATCCGGCAGCGGCAGGTAGGCCACCTTGATCTCGGCCGATTCGCCGGGCTCCAGCCGCAGCCGCCGGATCGGCAGCGTGTTGGTGAAGGGCGTCGCCACCAGGTCGACATCGATGCAGCCATCCAGTTGCGGCAGCGGCGTGCCGTCGCCGGTGGTCCAGGTGCCGCCGCCATCCGCGATCAGCCGCAGCCGCCGGTCCCCGGCATGGTCAGTCACTGCCACCGACCGCACCCGCCATTCGGCGTCCATCACCATGGTGTAGGTCAAAGCCCACTCCACGCCCTCATCGCCGCCGATCACCACGCTGTCGGCCTGAATCCAGGCGCCGCTGCGGTGCAGCCGCAGATGCTCCAGGCCGGTGCCCTCGGCCGGGACCCATCGGACATGTCGGTCCATGCGGCGCCTCCCGCGCATCGATTCGCATTGTTCCTGAAACGTTCCTAGCATGATTCGGTTCCTGAAACAAACGAGAGTGATACTGATTCTCAATTCAAAATAGAGTTGACCATTTGGTCAGGTTCTCGATACCGTCTCGTTCAGGAGAGGTCGGCGCCGCAATGGAATCCGGGAAATCCGGGCGCGGTGCCGGGACATGAGGGCCGGGAACGGCCATCGGAGGCTGGGAATGACGACGGGATCCGACATTGCGGCCGGGCGCCTGGCGGCCGAGCGCATCGCCGAGGACTTCGCGGAGATCCATCCGCCGCTCGACCGTCGCACGGCGCTGATCGAATCCAGCCGCTGCTATTTCTGCTACGACGCGCCCTGCATCGAGGCCTGCCCGACCGGGATCGACATCCCGGCCTTCATCAAGGGCATCGCCACCGACAATGTGAAGGGCGCGGCGCAGGCCATCCTGACCGCCAACATCATGGGCGGCATGTGCGCCCGGGTCTGCCCGGTCGAGGAGCTGTGCGAGGACGCCTGCGTCCGCAACCATCAGGAGGAGAAGCCGGTGGCGATCAGCGCCCTGCAGCGCTACGCCACCGACCATGTCTTCCTGCGCAACGAGCAGCTGTTCAGCCGCGCGCCCTTGACGGGCAAGCGTGTCGCCGTGGTCGGCGCCGGCCCCGCCGGCCTCGCCTGCGCCCACCGCCTCGCCGTGCTGGGCCATGACGTGGTGGTGTTCGAGGCCAAGGCCAAGGGCGGCGGGCTGAACGAATACGGCCTGGCCGCCTATAAGATGGCGGACGGCTTCGCCCAGGCCGAGCTGGCCTATATCCTCGAGATCGGCGGCATCGAGATCCGCACCGGTCTGGCCCTGGGCCGCGACGTCTCGCTGAGCGAGCTGCGCCGCGACTACGACGCCGTGTTCCTCGGCCTCGGCCACAACGCCGTCAACGCTCTGGGCTGCGACGGCGAGGCCCTGGCCGGGGTCGAGAGCGCGGTCGACTTCATCGCCCGGCTGCGCCAGGTCGACGACAAACGCGCGGTGCCGGTCGGCCGCCGCGTCGTTGTGATCGGCGGCGGCAACACCGCGATCGACGCCGCCACCCAGGCCAAGCGGCTGGGGGCGGAGGAGGTGACGCTGGTCTACCGCCGCGGGTCCGAGCAGATGTCGGCCACCTGGAAGGAGCAGGACTGGACCCAGGTCAACGGCGTCACCGTCCGGCACTGGGCCCAGCCGCGGCGCATCCTGGGCTGGCCCGCCAACGGCAAGGCCGCGTCGGTCAAGGAGATCGAGCTCGAGCACACCCAGCTCGACGCCCAGGGACGCCTGACCGGCACCGGTGACCGCTTCACCCTGCTGGCCGACCAGGTCCTCACCGCCATCGGCCAGTACCTCGTGCCCTCGGCCTTTGCCAATGAGGCCGAGACGCTGGACATGGCCGGCAACCGCATTGCCGTGAACGAGGAGCGGCAGACCTCGCTGTCCGGCGTCTGGGCCGGCGGCGACTGCGTGCCGGGCCAGGACCTGACCGTCAGCGCCGTGCAGGACGGCAAGCTGGCGGCGCTGTCGATCGACCGGGCGCTGCGGCGCTGAATGTGCTACATAAGTAGCGCATTTGGAGGAGCGATGCCATGAGCGGCGGATCCAGCACCATCATCACCCTGCGCGAGGCCAATCAGGGCTTCGCCGAGATGATCCGCGCGGTCGAATCCGGCCAGGAATTCGTCATCACCCGCCGCGGCGAGCCCGTGGCGCGGGTGGTACCGGTGTCGCGCCGGCGCGTCCTGACCCCGTCGCAGCAGGCGGCGCTGGAGCGGACGCGCGCCCGCATGGCGCATGGATATCGCAGCGAATCGCCGGAGCCTTTCGACCGGGATGCGCTGCATGACCGATAGGCGGTTCACCCTGGACACTAACGTCCTGATCTATGCGATCGACAACGCCGAGGGCGATAAGCACAGCCGGGCGAAGGAGATCGTCGAGCGCGCCGCGCAGACGGATTGCGTTCTCGCGATCCAGGCGCTGGGGGAGTTCTATGTCACCTCGCAGCGCCGCCGCCTGTTGCCGGCGGCGCAGGCCGCGGCCCAGGTCGCCGATTGGATCGAGTTGTTCGCGACCATTGCCCCGGCCACGGCGAACACCATGACGGCGACACGGGAAGCCGCCGCCGCGCGGTTCGGCTACTGGGATGCGATGCTGCTGTCCACCGCGGACAGCCATGGCTGCACCACGCTGCTGAGCGAGGACATGACGGACGGCGTGGCGCTGGGCGGCGTCACCGTGCGCAACCCGTTCCGCGGCGACCGGCTGCCGGACGAGATCGAGGCACTGTTGACGGTTTGACCCGGCCGGCGCCGCCGGTCGGACGAGAAAGCGGCCGCAGAGCCGAGGAACACCAGCTGGAGGCTGTCATGGCCGATCTGAGCAACAACTTCCTGGGGATTCGCTCCCCGAACCCGTACTGGCTGGCCTCGGCGCCGCCGACGGACAAGGAATACAACGTCGTCCGCGCCTTCCGCGCCGGCTGGGGCGGGGTGGTGTGGAAGACGCTGGGCGAGGACCCGCCGGTGGTCAACGTCTCCTCCCGCTACGGCGCCGTCAGCTACAACGGCACCCGGGTCGCCGGCCTGAACAACATCGAGCTGATCACCGACCGGCCGCTGGAGCTGAACCTGCGCGAGATCAAGCAGGTCAAGCGCGACTGGCCGGACCGGGCGATGATCGTGTCGCTGATGGTGCCGTGCGAGGAGCAGAGCTGGAAGTCGATCCTGCCGCTGGTCGAGGACACCGGCGCCGACGGCATCGAACTGAACTTCGGCTGCCCGCACGGGATGTCGGAACGCGGCATGGGCTCCGCCGTCGGCCAGGTGCCGGAATACGTCGAGATGGTCGCGCGCTGGTGCAAGCAGTACACGCGCATGCCGGTGATCGTGAAGCTGACGCCGAACATCACCAACATCCTCGGGCCGGCCCGGGCGGCCAAGCGCGGCGGCGCCGACGCGGTGTCGCTGATCAACACCATCCAGTCGATCGTCTCGATCGATCTCGATCTGATGGCGCCGACGCCGACGGTCGACGGCCTGGGCACCCATGGCGGCTATTGCGGGCCGGCGGTGAAGCCGATCGCGCTGCGCATGGTCGGCCAGATCGCCCGCGATCCGGAATGCCAGGGCATGGCGATCTCGGCGATCGGCGGCATCTCGACCTGGCGCGACGCGGCGGAGTTCATGGCGCTGGGCGCCACCAACGTCCAGGTCTGCACCGCGGCGATGACCCATGGCTTCAAGATCGTCGAGGACATGTCGTCCGGCCTGGCCAACTGGATGGACGAGAAGGGCTATGCCGGAACCCGCGCCTTCCAGGGCCTGGCGGTGCCGAATTTCGTCGAATGGCAGGACCTGAACATCAACTTCAAGTCGATCGCCAACATCAACCAGGACGCCTGCATCCAGTGCGGCAAGTGCTACATCGCCTGCGAGGACACCTCGCACCAGTCGATCTTCGCGCTGCGCACGCCGGAGGGCGGCCGGCGCTACGAGATCAATGAGGAAGAGTGCGTCGGCTGCAACCTGTGCATGCATGTCTGCCCGGTCGACAACTGCATCACCATGGAAACGGTCGACACCGGCCGGCCCTATCTGAACTGGCAGTATCACCCCAACAATCCGATGCGCAAGGACGCCGCCGAATAACCCCTTACTTCGATGCAATTTGGCATCGTCGGCTCGGGGGCGATCGGTCATGATGGCGCCCTTCCAATCATTCGATGCGAAAAAGAAGCGAGGGGTACGATGGCTGTCATGCGACGCGCGGTGCTGGTGGGGATCATGGCCGCAGCGCTCGCCGGATGCGCCGGCAAGCAGCCGGCATCCGGACCGGTGGCGGAAGCGAAGATCGACGATTTCGCCGGCTCCTGGATCGGCTCGAGCCAGGAGGAGGTGCAGCGCGCCTCGGCTGTGATCGTCGAGCCGCGGACCGACGGCGGCTTCCGGCTGTTCTGGCGCAACGTCCAGGCCGGCGATGCCGCCGACGGGCTGGAGTTCCGGGAGCGTGAGCTGGGCTTCCAGCCCTCGACCCGGCCGAACTTCTGGACCGCCACGGTCCCGGCCGACCGCGCCTATGCCACCGCCAGCCTGTCGGGCCCGACCCTGACGGTCGAGGTTGTCGGCACCACCAAGGACGGCAAGGTCGAGCGCCAGCTCTACCGCCGCACCCTGGTCGACACCACCCATCTGAAGCTGGCCTATACCCGCGAGGTGGCGGGCCAGCCGGCCTCGACCATCGAGGGCGAGTTCATCCGCAAGCCGGTCTGATCGAAGGATCGGGCCCGAGGACGTGACGATGCAGCAGAACATCCAGATCGACCCGCAGCGGCTCTGGGACGCGATCATGGAGACCGCCGAGCTCGGCAAGACCCCGAAGGGCGGGGTCAAGCGCCTGACCCTGACCGACCTGGACAAGCAGGTGCGGGACTGGTTCAGGACGCAATGCGAGGCGGTCGGCTGCACCGTCACCGTCGACGAGGTCGGCAACATGTTCGCCCGCCGGCCGGGCCGGGATAATGCGCTGCCGCCGATCTGCATCGGCAGCCATCTCGACACCCAGCCGACGGGCGGCAAGTTCGACGGCATCCTCGGCGTGCTGTCGGGGCTGGAGCTGCTGCGCACCCTGCACGACACCGGCTACGAGACCAATGCGCCGATCGAGGTGATCAACTGGACCAATGAGGAAGGCTCCCGCTTCGCCCCGGCGATGCTGGCCTCCGGCGTCTTCGCCGGGGTGTTCACCAAGGAGTACGCCTACAGCCGCGAGGACCGCGACGGCCTGCGCTTCGGCGACGAGCTGGACCGGATCGGCTATCGCGGCCCGGTCCCGGTAGGGCAGCGCAAGCTCGGCGCCCATTTCGAGCTGCATATCGAGCAGGGACCGATCCTCGAGAACGAGGAGAAGGTGATCGGCGTGGTCACCGGCGTGCAGGGCATGCGCTGGTACGAGGTGACGGTGACCGGCCGCGAAAGCCATGCCGGCTCGACCCCGATGCGGCTGCGGCGCGACGCGCTGCGCGGCGCCGCCCGGATGATCGAGGCGGTGATCGCGGTCGGCGACACCACCGCGGATGCGGTCGCCACGGTCGGTCTGGTCGAGGTCCGGCCGAACAGCCGCAACGTCATCCCGGGCGAGGTGTTCTTCACCATCGATTACCGCAACCCCGACGATGCCAAGATCGGGGTGATGGAGAAAGAGGCGCGGGCGGCGATCGAGCGGATCGCGGCCGAGCTGAAGCTCGAGGTCAAGGTTGAGGCGATCTGGGATTCGCCGGCAGTGAAGTTCGACCCGGCCTGCATCGACGCGGTGGAGAACGCCGCCCGGGCCAACGGCTTCAGCCATCGCCGCATCGTTTCCGGCCCGGGGCATGATTCGGCCTATATCGCCCGGGTAGCGCCGACCGCGATGATCTTCGTGCCGTGCCGCGAAGGGATCAGCCACAATGAGGAGGAGAGCATCGAGTTCGACCACGCCGCCGCCGGGGCCAATGTGTTGCTGCGCGCCGTGCTCGACCACGACCGCTCGCTCGAACAGAAGGCGGGCTGAGGCATGGCGGTGTCGGCGGTCAGGCCCGAGCAGCTCTCGCAGACGGCGTCCGCCGCCCCGCCGGTGGTCGAGGCCCGGCGCCTCGGCCTGACCTTCCAGACCGCCGATGCGCCGGTGGTGGCGCTGCAGGATGTCGACCTGACCATCGGCGAGGGCGAGTTCGTGTCGCTGATCGGCCCGTCCGGCTGCGGCAAGACCACGCTGATGCGGGTGGTGGCCGATCTGGTGCGGCCGACCGCCGGCTCGGTCACGGTGAACGGGATGACGCCGGAGCAGGCGCGGCTGGCCCGTGCCTATGGCTACGTGTTCCAGGCCCCGGCGCTGTATCCCTGGCGCAATGTCCGCCGCAATGTCGAGCTGCCGCTCGAGATCATGGGCGTGCCGGCGGCGGAGCGGCAGGAGCGGGCGCGGGCGGCGCTCGGCACCGTCGGGCTCGGCCAGTTCGAGAAGAAGTTCCCCTGGCAGCTCTCCGGCGGTATGCAGCAGCGCGTGTCGATCGCCCGCGCGCTGGGCTTTCAGCCGAAGCTGCTGCTGATGGACGAGCCCTTCGGCGCGCTCGATGAGATCACCCGCGACAACCTCAACGTTCATCTGCTGGACCTGTGGAACCGCAGCAACCTGACCGTGATCTTCGTCACCCATTCGATCCCGGAGGCGGTGTTCCTGTCCTCCAAGATCGTGGTGATGTCGCCGCGGCCGGGCCGGATCCTCGACGTGATCGACAGCGACCTGCCGCGCCAGCGCGACCTCGACATCCGCGAGACCCCGGAATTCCTCGCCATCGCCCAGCAGGTCCGCGAAGGCCTGCGGGCCGGGCATTCCTACGAATGACTGAATGTGCCTTTAGCTTGTCTCCTCTCTTCTCGCGGGAGGGGCTAGGGCATTCACACATCTCGGGATTGGCAGGACAGGCGTTGACGTCGGAGTGCGTTGCCTCTCCCGTTTGCGGGAGAGGTCGGACATCCGAAGGATGTCCGGGTGAGGGGACGGCTCGGTCTCGCCGAGGGCGCGGCCTTGCCATAAGCGAGCCGATGATCCGTTCATATCCTGGCCGCTGCTGCTCCGGGGGGTCACGGCCGCAGGCCCTCACCCGGAGCCGCTTCGCGTCTCCGACCTCTCCCGCAGGCGGGAGAGGCAAAGCAAAAGACCGGCTTCGGGGTGAAGCCCCGTGACCGCCCTCGCCGAATCCTTGCCGGCCCGCCCCGGCACCTGGGCGCGGCTCAAGGGCGGGCGGGCGTTGCCGCTGGCGACCGTGCTCGGCGCCTTCCTGGTCCTCTGGTATCTCGGCTCGTTCTGGCTGAACGCGCCGGCGGCGGTGGAGCGGCTGAACCGCGCCGGGCCGGACTGGACAACGGCGCAGTTCTTCGACGCGATCTGGAAGCTCGACCGGCCGCTGCTGCCGACGCCGGACCAGGTCGCGACCGATCTGTGGGGCAGCACCGTCGGCCGGCCGGTCACCAGCAACCGCAGCCTCGTCTACCACGCCTGGGTGACGATGAGCTCGACCCTGGTCGGCTTCGTGCTCGGCACACTGCTCGGCATCCTGCTCGCCGTCGGCATCGTCCATGTGCCAACGCTCGACCGGTCGCTGATGCCATGGGTGATCGCCAGCCAGACCGTGCCGATCCTGGCGATCGCGCCGATGATCGTGGTCGTGCTCGGCAATATCGGCCTCACCGGCGTGGTGCCGAAATCGATCATCTCGGCCTATCTCAGCTTCTTCCCGGTCACCATCGGCATGGTCAAGGGCCTTCGATCGCCCGACCCGCTGCAGCTCGACCTGATGCGCACCTACTCGGCCCGGGGCGCCCAGGTGTTCTGGAAGCTGCGCTGGCCGGCGGCGGTGCCGTTCCTGTTCCCCAGCCTGAAGATCGGCATCTCGCTGGCCCTGGTCGGCGCCATCGTCGGCGAGCTGCCGACCGGCGCCCAGGCCGGCATCGGCGCCCGGCTGCTGACCGGCTCCTATTTCGGCCAGATGATCCAGCTGTGGTCGGCGCTGGTGATGGCGGCGGTCCTGGCCCTGCTCTGCGTCTTCGCCGTCACCCTGACCGAACGCGCCGTGATCGCCAGCCGCGGAGGGCGGGGATGAGCGCGCGCGTGCTCCGCAGCCTCGGCTGGCTCGCGCTCGCCCTGGTCCTGGCCGGCTTCGTGCTGTGGTGGATCGGCGACGGCGGCGTGTTCGCAGCCGGCACCGCCTGGATCGCCCTGCCGATCCTGGTGGCGGCGGCCGCGGTCTGGCTGGCGCTGCGCGGCTTGTCGCCGGTACCGGGCCGCGCCGCCGGCATCGCCGTGCCGGTCCTGTTCGGCGCGCTGATCCTGTGGCTGTGGCAGGTGCTGGTTACCGGCTTCCAGGTGCCGCAGATCCTGCTGCCGGCGCCGTCGCAGATCGGCGCCCGTTTCATCGGCAGCCTCGACACCCTCTGGGTCGACTTCTTCCAGACCTTCATCCGCTCGGCCATCCCGGGCTTCCTGATCGGCTCCGGCACCGGCTTCCTGACGGCGGTGGCGATCGACCGGTCGCCCTTCCTGCAGCGCGGACTGCTGCCGCTCGGCTCCGCCGTCTCGGCCATGCCGATCGTCGGCATCGCGCCCATTATGATCATGTGGTTCGGCTTCGACTGGCACTCCAAGGCCGCGGTGGTCGTGGTCATGACCTTCTTCCCGATGCTGGTGAACGCGCTGGCCGGGCTGGAGGCTGCCGGGGCGATGGAGCGCGACCTGATGCGCTCCTACGCCGCCAGCTACCGGCAGACGCTGCTGAAGCTGCGGCTGCCGGGCGCGCTGCCCTTCATCTTCAACGCGCTGAAGCTGAACGCCACCCTGGCCCTGATCGGCGCCATCGTGGCCGAGTTCTTCGGCACCCCGATCTACGGCATGGGCTTCCGCATCTCGACCGAGGTGGCGCGGCTCAATGTCGACATGGTCTGGGCCACCATCCTGGTGGCGGCCATCGCCGGCTCCGCCTCCTACGGGCTGCTCGCGCTGGTGGAGCGGGCGACCACCTTCTGGCACCCTTCGATGCGGCAAGCGGAACGCTGAACAAGATCCAACGAACGGGAGAGGCTTCAAATGAAAAAAACCATTCTGGGACTGGCCGCGATCGCAGCTCTGGGCTTCGGCCAGGCGCAGGCGGCGGACCCCTTCACGATCCAGCTGAAATGGGTCACCCAGGCGCAGTTCGGCGGCTATTACGTCGCCGCAGAGAAGGGTTTCTACGCCGATGAGGGGCTGGAGGTCACGGTCAAGCCGGGCGGGCCGGACATCGCGCCGCCGCAGGTGATCGCGGCCGGCGGCGCCGACGTCATCGTCGAATGGATGCCGGCGGCGCTGGCGGCGCGCGAGAAGGGCGTGCCGCTGGTCAATGTGGCGCAGATCTTCAACCGCTCCGGCATGATGCTGACCTGCAAGAAGGAGAGCGGGATCAAATCGCCGGCCGACTTCAAGGGCAAGACCCTCGGCGTCTGGTTCGCCGGCAACGAGTATCCGTTCCTGTCCTGGATGGGCAAGCTGGGCCTGTCGACCTCGGGCTCCAACCCGGACGTCAAGGTGCTGCGCCAGGGCTTCAACGTCGACCCGCTGCTGCAGAACCAGGCGGCCTGCATCTCGACCATGATCTACAACGAATACTGGCAGGTGATCGACGCCGGCGTGCCGGAGAAGGACCTGATCACCTTCTATTACGAGGACCAGGGCGTGGCGACGCTGGAGGACGGGCTGTATGCCCTCGACTCCAAGCTGAAGGACCCGGCCTTCGTCGACCGGCTGGGCAAGTTCATCAAGGCGTCGGCCAAGGGCTGGGCCTATGCCAAGGCGCATCCGGACGAGGCCGGCAAGATCGTCGCCGAGGCCGATGCATCCGGCGCCACCACCGACGCTGTGCAGACCCGCATGGCCGAGAACATCGCCAAGCTGATCACCGTGTCGGACGACAAGATCGGCTGGCTCGACCCCGAGGCGTACAAGCGCACGGTGCAGGTGCTGCTGTCGAGCAAGAGCGACCCGGTGATCACCAAGGACCCGGGCGACGCGGCCTGGACCCATGCCGCCTGGGACAAGGGCATGGCCAAGTAGGCGCTGCACTGCTGACAAAAAAAGGGCCGGCGAAAGCCGGCCCTTTTCCGTTCGGGTCCTGGTCCTTACAGGACGAAGTCGGACGCCAGCAGTGAGACGGCGTTGGTCAGCATGATTGAGAAGTCGGACCGGCCGTCGCCATTGACGTCGCCGGCGATGGTGGTCTGGCCATCGACGATGGTAAAGCGCAGCTCGCCGGCATGGTTGGAGTATTGGCTGGAGCCGATGAAGGTGAAGGCCTGGTTGCCCGCCGCGCCGATGTTGGCGTCGATCCCCGACAGGTTGATCTTGTCGCCCTGCGCCCGGGTGAAGTCTGTGATCCGGTCGGCATTGGCGCCGACCATGCTGTCGCCGATGGCGGTGTACATGAAGCGATCGGCCCCGGAGCCGCCGGTCAGGGTGTCCTTGCCGAGGCGGCCGACGAGGGTGTCGGCGCCCTCGAACCCGTTCAGCCCGTTGGCGTCGGCACTGCCGTACAGGGTGTCGCCGGCCATGCTGCCATGGACGTTCTCGATCGAAACGAAGACGTCGCCCGTGGCGGCGCCGCTGCCGGTTCCGGTCTGAAGATTGACGATGACGGCGGCGGCCGAGCCCCAATAGGTGGCGATATCGATACCGGTTCCGCCGTCAAGATGGTCGGCCCCGCCCTCGCCGCGAAGCACGTCGTAGCCGTCCCTGCCATAGAGCTTGTTGGCGCTGGCATTGCCGGTCAGCCGGTCGGCCCCGGAGGAGCCTTCCAGGTTTTCAATATCGTTGGCCAGAGTGTCGCCCTGGGCCTCGCCGCTCCATGCCAGTCCGCCGAGCGTCACATTCACGCCAACGACGCCCCAGTAGCTGGCGGTATCCTCTCCATCGCCGCCGGACAGCGTATCGGCCCCGGCCCCGCCCTCGAGCAGATCGTTCCCGCCACCGCCCGAGAGCGTGTCGTTGCCGTCAAGGCCCGCCAGCACGTTGTTCGCGGCAGCGCCGGTGATGATGTCGGCAAAGATCGAACCGGCGACAATTTCGATGTCGTCGGCGATTACGTCCCCCTGGGCATCGCCGCCGGAGCCGGTCCCGCCGAGAGTTACCATCACGGCTCCGGCGCTCTCCTGATACGATACCCCGTCTTGTTCCCCGGCGCCGCCGGACAGCGTGTCGGCCCCGGCCCCGGCATAGATGGTATCGTTGCCGGCCCCGCCGGAGAGATTGTCGTTCCCTGCCTCGTCATAGAGGGCATCGCCATCATCGCCGCCGGAAACTGTGTCGTTTCCCGCTCCGCCGTAAAGCCGATCGCCGCCGGTGCCGCCGATGAGGGTGTCGTCACCCCCGAAGCCGTACAGCTGGTCCCCCCCTTCATGGCCGTATATCTGCTCGATATCATCCGACCCGTGGATGATGTCGCCGAAGATGTCGCCGTCGATGCGTCGTGGCACGGTTTCTCCTCCCTTCGTATCCTCATCTGCAGGCGCCGTTCTCCTCCAGAGAGGGAAGGCATGTGCCGGCGAGGCCGGCACCGATTCCGTGGTCGCTACAGCACGAAATCCGCCGTCTGCAGCGAGAGGGCGCCGGTCAGCACGATGTGGAAATCGGACTGACCGTCGCCGTTGACGTCGCCGGCAATGGTGGCCTGGCCGCCGACGATGGCGTAGCGCAGCTGGCCGGCCTGGTGCGTGTACAGGCCGCTGCCGATGAAGCTGAAGGCCTGGTTGCCCGCCGCGCTGGTGTTGGCGTCGATCCCGGACAGGTCGATCTTGTCGCCCTGCGCCCGGCTGAAATCGGTGATCCGGTCGGCATTGGCGCCGACCACGCTGTCGCCGACCGCGGCGTAGACGAAGCGGTCGGCCCCGGCGCCGCCGCTGAGCGTGTCCTTGCCGGCGCCGCCCCGGAGGGCGTCGTTGCCGCTCCAGCCCTGCAGGACATTGGCGCCGGCATTGCCGGTGAGGATGTCGCTGCCCTGGCTGCCCGACAGGTTCTCGATCGCGACCAGCACATCCCCCTGGGCGTCGCCGCCGCTGGCCGTGCCGGCGCCGAGGTTGACAGTGATGCCGGTGCTGCTGGTGAACCAGCTGGCAGTGTCGGTGCCGTTGCCGCCGTCGAGGCGGTCTGCCCCGGCGCCCCCGCGCAGCACATCGTCGCCGTTCCAGCCCTGCAGGGTGTTGGCGCCGGCATTGCCGATGAGCGTGTCGCTGCCCTGGCTGCCGGAGACGTTCTCGATGCCGATCAGGGTGTCGCCCTGGGCATCGCCGCCGCTGCCGGTGCCGGCGGCCAGGTCCACGGTGACGCCGGCGCTGCCGGTGAAGTAGCTGGCGGTGTCGACGCCGGCGCCGCCGTCCAGGCGGTCGGCCCCGGCCCCGCCGCGGAGCACGTCATTGCCGCCATTGCCGGCCAGGCTGTTGGCGCCGGCATTGCCGGTGAGCGCGTCGTCGCCCTGGCTGCCGGAGAGATTCTCGATGCCGATCAGGACATCGCCCTGCGCATCGCCGCCGCTGGTCGTGCCGGCGCCGAGATCGACCGTGACCCCGAGCGTGCTGGTGAAATAGCTGGCGAGGTCGGTTCCGGCGCCGCCGTCCAGGCGGTCGGCCCCGGCGCCGCCACGGAGCACGTCGTCGCCGCCATTGCCGGCCAGGCTGTTGGCGCCCGCATTGCCGGTGAGGTCGTCATTGCCCTGGCTGCCGGACAGGTTCTCGATGGTGACCAGCACGTCGCCCTGGGCGTCGCCGCCGCTGCCCGCACCGGTGGCCAGGTTGACCGTCACGCCGATGGCGCTGCCCTGGTAGCTGGCGGTGTCGGTGCCCAGACCGCCGGTCAGCTGGTCGGCCCCGGCGCCGCCGATGAGGACATCGTTGTCGTTGCTGCCGTTCAGCCGATCGGCCCCACTGCCGCCGACGAGGGTGTCATCGCCGAGCTGGCCGTTGATCGTGTCGTTGCCCATACCGCCGAACAGGATGTCGCGAGAATAAGTGCCGCTATATGTCCGATCGGCAGTCGACGTATTGAAGATGAAGTCGGCGGCGCTCAGCGTGTCGATCGAGGTGTTCTTCAGGCGGATGCTCGAGGCCTCGCCACCGTAGTCGAGGGTGATGACGACATCTGTGCCGTCCTGGGCCAGGAACGGCCTCAGGCTGTCGAAGTCGGCGACAAACAGGGCCGAGAGGTCGATCCTGTCGCCGGCGGTGTTGAAGTCGGCGATGACGTCGTCGCCGAAGAAATGCGCAGCGTTGCCCGTCGCGCCGTAGAGGAAGATGTCGTTGCCGGCCCCGCCGTTGAGGGTGTCGTTGTCGCGGCCGCCGATCAGGGTATCGCTGCCGGCGCCGCCGACCAGGACGTCGATACCCATGCCGCCGTCGATCGTGTCGTCGCCCTTGCCGCCGAACAGGACGTCGCGCCTGAAGGTGCCGGTAACCGTCAAAGGGTCGGTCGACGCGTCGAAGATGAAGTCGGCGGCGCTCAGCGCATCGATCGTGATGTTCTGGATGCGGATGCTGTGGGTCTTACCGTCGTAGTCGAGGGTGATGACGACATCCGCGCCGTTCTGCACCATAACCGGCTTCAGGGTGTCGAGATCGGCGATCTTGAGGCCCGAGACGTCGATCCGGTCTCCGTCGGAGAAGTCGGCGATGACGTCATTGCCGAAGAGGCGCTGGCCATCGCTCCGGGGGTTGTAGATGAAGGTGTCGTTGCCGGCCCCACCGATGAAAGTGTCGTTACCGCCGATATCATCGAAGGTGTCGTTGCCGGCGCCGCCGACGAGGATGTCGTTGCCGCGGTGACCGTTGAGCTTGTCGTCGCCATTGCCGCCGAACAGGACATCGTCGCCCGGCGACGTGCCGAGGAGGTTGAGCGGGGCGGTCGAGGTGTCGAAGATGAAGTCGGCGGTGCTCAGGCTGGCCAGGGAGACGTTGCTGAGGCGGATGGTCTCGGGCCGGCTGTTCCAGCCGAAGCTGATGACGACATCCGCGCCGTCCTGCCGCATGAAGGGACGCAGCGTGTCGAAGTCGGCGATGTGGAGGGCCGACAGGTCGATCTTGTCACCGTTCGTATCGAAATCGGTGATCGTGTCGGCGCCGAACCCGCGCGGATTGCCGATGGTGATGTCGCTATAGGCGAAGACGTCGTTGCCGCTTCCCCCTGTCAGCCTGTCGGCGCCGAAGCCGCCGAAAAGCCTGTCGTTGCCGGCGCCGCCGACGAGAACGTCGTCGCCGTCCTGGCCGCTGATCGCGTCGTTGCCGCTGCCGCCGAACAGGATGTCGCGATACCCGGTGCCATCGACCGTCAGATCGGCGGGCGAGGTGTTGAAGATGAAGTCGGCGGCGCTCAGCGTGCCGATCGAGGTGTTCTGCAGGCGGATGCTGGGGAACACGCCGTGATAATCGAGGGCGATGACGACATCCGCACCGTCCTGCCTGATGAAGGGCAGCAGGCTGTCGAAATCGGCGACGTTGAAGGCCGACAGGTCGATCCGGTCGCCGTTGGTGTCGAAGCCGGCGATGATGTCGCTGCCGAATTCGCGCTCGGCATAGGCGAAAATGTCTTCGCCGATGCCGCCGAACAGGATGTCGTCGCCGAGGGAGCCGGTGACCGTCTGCCCCGCGGCCGAGGTGTCGAAGACGAAATCGGCGGCGCTGAGGTCGGCCAGCGAGACGTTGCTCAGCCGGATCGTCTCGGCCTGGCTGTTCCAGTGGAGGAGGATGACGACATCCGGCCCGTCCTGCACCAGGAAGGGCTGCAGGCTGCCGAGATCGCCGACATTGAGGAAGGACAGGTCGACCCGGTCGCCGTTGGCGTTGAAGTCGGTGACGACGTCGTCACCGAAACCGCGCGTGTCATAGGTGAAGACGTCGCTGCCGGCGCCGCCGGTGAGGGTATCGTCGCCGCCACGGCCGATGATCCTGTCGTCGCCGCTGCCGCCGGTGAGCGTGTTGTCGCCGTCGTCGCCGATGAAGTCCGCCATTGCTTCCTCCCGTTCCGTCAGGGTTCGATCGGCCCGCCTGCACGTGATCGGGCCTGTCGGCGCGGCGTCGCCGCCCGCCCCGCGCCCGCCATGCCACGAACGATGCTGAAGATCGTTCGCTCTATCGTCTGCGACACAAACTTTGTTTCAAATTGCGCGATCAGCGGCCGATCATGGCATGACCATATCGCTGTTGGCGAGACTGTCATCCCATCCGTTCGGCCGGGCGCTGTCGGGCGCCCGGCCGTCGGCCCTTACAGGATGAAGTCGGTCGCCAGCAGGGCGATCTTGCCGGTCAGCGTGATGTGGAAGTCCGACGTGCCGTCGCCGTCGATGTCGCCGGCGATGGTGGTGTCGGTGCCGTTGAAGGCGTAGCGCAGCTCGCCGGCATGGTGGGTGAACAGGCTGGTGCCGATGAAGGTGAAGGCCTGGTTGCCCGCCGTGCCGGCGTTGGCGTCGATCCCCGACAGGTCGATCTTGTCGCCCTGCGCCCGGGTGAAGTCGGTGATCCGGTCGGCATTGGCGCCGACCACGCTGTCGCCGACCGCGGTGAACACGAACTTGTCGGCCCCCGCACCGCCGCTCAGCGTGTCCTTGCCGGCGCCGCCCTGGAGCAGGTCGTTGCCGTTCCAGCCTTGAAGGGTGTTGGCGCCGGTGCTGCCGTAGAGCTTGTCGTGGCCCTGGCTGCCGGACACGTTCTCGACCCGGATAAGGGTATCGCCCTGGGCCTCGCCGTCGCCGGCCGTGCCCGTCTGCAGGTTCACCCTGACGCCGGTGCTGCTGCTGAAGTAGCTGACGGTGTCGATGCCGTTGCCGCCGTCGAACTTGTCGGCCCCGGCGCCGCCGACCAGGATGTCCGCGCCGTCCCCGCCGCGAAGGTCGTCATTGCCGTCGAAGCCCTGCAGCTTGTTGTCGGCGGCATTGCCGATCAGGGTGTCCGCGAAGCCCGATCCGTCGACATTCTCGACACCATTGAAGGTGTCGCCCTGGGCCTCGCCGCCGCTGCCCGTGCCGGCCAGGTTCACGCTGACGCCAGCAGCGGTGCCGAAGTAGCTGACGGTGTCGATGCCGGCCCCGCCGAAGAACCGGTCGGCCCCGGTGCCGCCGAAGAGCGTGTCGTTGCCGGACCCGCCGACGAGGGTGTCGTCGCCGCTGTAGCCGTAGATCTTGTCGCTGCCCTTGCCGCCGAACAGGACGTCGCTCCAGGTCGTGTTGCCCTCGACGATCAGGTTGGCGGTCGAGGTGTTGAACCTGAAGTCGGCGTCGCTGAGGTTCGACAGCGTGACGTTCTTGAGGGTGATGGTCTCGTAGTTGCCGCCCCAGCCCATGGCGATCACGACGTCCTGGCCGACCTGGGTGGTGAAGGGCTTCAGGCTGTCGAAATCGGCGACCTTCAGGAAGGACAGGTCGATCTTGTCGCCATTGGTGTTGAAGTCGTTGATGACGTCCCGGCCGAAGCCGCGGCTGTCATAGACGAAGGTGTCGTTGCCGGTGCGGCCCCACAGCGAATCGTCGTCGGCGCCGCCGATGAGCGTGTCGTTGCCGACGCCGCCGACCAGGGTGTCCTCGCCGCTGAAGCCCGAGATCGTGTCGTTGCCCTTGCCGCCGAACAGGAAATCGGCCCAGGTCGTGTTGCCGTTGACGGTCAGGTCGGCGGTCGAGGTGTTGAATTTGAAGTCGGCGTCGCTGAGGTTCGACAGCGTGACGTTCTTGAGGGTGATGGTCTCGTAATTGCCGCCCCAGCCCATGGCGATCACGACGTCCTGGCCGACCTGGGTGGTGAAGGGCCTCAGGCTGTCGAAATCGGCGACCTTCAGGAAAGACAGGTCGATCTTGTCGCCGTTGACGTTGAAGTCGGTGATCGTGTCGCGGCCGAAGCCGCGGCTGTCATAGACGAAAGTGTCGTTGCCGGCGCCGCCCGTCAGCGTGTCGTCGTCGCCGCCGCCGAAGAGCTGGTCGTCGCCGCCGCCGCCGCTCAGGATATCATTGCCGCCAAGACCGTAGATCCGGTCGTTGCTGCCGTCACCTGAGATCGTGTTGCCGAAATTGTCGCCAGTATGGTCCGCCATTGCTTCTTTCCCCTTCTTTCATGGTTCGATCGAAGGCGCCCGCTTGGCCCAGGCGTGGGACTGCCGGGCATGGCGGCGCCGTCGGGCGTCCTTCGTCACGAAGGGCGCGCTGGTCGGCTCCCCCTATGGAGGCGAGCTCGGGTCTTCTTGTGGATGACCGGCGTTACCGGTCGCTGCGGAGCCGGGTCACAGGAGGAGGTGGAAGGTCCTCCGGCGGGCGCGGCCCTGGCCGATCGCCGCGTGGATCATCATGGCCGTCAGTGCCCCGGGCATGCCGTCACCGTAAGCAACATCCAAGCGGCTCCCCAAACCGTTAGAGACAAGGGCACATTCGCGGCTTGATCCGGGACCGGACGTGCCGCCGGCGGGCCGCCGGTGACGACATCGGATCGAGGCCGTGTCGTCATCGCGCTTATCAGCCTGGATATCGGGGGATGTTGGCGCGAATGTGTCAGCAGGGTGAGATTGTCGTCCCAATCCGACATTTTAGCCGACTTTGCCGGATCGCCCTGCTGTCAGGCTCTGGCGGCCCGGTGCAGGGCGACGCCGGCCATCACCAGGCCAATCCCCGCCAGGTCCCGCGCCGAGGGGATCTGTCGCAGCACCAGGACGCCGATCCCGGCGGCGGTGGCCGGCAGCAGCGACAGCATCAGCGCGAAGCTGGCGCGCGGCAGCCGGGCCATGGCCAGCAGGTCACAGACATAGGGGATGACCGAAGAGGCGATGCCGACCCCGATCCCGGCCAGCAGCAGCACCGGGTCGCCCAGCGCCGGCAGGGCCGGACCCAGCCCGAACGGCGTGATCGCGACCAGCGCCACCGGCATCGCCACCGCCAGCCCGTCGATGCCGCCGGCCCCGGCGATGCGGTGGCCCAGCACGATATAGGCGACGAACAGCACGCCATTGGCGAAAGCCAGGGCATAGCCCAGCCCGTCGCCTTCGAGCCGGATCTGGGTCAGCATCGCGATGCCGGCCACTGCCAGGCTCAGCGCCACCAGGTTGCGGCGGCTGCGCAGCCCGGCCAGCGCCAGGCCGATCGGCCCCAGGAACTCGATCGCGCCGACGGTGGCCAGCGGCAGCCGGGCGATCGCCAGATAGAAGCAGCCATTCATCGCCGCCAGCACCAGGCCCAGCGCCAGCAGCGTGCGGCGGTCGGCCGGGCTGCTGCGCCGCCACAGCCGCCAGGGCCGGCGCCACAGCGCGAGCACCAGGGCGGCGGTGGCGATGCGCAGCCAGGCGACGCCCAGCACGTCGACCGCGGCGAACAGCAGCACGGCGCAGGCCGGCCCCAGATAGTGGAACACGGCGCTGACGACGAAGAACAGCTGCGGCGGCACCCGCTGCGCCAGCGGTGCGGGGTGGGAGGTCTCGGCGGAGGACATGGTTGAAGATTTGCATGCGCCAGCGAGCCGACCCATGATCAGGCGAAGCTTGGCGCCGCCATCTACCTTCACTTCGAAGGAAATTCGTCGATTTGGCCTTCCAGGTATCGCCGCTCCTCGCCGATGAGCGCAACCTCGTTTTGCTCCGCCTGCTGCAGGCCGAGCCGCGGCTGGGCGTGGCCGAGCTGGCGCGGCGCATCGGCATGTCGGCCCCGGCGGTGCGCGAGCGGCTGCTGCGGCTGGAGGAGGCGGGGGTGATCCGCGGCTGGCGGCTGGAGCTGGAGCCGGCGGCGCTGGGCTATCCGCTGACCGTGTTCGTCCGCATCCGGCCGATGCCCGGGCAGGTGTCGAAGATCGCCGAACTGGCGCGGGCGATGCCGCAGGTGGCGGAATGCCATCGCATCACCGGCGAGGACTGCTTCATCCTGAAGGTGCATGTCGAGGCGATCGAGACGCTGGACCGGCTGCTCGACCGCTTCCTGGCGCATGGCCAGACCACCACCTCGATCGTCCAGTCCACCCCGGTGCCGCCGCGCGACCCGCCGCTGCCGGGATAGAGCTACAGTCCCCGGCGCGAGCGCAGGGCGGCCACCAGCGTGCCGTCGTCGAGATAGTCCAGCTCGCCGCCCACCGGCACGCCATGCGCCAGGCGAGTGATGCTGGGGCCGATCCCCTCCAGCTTCTCGGCCAGATAATGCGCCGTGGTCTGGCCGTCGACCGTGGCGTTCAGGGCCAGGATCACCTCCGCCACGCCCGGCTCGCGGGCCCGGGCGACCAGCTGCGGGATCGCCAGATCCTCCGGCCCGATGCCGTCGATCGCCGACAGGGTGCCGCCCAGCACGTGGTAGCGGCCGCGGAAGGCGCGCGCCCGCTCCAGCGCCCACAAATCGGCCACCTGCTCGACCACGCAAATCAGCCTGGCGTCGCGGGCCGGATCGCTGCAGATCGGGCAGGGATCGATGGTGTCGAGATTGCCGCAGATCGAGCACGGCACGATGGCGTCGGCCGCAACCTCCAGCGCCTCGGCCAGCGGCCGCATCACGGTGTCGCGGTGGCGCAGCAGATGCAGCGCGATGCGGCGCGCCGACCGGGGTCCCAGCCCCGGCAGCCGCGCCAGCAGGTCCATCATGGTGGCGATCTCGCCGCTCATCCCTTGCTCCACCATCCCAAGGCCATTGCGGAGGCCGCGGATGGCTTTCCTGTTACCTCTCCCGTTTACGGGAGAGGTCGGACCCTTGCCAGCGGTTCCGGGTGAGGGCGTTCGTCGAGGCCTGTGTCAGCCCTCACCCGGACATCCTAGCGGATGTCCGACCTCTCCCGCCACGCGGGAGAGGCAACGCGAAGAGCCGGTGTGTCTCGCCTTGAACGGCATCGGCGCTTCGCCTATAACCGACGGCGCGCGGGTGTAGCTCAATGGTAGAGCAGAAGCTTCCCAAGCTTACGACGAGGGTTCGATTCCCTTCACCCGCTCCAGCCTTTATCCCTGATTTGAGTGCGCGCCGCGGACGGCGGCGGCGTTCCGCATGGCCGGCGGCGGAGCCATGCAGCCGAAGCTGTGCCCGTCCCGCGCCATGGGGTGGTTCCGGTCGCACCCGCCTCCCCTTACTCTCTCCGCGCCACACACCATGGGAGGGAGGCAGGACATGAACCATGCGGGCAAGGTGATCGAAGGCCTGATGCGGGCGGAGCTCGATCGCTACACGGCGGCGAATCCCGCCTCGCGGCGCCTGGCGGACCGGGCGGCAGGGGCCTTTCCCGGCGGCGTGCCGCTGCATTGGATGCGCGACTGGGCCACGCCCTTCCCGCTGTTCATGGCCGAGGCGAAGGGCGCCGAGCTGGTCGACGCCGACGGCCACCGCTATGTCGATTTCTGCCTGGGCGACACCGGGTCGATGTTCGGCCATTCGCCGGAACCCGTTGTGCGCGCGGTGGCCGACCAGATCGGCCGCGGCGTCACCGCCATGCTGCCGACCGAGGATGGCGTCGCCGCCGCCGAGGCCCTGGCCCGGCGTTTCGGCCTGCCCTTCTGGCAGGTGACCACGACCGCGACCGACGCCAACCGCTTCGTGCTGCGCTGGGCGCGCGCGATCACCGGCCGGTCCAGGATCCTGGTGTTCAACGGCTGCTATCACGGCACGGTCGACGACACCTTCGTGCGGCTGGAGGATGGTCGCCCGGTGCATCGCCCCGGCCTGCTGGGCCAGGCGACCGACCTGACCGCCACCACCACCGTGGTCGAGTTCAACGATCTGGCGGGGCTCGAGGCGGCGCTGGCGCCGGGCGACGTCGCCTGCGTCATCACCGAGCCGGCGCTGACCAATATCGGCATGGTGCTGCCCGAACCGGGCTTCCACACGGCGCTGCGCGACCTGACGCGCCGCCACGGCACCCTGCTGGTGATCGACGAGACCCACACCATCTCGACCGGCCCGGGCGGCTGGACCCGGGAATACGGGCTGGAACCCGATTTCTTCACCCTCGGCAAGCCGATCGCCGGCGGCATTCCCTGCGGCGTCTACGGCTTCACGGCGGAGGTCGAGGCGCGGATGCGCCGGGCCCAGGCCGGCGTGCCGCACGGCCACAGCGGCATGGGCACCACCCTGTCGGCCAATGCCCTGGCCATGCGCGCCCTGAGGGCGATGCTGGAGGAGGTGATGACCGAGGCGGCCTATGCCGGCATGGTCGATCGCGCCCGGGGCCTGGCCGTCGGCATCGAGGCCGCGATCGCGCGCCACGGCCTGGCCTGGCACGTCACCCAGATCGGCGCCCGGGTCGAGTTCCACTTCACGCCCACGCCCTATCGCAGCGGCAGCGAGGCCGCGGCGGCGATGCGGCCGGACCTGGAGCAGCTGGTGAACCTGTTCCTGATCAATCGCGGCATCCTGATCGCGCCGTTCCACAACATGATGCTGGCCAGCCCGGCCACGACGGCGGCGCAGATCGCACGTTTCCACGACGCCTTCGACGCCTGCGCCGCGGCGCTGGCCGGCCACGCCTGAGGAAGACCATGCCCGACGCGACCTCGAACACGGCCGTCGATCCGGCCCAGGAATGCCTGGACTTCCTGGCCCGGCACAGCGACATCCGCTTCGTCGACATCTTGCTGACCGATGCCTGCGGCGTGCAGCGCGGCAAGCGCATCCCGAGGGCCGAGCTGGAGCGGATCTGGCGCAACGGCCGCTACATGCCCGGCTCGATCATCAGCCTCGACATCACCGGGGCGGATGTGGAGGAGACCGGGCTGGTGTGGGAGGACGGTGACGCCGACCGCACCGCCCGGCCCATCCCCGGCACGCTGGTGCCGGTGCCGTGGAAGACCGAGCCCTCGGCCCAGGTGCTGCTGACCCTGTTCGAGCTCGACGGCACGCCGTCGGCCTACGATCCGCGCCAGGTGCTGTCCCGGGTGGTGTCGCGGCTGGCCGCCGACGGCCTGCACCCGGTGGTGGCGGTGGAGCTGGAGTTCTACGTCTTCGACGCGGCCTGGCGCGAGACCGGCCGGCCGATCCCGCCGCGCGGCGCCAGCACCGGCAAGCAGGCCTACGGCATGGCCGATCTCGACGAGCTCGGCGATTTCCTGGCCGATCTCTACGCCTGCTGCGAGATCCAGGGCCTGCCGGCCGACACGGCGATCAGCGAATACGCGCCGGGCCAGGTCGAGATCAACCTGAAGCACCGCGCCGACGCGCTGCGCGCGGCGGACGACGCCATCCTGTACAAGCGGCTGGTCCGCGCCGTGGCCCGGCGGCATGGGATGGAGGCCACCTTCATGGCCAAGCCCTATGCCGGCGAGACCGGCAGCGGCACCCATCTGCACATCAGCCTGGCGGATGAGGACGGCGGCAACCGCTTCGCGGCGGAGGGCGGTGACGAGCTGCTGCGCCACGCCATCGGCGGCATGGGGGCGACGATCCGCGACGGCATGCTGGTGTTCGCGCCGAACGCCAACTCCTACCGCCGGTTCCAGACCCTCAGCTACGCGCCGCTGGCGCCGACCTGGGGCGTCAACAACCGCACCGTGGCGCTGCGCGTGCCGATCGGCCCGCCGGCGGCCAAGCACGTCGAGCACCGGGTGGCGGGCGCCGACGCCAACCCGTATCTGGCGCTGGCGGCGGCGCTGGCGGGGATGCATCGCGGCATCCTCGACCGGCGCGACCCCGGCCCGCCGGTGACCGGCAACGGCTATGGCACCCCGGCCTCGGACATCCCGCCGAACTGGCTGGATTCGATCCGCGACTTCCGGGAGTCGGCGCTGATGCGGGACTATCTCGGCGACGCCTTCGTCGACGCCTTCGCCAAGATCAAGCTGGCGGAATACCGGCGCTTCCACGCCCAAGTGCCGCCGCTCGACTTCGACTGGTACGTCAAGGTGGTGTGAGGGCGGTTGCTTCGTAGGTTGGGTTCGCGACCGCGAACCCAACACTCACGGCAAGATGTTGGGTTCGCTCAGGGGCGAACCCAACCTACGATGATCACCACCCGCAGCTCTGGCCCTTGTTCTGCTCGGTCAGCCAGTCGTTCAGCGGCGTGAAGTACTCGACCACGGCGCTGGCATCGGTCTTGCGCTCGCCGGTAAAGGCCTCCAGCTCGTCCGGCCAGGGCTTGGACTGGCCCATCTCCAGCATCGCGTTGAAGCGTTTCCCGACCTCGGTGTTGCCATAGACCGAGCAGCGGTGCAGCGGCCCGGCCCAGCCGGCCTGCTGGCAGGCGGCGCGCTGGAACTGGAACTGGTAGATCGCCGCCAGGAAGTACCGCATATACGGTGTGTTGCCGGGGATGTGGTACTTGGCGCCGGGATCGAAGGCATCGGTCGGGCGCGGCCCCGGCGGCACCAGCCCCTGGTATTTCAGCCGCAGCGCCCACCAGGCGTCGTTGTATTGCTCCGGCGCCGCCTTCCCGGCGAACACCTCCCAGCGCCAGCGGTCGACCAGCAGGCCGAAGGGCAGGAAGGCGATCTTGTCGAGTGCCATCTTCAGCAGGAACGGGATGTCGCCCTCGGCGCCCGGCACCTTGTCCAGCAGGCCGATCTGGTTCAGGTAGGTCGGGGTCAGCGCCGACAGGCCGACGAAGTCGCCGATCGCCTCGTGGAACCCGTCATTGGCCCCGTTCTTGAACAGGTACGGCTGGTCCTTGTAAGCGCGCTGATAGTAGTTGTGCCCGAGCTCGTGGTGGACGGTGTAGAAATCCTCGCCGTTCACCTTGGTGCACATCTTGATGCGGACGTCGTCGCGGTCATCGAGGTCCCAGGCCGAGGCGTGGCAGACCACGTCGCGCCCCTCCGGCCGCACGATCTGCGACCGCCGCCAGAACGTGTCGGGCAAAGGCGCCAGTCCCAACGAGGTGTAGAAGGCCTCGCCGGTCTTCACCATCTTCGTGGCGTCGTAGCCGGCGCCGACCAACAGCTTGTCCAGGCTGTAGCCCTCGGTCTCGTCCTGCGGCGCCACCAGGTCGTAGATGTTGCCCCAGGACTGGGCCCACATATTGCCCAGCAGGTCGGCGCGGATCGGCCCGGTCTTCGGCTGCACCGTGTCGCCGTATTTCGCGTTCAGCCGGCCGCGGACATAGCAGTGCAGGTTCTTATAGAAGGGCTCGACCTGGCCCCACAGCCGGTCGGTCTCGGCGGCGAACTCATCGGCCGGCATGTCGTAGCCGGAGCGCCACAGCGCGCCGGTGTCGGCATAGCCCAGCGCCGTCGATCCCTCGTTGGCCAGCGCCACCAGCCGGGCATAGTCCGGCTTCATCACCGGCGAGATGCCGTGCCAGCCCTCCCACACCGCCTTGGTCTCGGCCGGGTCGCGCGAGGCGGCCAGGATGTCCTCAGCGTCGCTCAGGGTCAGGGTCTTGCCCTGCAGCTGGAATTCGCCGGTGGAATAGGTCGAATCCAGCTTGGTGCTCAGCGTCGCCAGCTCGCGCGCCGCCCCCGGCCGGTCCGGCGCCGGCAGCACCAGGTTGCGCTTCAGGATGTCGAGCTTGCGCCGGGTCACCGGGTCGAGCGTGACCGCGTCGAAGCGCGATGCCTGCTGGGCATAGGCGCTGGTCTTCTCGGTCCACTCGCCATTGGCCTTGGCCTCCAGCCACTGGGTGTCGTCGGTGATGAAGGTGGCGCGGACCCAGGAGGCCTTGTTGAGGTATTCGCTGGTGGCGGCCAGGTCGG
>JAEKLZ010000460.1 GCA_019508225.1 Inquilinus limosus | reverse complement strand
ACAGCTTGTTCTCGCCGACATAGGACGAGATCATCTTCTTGATCTGGCCGCGCTCGAGCAGCTTGCCGAGGCCGACGCCGTCGATGCCGCAATTGTTCGAGATCACCGTCAGGCCGGTGACGCCGCTCGCGACGATGGCATCGATCAGCTTCTCCGGGATGCCGCACAGGCCGAAGCCGCCGGCCATCACCATCATCCCGTCGCGGAGCACATCGGCCAGCGCCGCCGTGGCGTCCGGATAGACCTTCTTCATCCCGTCACTCCCGTCAGCGTCAACTGGGCGCGGACGGACTAAAGCGGGGCGGCGGGCGGGTGTCAATCGAGCCCGCGCCGAACCCCGGCCGGTTTGCGGCAGGTGGCCTCAGATCTCCAGATGCGAGCCCAGCTCCACCGCCCGGTTGGCCGGGATGCGGAAGAACTCGGTGGCGCTCAGCGCGTTGTTCGACATCAGGATGAACAGCCACTCCTGCCAGGGCGGCAGCTCCGGGCGCGGCGACGGCACGAAGTACTCCCGGCTCATGAAGAACGACGTGTCGGCCATGTTGAAGCCCAGGCCCTTGGCGGCGCAGGCGGCCAGCGCCCGCGGCACGTCCGGCTGCTGCTGGAAGCCGTAGCGCACGATCACGGTGTAGAAGCCGTCGCCGAGGTCCTTGATCTCGATCCGCTGGTCGTCGTCGACCCGCGGCTCGTCCGTGGTCTCGACCTTCAGCAGCACCACCCGTTCATGGATGATCTTGTTGTGCTTCAGGTTGTGCAGCAGTGCGAAGGGCACGACGCCGACATTGCCGGTCATGAAGATGCCGGTGCCGGGCACCCGGTGCGCCCGCTTGTACATCTTGCCGTCGACGAAGGTGGCCAGCGGAATGGCGTCGCGGTAGCGCCGCCGGTACAGGATCTCGCGGCCCTTGCGCCAGACCCACATCAGCGTGGTCAGCGCCACCGCCAGCACCAGCGGGAACCAGCCGCCATGCAGGATCTTGATGGTGTTGGCGCCGAAGAAGGCCAGGTCGATGGCCAGGAACATCGCGAACAGCGGCAGCGCGGTCCAGCGGCTCCAGCCCCAGCGGTGGCGGGCGACCAGATAGGCCAGCACGCTGGTCACCGCCATGGTGCCGGTCACGGCGATGCCGTAGGCTCCGGCCAGGGCGCTGGACGAGCCGAAGCCGACCACCAGGATGACCACCGCGGCGTAGAGCGACCAGTTGATCCGCGAGATGTAGATCTGGCCCTTCTCCTCGGCCGAGGTGTGGCGCACCTCCAGCCGCGGCATGTAGCCGAGCTGGGCCGCCTGCTGGCTGACCGAGAAGGCGCCGGAGATCACGGCCTGGGAGGCGATCACCGTGGCCATGGTGGACAGGATCACCATCGGATACAGGCCCCAGGACGGGGTTAGCAGGAAGAAGGGCGATTCGATCGCCGCCGGATTCTCGATCAGCAGCGCGCCCTGGCCGAAATAGTTCAAGAGCAGGGCCGGCCAGACGAAGCTGATCCAGGCGATGCGGATCGGGCCGCGGCCGAAATGGCCCATATCGGCGTACAGCGCCTCACCGCCGGTGACCGCCAGCACGACGGAGCCGAGCACGACGATCGCGGCCCAGGGACTGGTGAAGAACAGCTCGACCGCATGGTTCGGCCAGATCGCCGCCAGCACGTCGGGCCGGTTCACCACCTGGGCGGCGCCGAGCAGGCCGATGACCAGGAACCACACGCACATGATCGGGCCGAAGGCCGACCCGACCTTGGCCGTGCCGTGGGCCTGGACCATGAAGATCAGGGTCAGGATGACCAGCGTCAGCGGGATGATGTAGGGGTCGAACACCGGCGTCGCGATCTTCAGCCCCTCGACGGCGCTGAGCACCGAGATCGCCGGGGTGATCACGCCGTCGCCGTAGAACAGCGCCGCGCCGATGATGCCCAGGAGGACGATGAAATGGCCCCATCGTTTGCCGCGGCGGGCCCGGAAGGCCAGCGCGGTCAGGGCCAGCACGCCGCCCTCGCCGCGGTTGTCGGCGCGCATCACGAAGGAGACGTATTTGATGGTGATGATCAGCGTCGTCGCCCAGAAGATCAGCGACAGCACGCCCAGCACCGCCCCCTCGGAGACGCCGGGCGCCCCCGGATGGGTGAAGCATTCCCGGATGGTGTAGAGCGGGCTGGTGCCGATGTCGCCATACACGACGCCGATGACGCCGAGCAGCTTGGGGGCGAGCGATTGGCCGTCGCGCGAGTCGGTTGCGAGGGTCGTCATCGCGCCTTCCTAGTCGGATGGCGCGCTGTCGACAACCCGGCCGTTGCTGGCATGCCTGTGGCCCCCTTCGGCCCCCTCGCTATCCCGAGCGCCGAGGGTGCGGGGATCGCGGCCCGGAGGCAAGCCCCGGCTGCGGTCGGCCGCGGTCAAATGCAGCGGCCGCCGTCGACCTCCAGCGCCACGCCGGTGACCATCGAGGCTTCGTCGGAGGACAGGTACAGGGCGGCGTTGGCGATGTCCTCGGGCGTGCTCATGCGGCCGAGCGGGATGGTCGCCAGGAACTGGGCCCGCCGCTCCGGCGTGTCCTCGCCGAGGAAGGTCGAGGTCAGGCCGGTCTGGCCCAGCACCGGGCACAGGCAGTTGACCCGGATCTTCGGCGCCAGCTCGACCGCCATCGACTTGGTGGCGGTGATCACCGCGCCTTTCGAGGCATTGTACCAGGTCAGGCCGGGCCGCGGCCGCAGGCCGGCGGTCGAGGCGATGTTGAGGATCGAGCCGCCCTTGGCCTGGAGATACGGCGTGGCGTGCCGGACCGAGAGGAAGATCGCCTTCACATTGACCGAGAAGATGCGGTCGAACTCGTCCTCGGTGACCTCGGCCATCGGCTTGTTGCGATGGGTGTAGCCGGCATTGTTGACGACGATGTCGAGCCCGCCGAAGGCCTCGACCGCGGTGGCGATGGCGACCGCGGTGTCGGCGTCGCGTGACACGTCGGTGCGGACGAAGCGGGCGGCGTTCGGCCGCACCTCGTTCAGCGCCTCGGCCACGGCCTCGCCGGCCTCGGTCGACAGATCGGCGATCAGCACGCTGGCGCCTTCCCGCACGAAGCGCTCGGCGATGCCCCTGCCGAAACCTGACGCCGCGCCGGTGACGATGGCCACCTTGCCTTCGAGCCGCATGCCCTGTCCCTCTGTCCTGGTCGCCTGGGTCGTGTGGTGGTCGTGTCGCCGCGGGAGGGGCGCCGCTCAATGCCCGGCGCCCGGCCTTCCGTCTGCTCCGGCGCTGCGCCGGATGTCGAATGGCCGGACTATAGGGGCAGGCCGGCCGCGGCAGCAGGCGAATGTCCGCCGAGGAGGTATGAGCCGGGCGCGGATCTTCCTGCGCAACCGACCGTCCCTCACCCGTGGCGAATGGCGATGGTTTTCGTCACGCTGAAATGGTCCAGCCCCTCCATCGCCTTCTCGCGGCCGAAGCCGGAGCGCTTCATACCGCCGAAGGGCAGCTCGACGCCGCCGCCGGCGCCGTAGTTGTTGACGAAGACCTGGCCGGCCCGGACCCGGCGGGCGCAGCGCAGCTGGCGAGCGCCGTCGCGGGTCCAGACCCCGGCGACCAGCCCGAATTCGGTGCCGTTGGCCAGGCGGATCGCCTCCTCCTCGTCGCGGAAGCGCAGCACCGCCAGCACCGGGCCGAACACCTCCTCCTGCGCCAGCGGATGGCCCGGCGGCACGTCGCCGACCAGGGTCGGCACCTGGTAGAAGCCGCCGGCCGGGGCGTTCGGGGACAGCCGGCCCTCGGCCAGCACCGGCAGCCCGTCGGCCCGGGCGCGGTCGAGATGGCCGCGCACCCGCTCCTGCTGCCGGGCGCTGATCAGCGGGCCGCAATCCGGGTCGCGGTCCCAGGGGCCGGTCTCCAGCGCCGTGAAGCGCTCACCCAAGGCCGCCAGGAACGCGTCGGCGATGCCGTCCTGCAGCAGCAGGCGGCTGCCGGCAGAGCAGGTCTGGCCGGCATTCTGCACGATCGCCGCGGTGACGAAGGGCAGGGCGGCCTCGGCATCGGCGTCGTCGAACACCAGCTGGGGTGACTTGCCGCCCAGCTCCATCGTCACCGGCCGGTTGAACTGCGCCGCCGCGGCCTGGATCGCGGCGCCGGTGGCGGGCGACCCGGTGAAGCTGATGTGGTCGATGTCCGGATGCGCGGCCAGGGCCGCCCCGGCTTCGGCGCCCAGGCCGGTGACGACGTTCAGCGCGCCCGGCGGCAGTCCGGCCTCCAGCGCCAGCCGGGCGATGCGAAGCGGCGTCAGGCAGGCATCCTCGGCCGGCTTCAGCACGCAGGTATTGCCGGCGGCCAGGGCGCCGCCGATGGTGCGGCCGAAGATCTGCGCCGGGTAGTTCCACGGGATGACGTGGCCGGTGACGCCATAGGGCTCCTTCACCGTCAGCACGGTATAGCCGTCGAGATAGGGCAGGGTGGTGCCGTGGTGCTTGTCGCAGGCGCCGCCATAGAACTCGAAATAGCGGGCGCAGGCGTTGATGTCGGCTTTGGCCTGCTTCACCGGCTTGCCGGCATCGGCGGCCTCCAGCCGCCACAGCGTCTCGAAATCGGCCTCGATGGCGCGGCCGATGCGGGTCAGGACGCGGCCGCGCTCGACCGCCGGCATCCGGCCCCACGACCCGTCATCGAAGGCCCGGCGCGCGGCCCGTACGGCGGCATCGATCTCGGCCGCGCCGCCGCGCGCCAGGCTGTCGAACGCCGCCCCGGTCGACGGGTCGATCACCGGAATGGTGCGGCCATCCTCGGCGGCATTCCAAATTCCATCGATCAGAATCGTTTTCGGACCTATCATGGCTATCTTTCTGTCTCTGGACCGTTCGTCGTGGCGGGGCAGGCTCGGCACGACGTTGCGTTTAAGACGAATTCTTGTTGCGGGCTATTATTGAAGATGGACGCTCCCATGGGCCACGATATCGCCATGGCTTCCCTCGCCGAACCGCCTGTGGCCGATCCTGCGGCCGTGCTGCTGGTCGAGGACATGCCGGCGCTGGCCCGGCTGTACATCGAGACCCTGTCCAAGGTCGGCATCGCCGTCGATCATGCCGAGACCGGGGCCGATGCGCTCGCGGCGCTGGCGCAAGGACGCTATGCGACCGTGCTGCTGGACCTCAACCTGCCCGACATGAACGGCATGGAGATCCTGCAGCACATCCGCGAGCAGCAGATCCCGGTGGCGCCGATCGTCATCACCGCCCATGGCTCGGTCAACACCGCGGTCGACGCGATGCGGCTGGGCGCCTTCGACTTCCTGGTCAAGCCCTTTCCCGGCGACCGGCTGACGGTGACCGTCCGCAACACGCTGGAGCGGATGCGGCTGCAGCGCGAGGTCGATGCCTGGCGCGACGATCTCGGCCGCGACCGCTACTACGGCTTCATCGGCCGGTCGCTGGCGATGCAGGCGGTGTACCGCATCATCGATTCGGCGGCGGCGTCGAAGGCGACCGTCTTCATCACCGGCGAGAGCGGCACCGGCAAGGAGCTGTGCGCCGAGGCGGTGCACCGCCGCAGCCCGCGGCACGACCATCCCTTCGTGGCGCTGAACTGCGGCGCCATCCCGCGCGCTGCCGGCGGAGCTGCAGACCAAGCTGCTGCGCTTCCTGCAGACCGGGGTGGTCCAGGCGGTCGGCGGCAGCCGCGAGCGCAAGGTCGACCTGCGCATCGTCTGCGCCACCAACCGCGACCCGGCCGAGGAGGTGCGCCAGGGCCGCTTCCGCGAGGACCTGTACTACCGCCTGCTGGTGATCCCGGTGACCCTGCCGCCGCTGCGCGAGCGTGAGGACGACGTGCTGCTGATCGCGCGCCAGTTCCTGCACGACTACGCGGCGGAGGAGGGCAAGAGCTTCACGGATTTCGACCTGGAGGTGGCCGAGGATCTCGAGCGCTACGGCTGGCCCGGCAATGTCCGCCAGTTGCAGAACGTGATCCGCAACATCGTCGTGCTGCATGACGGGCCGCTGGTGACGCGGACGATGCTGCCCTCACCGGTGCGCACCCTGATCCCGGCGGCCCAGCCCGGCCGCCCGGCGGTTACGCCGCCGGTGGTCGTCCCGGACGGCAAGACGGCGGAGATCCGGCCGCTGTGGATGGTCGAGAAGGATGCGATCGAGAATGCGATCTCGGCCTGCGACGGCCATGTGCCGCGGGCGGCGGCGCTGCTCGGCATCAGCGCCTCGACCATCTACCGCAAGCGGCTGAACTGGGAGGCCGAGGGCCGGGGGTGACGCTATCCGGCGCGATAGCTTCGTAGGTTGGGTTCGCTCTTGCGAACCCAACACGGGGCCGAATCGCGCGATGTTGGGTTCGCTGTCGCGAACCCAACCTACGTCGATGCCTCCGGATAAACCAGCCGGAAGCGTTCGCAGAACACCGGCATATCCGGCGCCGGCTGGCGGCCGAGCTCGGCGCAGCGGCGGCCGAAATAGCCCCAATGCGCGTCGCGCCAGAAGGCCAGCGAGCGGTCGCCCTCGCCCTCATCGTAGGCGAAGGCGGGGTCGACCTGGTCGAAGGGCAGCACCCGCACCTCCATCGTCTGCAGCACGCAATGCGGCGTGCCGGCGAAGTCGGTGATCAGGCTGTAGCCGCCCGGCTTCGGCGTGCCGGCCTCGTCGGCGCCCCAGACCAGCCCGGCGGTGGCGGTCTTGATGCCGGCCAGCACCAGGTCCAGCAGCTCACGCGCCAGATCCTCGCTGTCGCCGAAATACCAGAGGTCGTAGTGCTCGGGCAGGCCGAGATCCGGCCGGTCGCGGCGCAAGGCCTGCCACCAGGCCTCTGCAATGTCGGTCCAGCTCATGCGTGGCCTCCGGCCGGGGTCAAGCCTGGCGCGGCGCCGGCCGGCGGAACAGCTCGGTCGAGTAGACCAGCAGCGCCACGACCGGGAAGGCGAGGCCGACCCAGCTGACCAGCGACCAGCCGCCGGCGCTGAAGGTGCCGCTGGCGATGGCGGAGCCGACGGCGCCGCCGGCGAAGGCGCTGGCGACGTAGAGGCCGTTCATCCGGCCGCGCGCCTCGGGCGCCAGGGCATAGATGGCGCGCTGGCCCAGCACCATGTTGGCCTGCACCCCGAAGTCGAGCAGCACGCCGGCGGCGCCCAGCAGCACCACCGATCCGGCGACGCCGCCGGCCCAGGCCATGGCGAAGGCGGCGGCGACCGAGGCCAGGGCGCCGAAGGTGGCGGGGCGGGTCCAGCCGCGGTCGGCGATGCGCCCGGCGAGCGGCGCGGCCAGGGCGCCGGCCGCGCCGACCAGGGCGAACACGGCGATCCCGGCCTGGCTGTAGCCGAAGCGCGGGCCGGCCAGCTCCAGCGGCACCGCGGTCCAGAACAGGCTGAAGCCGGCGAACAGCGCGGCCTGGTAGGCGGCGCGGCGCCGCAGGATCGGCGTGCGGCGGAACAGGGTGGCGAGCGAGCGCAGCACCTGGCCGTAGCTCGGGCCCGGCGCCGGCCGGTACTGCGGCAGGCGCCAGGCCAGAACGGCCAGCAGCCCGGCCATCAGGATGGTGGAGAGAATGAAGATGGCGCGCCAGCCCAGCAGCTCGGCGACCATGCTGGCGACCGGCCGGGCCAGCAGGATGCCCAGCAGCAGGCCGCTCATGATGTTGCCGACGACGCGGCCGCGGATCGCGTCGGGGCACATATGGGCCGCCATCGGGATCAGGATCTGCGCCGCGACCGAGCTGATGCCGATCAGCAGCGCCGCGAACAGGAAGACCCCGGCATTCGGCGCCACGGCGGCGATCGCCAGGGCGACCACGGTGCCGGACAGGGTCAGCACCACCAGCCGCCGGTTCTCGACCATGTCGGCCAGCGGCACCAGCAGGATCAGCCCGACGCCGTAGCCGATCTGGGTCAGGGTGACGACCAGGCTGGCGGCGACGGTGCCGAGCCCGACCGAGGGCGCGATCAGCGCGATCAGCGGCTGGGCGTAATACAGGTTGGCGACGATGGCGCCGCAGGCGACCGCCATCAGGAACATCATCGCCGGCGTGATCGCCGCGACGGCAGGATGCGCGCGCTCGCCCATGGCGACGCCTCTCGGGCAACGGAATCGGTCAGAGGAGGATCAAATATAGAACGGCCGGCGCTGCTGCAGCGCACAAAGTCCGGCATGGCAGCGTTGAGGGATCTTCGCGGCTGTGATTCAGGGGCAGGACATCACCAGCTTGCCCTGAACACCCCCGCGCTCCAGCAGATCGTGCGCCTGCCGCACGGTCTCGACCGACAGCGGTCCCAGATGGGTGATCGGGGGCGCGGGCAGCGCGCCGCCGTCGAACAGCGCGGCCAGCCCGTCGAGCATGTCCCGGTACCGCCGCCAGACCGCGCGGTCTTCGACCAGGGAATAGGCGTTGGCGCCAACGGTGTGGAACGAGGCATTGTGCTGGAACAGGACATTGGCATTGTCCAGCGCCGGGATCTCGGTGATGGAGGCGAGATGGCCGTCCAGGGCCAGCAGCTCGCAGCAGGCGGACAGCATGATGCCGCCGACCAAATCGAGCACGCCGTCGAACCGGCCGCCGTTCCGGTCGATGGCGCGGTCGACGAAGCCATCCCGCCGGTAGTCGACGATCCGGTCGTCCGCAAGGCCGCCGCGTTCGACCAGATAGGCCCGGCTCTCCGCGCTGCCGGCGGTGGTGACCAGCCGCGTCACCCCGAGATGCCGCGCGAGCATCAGGGCGAAGGTGCCGACGCCGCCCGCCCCGCCGGCGACGAACAATGATCGTGACGCCGCGGCCTGCGCCTGCCGCAGCGCCAGGGTCGCGGTGATGCCCGCCACCGGGACGGCGGCGGCTTGGTCGTGGCTCAGCGTGCGCGGCTTCCGCGCCACCAGCTCGGCCGGAACGCTCACATATTCGGCGTAGGTGCCGCTGCTCGCCAAGTTGCAGACATAGCTGTAGACCTCGTCGCCCGGCTGGAAATCCGCCGTGCCGTCAACCGCCTCGACGATGCCGGAGAGGTCACGGCCCAGGATCGGCGACCGGACCATCCGGCCCTCGGGACCGCCGCGGCGGATCTGGGCATCGACCGGATTGAAGGCGACGGACCTCACCCGGATCCGCACGTCGCCCGGGCGCAGCGGCGGGACCGGCAGCTCGGCCAGGCGAAAATTGTCGGTGCCGCCATGAGCGGTGAGGGTGATGGCCCGCATGATGTCGCGCTTCCTCGGTGGCCTTTGCAGGATCGGCTTCTAGGCGAGATCGGTGCGGGCGAAGTCGTCGCCCTTGTAGAGCAAGGCCACGCCGAGCGTCTTGGCGCAAGCATAGGCGAAGCAGTCGCCAAAATTGAGGTCGGCGACATGGCCCACGGCTTTGCCATAGGTTGCGCTCGCTTCGAGCGCCCGCCGCCCGATCTCCGGCGAGATCGCCACCTCCTCGGCACCGAGATCCTCGACGAGGGCATCTACAGCCGCTTGGGCCTGCCGCAGAAGATCGGGCGAGGGCCTTGTCTCCGCCGACTTGGCCATCGCCTTCTGGCGCGCGAGGGCGACGGCGGCCTCGAATCTGACCAGGGGTGAAATGAAGAAGGGGCCGTCGATGACGGCCAATCGCTTCTCGATCTCCTCGTAGCCCGGCTCCCGCCTTAGA
Organism: Inquilinus limosus; assembly: GCA_019508225.1. Classification (GTDB taxonomy): domain Bacteria; phylum Pseudomonadota; class Alphaproteobacteria; order DSM-16000; family Inquilinaceae; genus Inquilinus; species Inquilinus limosus_D. The sequence goes on along the minus strand of JAEKLZ010000460.1, from coordinate 4,143 downwards.
AGGGCGACGATAACGGAGGCATCCACGAACATCAGGAGTCGCCCCACATCTCGTCGGTATAAGCCTTCATATCGAAGGCGGCATCGCCCGGGCCCATCGCGTCGGCGAGCGCCCTGGAGCGCGCCAGGCGATCCCTGAGCGGCAGGGTGCGGCGTGCCGCCGCGAGCTGGACCTGCAAGGCTCGACGAACGGCATCGGTCTTGGTTTTTGCCTTGGTGAGCCTGCGCACTTCTTCCGCAAGGGCGTCGACCTCGGGATCACGGATAAACAGCGCCATCTGAATATCTCCTGTCGCTATCTATATAGCCTATCCGGGATATTCCGACCAGCTTCGAGACCGATGGGGCTTGCCTTGTCTACCCCAGCCGCGCCCGCAGCCGGCGCAGCAGCTTGGGCACATCGGGCGGCTGGACGATGGCGCCGCGGATCAGGCTGTCGAAATGCTCCGACAGGGCGCGGATGTGCTCGGTCGAGTTGAACAGGAAGTACATGCCGCCGAGATAGATCACCGCCCGCAGCGGGCCGAACACCGTCACCGGCACGGAATAGTGCTGCCGTCCGTCATAGAAGAACCAGCGGAAGGTCGGATACAGCTCCTCCACCAGCGCGATCATGTGGTCGAGCTGGCGGGCCCGGATCTGGTCGTCGAGGTCGTGCCAGATGCCCTCGCCGCGGGCGAAGCCCTCGATCGCCTGGATCGAGTTGCAGGCCTCCATGTCGGTCTCCGGCCGGCGCTGATAGGCCAGCCGGGCGGCCGCGGTCTCGATCCGCTGCTCCGGCCGCGACGCCGCGAAATGCGCCAGCTCGTGCCGGATCACGTCGCGGTTCTTCAGCAGGTCGGGCAGGGTGGTCGCGACATGGCGGATCTTGTAGCCGATCGCCTCGCGGTGCCAGGCGATCAGCCGCTCGTCATCGGCCCATTGGGCGTCGCGCTCGATCGCCAGCCGCTCCGGCAGGATGTCGGCGGATAGCGGGCCGCGCTGGCTTAAGCCCAGCAGCCAGTCGATGCTGACCTGGCGCGAGGCCGCGATCGCCGCCAGGGTCTCGGCCCGCGGCAGCCGGTCGTTGGCCGGCGACAGGATCTGCGACAGCGTCGACCGGTCCATCCCGACCGATGCGGCGAAGGCGCTGCGGCTCTGGCCCGAGGCGGCGATGATCTCCTCCAGCCGGGCGCGGAAGGTCTCGATCATGTCGCGGCGGGATTGCGCCATTGCGGTGTTTCCAAACCAAAATGTGCGACTTCACGACAGCTTGGATGAGAGTACATCAATCGCGGCGTTTTGTGCGCATTATCGCATTGCCCGCTATGACCGATTTACGACAGCGTGGAGTCCTGGGGATCGGGATCCACATGGCGGACACGGTGAAGCGAGCGAATTTCGAAGGACCGACCTGGATGGTGGCCGCCGCGGCCTATGGCGGCTGGGCGGCGCTGCTCTGGTTTCATGCGACGCTGCCGGCGCCCCTGTTCATCGCCATCGGCGCGGTGCTGCTGGCCTGGCACGGATCGCTGCAGCACGAGACCATCCACGGCCACCCGACGCGGTCGCGCCGGATCAATTCGGCGATCGGCTGGCCGCCGCTGGCGCTGTGGCTGCCCTACGCCTCCTACCGCGACCTGCACCTGCACCATCACCGCGACGCCCACCTGACCTCGCCGGTCGAGGATCCCGAGAGCTACTACGTCACCGACGACCATTGGTCGTCGCTCAGCCCGGCCGGGCGGGCGGTGCTGTATTTCAACCGCACGCTGCTGGGCCGTTTCCTGATCGGTCCCGCCCTGGCCTGGTACGGGCTGTGGGCGGAAGAGCTGCCGAAGCTGCGCCATGACCGCAGGGCGCGCGCCGTCTGGGCGCTGCACCTCACCGGCGCCGCCGCCGTGCTGGGCGTGGTCACTGTCGGCTTCGGCATCTCGCCGATCCTCTATGTGATCACCTGCTACGCCGGCACCGCGCTGTCGCTGCTGCGCTCCTTCGCCGAGCACCGCGCCGGTCCGGAAGGGCTGCGCACCGCCGTGGTCGCGTCCGGGCCGTTCTTCTCGCTGCTGTTCCTCAACAACAACCTGCATGTGGCGCATCACGCCCGGCCCGGCCTGGCCTGGTACCAGCTGCCGCGCTTCGCCGCCGCCAATGATTCCGCCGGGGTCGCCGCGCAAGGCGCCGGCCTCTACCGCGGCTATGGCGAGGTCGTCCGGCGCTTCCTGCTGCGCCCGGTCGACGCGCCCGTGCATCCCGATTTCGACGCCGAGCGGCGCGCCAAGTGACGGCCGCGGCCATGGCCGGCGCGGCCAGTCTTCCCCCGGCCGCGCCGAGCGCGGCCAGCCTGCCGATGTACGATCTGCCGGAGGTGGCCTGGGCCACCGACGCGCTGTGGTCGGTGGTCGCTGCGCGCCTCTCGGCCGCAGGCATCGCGGCGGCGCCGGCCCTGAGCCGCGACTCGACGCTGAACGAGCTGTGGACCGATCCGGCGCTGCTGCTCAGCCAGACCTGCGGCAATCCCTATGCCCGGCAGTATCGCGACCGGCTGCGGCTGGTGGCGACGCTCCGCTACGCCGCCCCGGGCTGCGACGGCCCGCGCTACAGCAGCCAGTTGATGGTCCGAAAGGATGCGCCGGGCGAGGCGCTGGCGGATTTCCGCGGGACGGTCTGTGCCGTCAATGGCTGGGACAGCCTGTCCGGCTGGGTCGCCCTGGCCGCGGCGCTGCCGGAGCCGCCGGACCGGTTCTTCCGGGCCGCCCTGGTCACCGGCGCCCATGCCAACAGCATGGCGGCGGTGGCGGCGGGGGAGGCCGACATCGCCGCGATCGACTGCGTCACCTATGCGCTGCTGCAGCGGCACCGTCCCGGTGCCACCGCCGGGCTGCGCGCGATCGGCCGCACCGCGCCGGCGCCGGGCCTGCCGCTGGTGACGCGCCGTGACGCGGACGACCGGACGGTCGAGGCGCTGCGCTCCGCCCTGCGCGGCGCGCTGGCCGATCCGGCGCTGGCCGAGGCGCGGGCGGCGCTGCTGATCGAAGGCATCGAGATCCTGGGCGAGGCCGATTACGACGCGATCCCGCCGCAGCCGGTCAGCACTCCTCAGCTTTCCGTTCCGACTCGCCGCTCCGCCACAGCTCCAAGGCCCTGACGGTCTCGGCCACCCTGGCCTTGGCCACCTTGGCCAACTCCTGGGGGCGGCCCGGCCGGCTGCCGCCCTTGTCGCCGAGCGAGTCGGCGAGGTCGATCAGCGCCCGGGCGCCGCAGATCGCGGCGCAGGAGCGCAGGGCGTAGGCTTCCAGCGCAAGGGCGCCGGCTGCGGCGGCGATCGCCTCGGCGCGGTCGCGCAGCTCCTCCAGCAAGTCGTCGATCATCGCCCGGCGGGCGGCGTCGTCGAACCCGGAGAGGTTGCGCTCCAGCGTCGCCGGGTCGAACTGGTATCGCGGACCATTGCCGGCCATCCATTCCTCCACCACCCCTCCTTGATATCGCTTCGCCGGGCTGCGAGTTCCAGGCACGGAAACAAAACGACACGATCCCGGCTTGCATTCCGGAACGGCCGGTCCATATCTCGGCGATGGTTCACCCTGGCCGTCCCCGCGAATTCGACAAGGCCGCCGCGCTCGACGCGGCGATGGGCCTGTTCTGGCGCCAGGGCTACGAGGCGACGTCGCTGGATGACCTGACGCGGGCGATGGGTCTCAGCCGCAGCAGCTTCTACGGCAGCTTCGGCTCCAAGCACGATGTCCTGCTCGCGGCGATCCAGCGCTACAACGACTCGCGCTTCGCCCTGCTGGAGCGGCTGGTGGCGGCCGAGCCGGATCCCGGCCGCGCCCTGCGCGCCGCAGTCGCCGGGATCTCCACTTCGCGCGGCAGCCGCGAAGGCTGCTTCCTGATCAACAGCGCGGTCGAGCTGGCGCCGCACGACCCGGAGGTCGAGGCGCTGAGCCGCCGCCATCTGGAGCGTCTGGAGGCGCTGCTGGCCGGGCTGATGGCCCGCCAGGCCGGCGGCGAGGCCGAGGCGATGGCGGCCCGGGCCCGCAGCCTGCTGGCGATCGCCTTCGGCGCCTGCGTGATGCACAAGGCGGGCACCACGCCCGCCGCGATCGATGATCTCCTGGCCGCCGCCGAACCGCTGATGCGGTAAGGCCGGCCCCGTCCTGCCTCT
>JAEKLZ010000188.1 GCA_019508225.1 Inquilinus limosus | reverse complement strand
GCCACGCCGTGCTCGACCTCGACGCCATCAAGGACCGCGACCCGGCGGCGCGCGACCACCTGACGCCGTTCCTGTTCTTCAAGGGCTTCCACGCGCTGCAATGGCATCGGGTCGGCCACTGGCTGCACGGTCAGGGGCGCACCGCCCTCGCCCACTTCCTGCAGAGCCGGGTGTCCGAGAGCCTCGCGGTCGACATCCATCCTGCCGCCCGGATCGGCTGGGGCCTGCTGATCGACCACGGCACCGGCGTGGTGATCGGTGAGACCGCGGTGGTCGGCAACGACGTCTCGATCCTGCACGGCGTCACCCTCGGCGGCACCGGCAAGGTCGGCGGCGACCGCCATCCGAAGGTGCGCGACGGCGTGCTGATCGGCGCCGGCGCCAAGATCCTCGGCAATATCGAGATCGGCGAGGGCGCCAAGATCGGCGCCGGCAGCGTGGTGCTGACCGACGTGCCGCCGCACCGGACCGCGGTGGGCGTCCCCGCCCGCATCGTCGGCTCGTGTTCGGAGCCGCTGCCTGCCCTCACCATGGATCACTCGATCCCGGTGCCCCCCGGCATCGACTTCGTGATCTGACCGCCTCAGGTCAGGCTGCTGCCGGCTACCCCCCGGTGATCCAGTCGAACAGCAGCTTGACGTTGAGCACGATGATCACCGCCGAGACCAGCCAGGCCGTCCATTTCAGCCAGGTCGGATTGGCGAAGGCGCCCATCTTGGCCTTGTCGCTGGTGAAGGCCACCAGCGGCACCACGGCGAAGGGCAGCTGCAGGCTCAGCACCACTTGGCTCAGCACCAGCAGATGGGCGGTGCCGCTCTCGCCGTAGAGGGCGGTGACGATCACCGTCGGCACGATGGCGATGCCGCGGGTGATCAGCCGCCGCAGCCAGGGCCTCAGCCGGATCGAGAGGAAGCCCTCCATCACGATCTGCCCGGCCAGGGTGGCGGTCAGGGTCGAGTTCTGGCCGGAGGCCAGCAGCGCCACCGCGAACAGGGTGCTGGCGATGCCGACGCCCAGCACCGGCGCCAGCAGCTGATAGGCGTCCTGGATCTCGGCCACCTCGGTCCGGCCGGTGGTGTGGAAGGCGGCGGCGGCCAGGATCAGGATCGCGGCGTTGATGAACAGGGCGAACATCAGCGCCACGGTCGAATCGATGGTGGCGTAGCGGATCGCCTCGCGCTTGCCGGGCTCGGTCCGGTCGAAGGCGCGGGTCTGCACGATCGAGGAGTGCAGGTACAGGTTATGCGGCATCACCGTCGCGCCGATGATGCCGATGGCGATGTACAGCATCTCCGGGTTGGTGACGATCTCGGGCGAGGGAATGAAGCCGGCGGCGATCTCGGCGATCGCCGGCTGCGCCAGGATCAGCTCGACCAGGAAGCAGCCGGCGATGATCAGCATCAGCCCGATGATGAACGCCTCGAGATGCCGGAAGCCGCGGTTCTGCAGGTACAGCACCACCATGACGTCGAGCGCGGTCAGCACCACCCCCCACAGCAGCGGGATGCCGAACAGCAGCTGCAGCGCGATCGCGGTGCCGATCACCTCGGCCAGGTCGCAGGCGACGATCGCCACCTCGCACAGGAACCACAGCGCCATGGCGACGGGCTTCGGATAATGGTCGCGACAGCAGCGTGTAGCCGAAGGCCGAGCCGCCGGCCAGGTCGGTCGCCCAGTTGCCCGGATCCATGTAGCCGACGGCAACGAGATAGCCGGGGCCAACGAAGGCGAACAGCTTGCGCAGCCAGCCGACGCCGATCGGCACCGCGATGCTGCGATGCACCTCGGGCAGGCTCGGAGCGCCCAGTGTCGTGCGCCAGCCGGAGCCGGCGGCGCTGCCCTGCTGGGCGATCTCCTGGCCCGTGATATCGCTTCTCATCATGCGTGCTCGTTTCTCTCCGCTGTCGCACAGCGGGCCAAGGTCGTTTGCCGATTCGATCTCCCCATCCTGTATAGTGTAGCCATGGCTACATTCTTGGCAAGCGTCATCACCTTGTCATTTTCCGATCTGCCGGTATGATGCGCCGCAACCGCGCCAGCCCCAGGGACCTCAAGCACCACGACCGCAGTGCCGCGGTCCCGACCGATCAACGGGAGCGGAAGGCATCCGGCTCCGAAGGACAGACGAGATGACGGAACAGGATCGCCCGACCGACACCGGGCTGCAGGCCGCGGGGTTCAGCCGGGTGCGCCAGGCCCGGCAGACCGAGACGGCCGAAGACTATGTCGAGATGATCGCCGAGCTGATCGACAGCCAGGGCGAGGCGCGGATCGTCGAGCTGGCGGAGCGATTCGGCGTGGCCCATGCCACGGTGAACAAGACCATTGCCCGGCTGCAGCGCGAAGGGCTGGTCAGCGCCCGGCCCTACCGCTCGATCTTCCTGACCGATGCCGGGCGTGAGATGGCCGATTCCTGCCGCCGGCGCCATCGCATCGTGGTCGAGTTCCTGAAGTCGATCGGCGTCAGCGACGAGGCGGCGGAGATCGATGCCGAGGGCATCGAGCACCATGTCAGCGCCGAGACCCTGGCCGCCTTCGAGCGCCTGGTGGTGCTGAAGAGTTGAGTTCTCAGGCGGCCTTGCGCGCCTCGATGTAGTCGACCGACTGCATCTCCATCAGCCGGCTCTCGGTGCGGGCGAATTCCAGCGCCTGGCTGTCGCCGGCATAGAGCTGGGTGACCGGCACCTCGGCCGCGATCACCACCCGCCGACGGGCCTCGTACAGGCTGTCGATCAAGACGATGAAGCGCTTCATCTCGTGGCGCTTGGCCTCGGTGAAGCGCGGCACGCCCTCGATGATCACGGTGTGGAAGGCGTCGGCCAGGGTCAGGTAGTCGGCGGCGCCCAGCGGCCGGGCGCACAGCGCGTCGAAGTCGCACCAGGCCACGCCCCGGGCGGCGCGCGGCACCTCCAGCGTGCGGGCGCCGGGGACCGGCAGGACGACCGGCGCGCCGTCGGCGCCGTCGGTCAAATCGGCGAACAGGTCGGCCAGCGCCTTGTGCGCCATGCCGCCCAGCGGCGAGTGGTAGACCGGGCGGCCGCGCAGCCGATCCAGCCGATAGTCCCGGCCGCCGTCCAGCTGCACCACCTCCAGCTTTTTCTTGATCATGGCGATGAAGGGCAGGAAGCGGTCGCGCTGCAGCCCGTCCTTGTACAGCTCGTCCGGCGGCCAGTTCGAGGTCGCGACCACGATGACGCCCAGCCCGAACAGCGCCTGGAACAGCCGGCCCAGGATCATGGCGTCGGCGATGTCGACGACATGGAACTCGTCGAAGCACAGCAGCCAGGCCTCGGCGGCGATGCGGCGCGCCAGCGGCGGGATCGGGTCGGCGTTCTCGGCTTCGGCCGCGGCGCCGGACTGGCGCCATTCATGGATGCGCTGGTGCACTTCGAGCATGAAGGCGTTGAAATGCACCCGGCGCTTGTGCGGCACCGGCGTGGTGTCGAAGAACAGGTCCATCAGCATGGACTTGCCGCGCCCGACGCCGCCCCAGAAGTACAGGCCACGTGGCGGGTCGACCGCCGGCTTCTTCTTGCCGAAGCCGAGGCGGGCCAGCAGGCCGTTGTTCTCGGGCTCGGGCGGGGTGTAGCTGCGCAACTGCCGGTGCAGCCGCTGCAGCTTCTCGACCGCAGCGGCCTGGGCGGGGTCGGCCCGCAGGGCGCCGTCGGCGATCCGGTGGCGGTAGAGGGCAAGCGGCTCGTCGTCTTGCGCTGCAACATCGGGCATGGCGAGGGTGCTTACCGCAAGCCCCGGCGAAATGCCAGACAAGGCGGCGCATTCCTGGCTTGATCGCGCGGCGCGTCAGGCTGCGCGCAGGTCCAATTCCACACGACGCTCGACCAAGGCGAAGCCGGCGCGTTCATAGACCCGGCAGGCCGCCGGGTTGAGGTCGTTGGTGGCCAGCAGCGCCATGGTCACACCCTCGGCCCGAAGCGCCGCCAGCAGGCCGGTGACCACCCGCCCGGCCAGCCCCTCACCGCGGCGAGCGGGGTCGACCAGGAAATTGCCGATCATCGCCCGACCGCCGGCGCGGGCGAGAACGCCCCCGGTGGCGACCGGGCGGCCGTCCTGGACGATGGCGACGAAGGGCAGGTCGAGCATCCAGGCAGAGAACACCGTCGTCGGGTAATGCGCGGCGTAGAAGCGGCGCAGCGGCTCCAGCTCGGCCGGCCCCATCCGCCGGCAGGCGGGATCGGGCTCCGGGAGCTCGGCGAGCGGCCGGGCGTAGAAGCGCAGCCCGTCCTCCAGCACCAGCCGGTCGCCGCAGGCCGGGCGCAGCCGGTCGGCTTGCTCCGGTGTCAGATGCAGCTCCAGCGGCCGCGGATCGTCTGTCAGGGCCAGTAGGGCGGCGTCGCCGACGGCACCGACCGCCGTGTAGGCGGTCAGACCGTCGAAATCGATCCCGAGGACGGCGCCATCCGGCTCCAGCCGCACCGATCGGCTGCGGTCGCCTGCGGCTGCGGCGTCGAGCGCCGAATCCCAGTACAGGGCGAGCACCGGGTGCCCGGCCACCAGGGCGCCGACCCGCGCCCGCTCCGCGCGGGACAGGTCGGCGACCGGGCGGCAGCCGGTCACACCACGCGGATGTTCTGGAACTGCCAGGGGTCCTCGGGAGCGATGTCCTCGGGGAACAGCTGGCCGCGGCCCTGCAGCGGGTTCCAGTCGGTGAAGGCGCCGGCCAGCTCGCCGAGATAGGGCGCAGCCACCGCCAGCACCCGCTCGTGGTCCATCTCCTCGGGCTCGACCAGCCCGCGATCCGGGTTCTCGATTGCCCAGACCAGCCCGCCCAGCACCGCCGCCGTGACCTGCAGGCTGGTGGCGTTGTTGTGCGGCGCCAGCTCGCGCGCCTCGCCGATTGTCAGGCGCGAGCCGTACCAGTAGGCGCCCTTGGCATGGCCGGCCAGCAGCACGCCCAGCTCGTCCATGCCGTCGGTGATCTCGTCCATCATCAGCCGCTTGCTCGGCTGCAGCTCGTAGTTGCGGCCGACGAACTCATGCACCGACAGCACCGCGTCGTCGGATGGGTGATAGGCATAGTGCACGGTCGGCCGGTATTCCGGCTGGGCGCCGGAGCCGACGGTCAGGTAGTCGGCCAGCGAGATCGCCTCATTGTGGGTGATCAGGAAGCCGTGGATCGGCCCGGCCAGCGGGGTCCAGGTCCGCACCCGGGTCGCGGCGCCGGGGCGGGCCAGCCATATCGCTGCCTGGCTGCCCTTGTCGTGGCGCCTGCCATCGGCCGGGAAGTGGCGCTCATGGCTGCCCCAGCCCAGCTCGGCCGGCTGGCAGCCTTCGCCGACGAAGCCGTCGATCGACCAGGTGTTGACGAACTCGCCCGGCTTCTTCGGGAAGCGGGCCACCTGGGTGTCGCGCTCGGCGACATGGATTACCTTCACACCCAGGGTCTGCGCCAGGCTGGCCCAGCCGGCGCGGTCGGCCGGCATCGGCGGCTCGAAGCCGGTCGCGACGGCGATGTCGAGCAGCGCGCGCTTGACGAAATGCGAGACCATGCCGGGGTTGGCGCCGTGGGTCACCACCGCGGTCGGCGTGCCGGGCGCGCGGCCCAGCGCCAGGGCGGCCTCGCGCAGCGCATAGTTCGAGCGGTCGGCCGGGCTGAGCTCGGGGTCGGTGTAGCCGCCCAGCCAGGGCTCGATGCAGGTGTCGATGTAGAGCGCCCCGCGTTCCCGCGCCAATTCGATCAGCGCGACCGAGGAGACGTCGACCGAGAGGTTCACCAGGGCGTCGCCCGGGCCGAGCAGCGGTTCGAGGAGTGTCCGATAATTGCTGCGTGTCACCGGTTCATGGATGAAGCGGACGCCATAGAGTTCCGCCTCCTTCTGCCCTCTGGTCTCCGCCGTGACGATGGTGACGCGGTCGGGGGTCAGGGTCAGGTGCCGCAGCAGCAGCGGCAGCACGCCCTGGCCGATCGAGCCGAATCCGACCATGAGAATGCGGCCGGCGAAAGGGGTGCGTGCGGGGGTCGTCATTTACTGGGACACTCCTCGAGTGTGTTGCGTGCAGGATCGCTCCGTCAGGTGGGCAGACCGTGGTGTGACTGGGCGGTTGATAAGAAAAAAGCGCCGGGGTCACCAGCGCTTTTTTGTGACGTTTTACTGTGGGGTGACGCAGGTCAGCCGGCGCGTTCCAGCATCAGCTTCTTGATCTCGCCGATCGCCTTGGCGGGATTGAGTCCCTTCGGGCAGGTCTTGGTGCAGTTCATGATGGTGTGGCAGCGATAGAGGCGGAACGGATCCTCCAGCGCGTCCAGCCGCTCGCCGGTCATCTCATCCCGGCTGTCGGCGATCCAGCGATAGGCCTGCAGCAGCACCGCGGGGCCGAGATACTTGTCGCCGTTCCACCAGTAGCTCGGGCAGCTGGTGGTGCAGCAGAAGCACAGGATGCACTCGTACAGCCCGTCCAGCTTCTCGCGCTCCTCCGGGCTCTGCCGGCGCTCGCGGTCGGGCGGCGGCGGGCTCTCGGTCCGCAGCCAGGGTTTGATCGACGCGTATTGCGCGTAGATGTGGGTCAGCTCCGGCACCAGGTCCTTCACCACCGGCATGTGCGGCAGCGGGTAGATCTTGACGTCGCCCTGGACCTCCTCGATCGGCTTGAGGCAGGCCAGGGTGTTGGTGCCGTCGATGTTCATCGCGCAGGACCCGCAGATGCCCTCGCGGCAGGAGCGCCGGAAGGTCAGGGTCGAGTCGATGTCGTTCTTGATGTGGATGATCGCATCCAGGACCATCGGCCCGCAGCGCGCCAGGTCGATCTCGTAGGTGTCGAGCCGCGGATTCTCGTCGGTATCCGGGTCCCAGCGATAGATCTTGAAGGTCCGCGGCTTCTTGATCTCGCCGGGAACCCGCACGGTCTTGCCGGGCTGGACCTTGGAATTGCGGGGCAGGGTGAATTCGGCCATGTCGTCCTCGGGTCGCGCTCGACCTTGTTTCGGCGCCGGACCGCTTTCACGGCGCCGGCCCCTTAACCAACCTCGTCATCCCCGCGAAAGCGGGGATCTCTCGCCTACTCGTTCAGCGAGTCGGACAGATCGGCCCAGGCCGGATTGTCCTTCTCGATCAGTTCGACCTTCCACGCTCTTCGCCACTTCTTGATCTGCTTCTCACGACGGATGGCAGCTTCCGCGTCATCATGCCGTTCGGCCCAGACCAAGCGTCCGACGCCGTAGCGTGCGGTAAACCCTGGAACGACCTTGTTTCGATGCTCCCAAGCCCGCTTCGGGAGATTGGATGTGAAACCGGTGTACAGCACACCGTCCTTCCGGCTCGCCATGATGTAGACGAAGAAGGACTTGTCCATCCGTGATCCCGAGGAGATCCCCGCTTTCGCGGGGATGACGGTCAAGAGATGAGTTCCAGAGCTGGTTGGCAATGAGCAGGCTGGTTTCCGTATCCTCCCTCAGTACACCCGCGCCTTGGGCGGGAAGCTCTGGACCTCGTTGGTCATCGGCTGGAGATGGACCGGGCGATAGTCGATGCGGGTCTTGCCGGCCTCGTCGATCCAGACGACGCTGTGCTTCATCCAGTCGACGTCGTTGCGGTCCGGGAAATCCTCGCGGGCATGGGCGCCGCGGCTCTCCTCGCGGTTGACGCCGGACCGGATGGTGGTCACGGCGTTGATCATCAGGTTCTCGAGCTCCAGCGTCTCCACCAGATCCGAGTTCCAGATCAGCGACTTGTCGTCGACGCCCAGGCCCTTCTGCTTGTCCCAGGTGGCGTCCATCTTCTCGCAGCCCTCGGCCAGGGTCTGGCCGGTGCGGAAGACGGCGGCGTCGTTCTGCATCGTCCGCTGCATCTCCAGCCGCAGGTCGGAGGTGCGGACCTCCTGCTTGCCGTGGCGCACGCGGTCCAGCCGGTTCAGCGCGAACTGGCCGGCATCGGCCGGCACCGGCTTGTGGGTCTGGCCGGGCTTGATCAGCTCGGCGCAGCGGATCGCGGCGGCGCGGCCGAACACCACCAGGTCGAGCAGCGAGTTCGACCCCAGCCGGTTGGCGCCGTGCACCGAGACGCAGGCGGCCTCGCCGATCGCCATCAGCCCCGGCACCACGCGGTTCGGGTCTGCGGCGGTCGGGTTGACCACCTCGCAATGCACATTGGTCGGCACGCCGCCCATGTTGTAGTGCACCGTCGGCAGGACCGGGATCGGCTCCTTGGTCACGTCGACGCCGGCGAAGATCTTGGCGCTCTCGGCGATGCCGGGCAGGCGGTGGTGGATGATGTCGGCGTCGAGATGCTCGACATGCAGGTGGATGTGGTCCTTGTTCGGGCCGACGCCGCGGCCCTCGCGGATCTCTATCGTCATCGACCGGCTGACCACGTCGCGCGACGCCAGGTCCTTGGCCGAGGGGGCATAGCGCTCCATGAAGCGCTCACCCTCGGAATTGGTCAGGTACCCGCCCTCGCCGCGCACGCCCTCGGTGATCAGGCAGCCGGCGCCGTAAATGCCGGTCGGGTGGAACTGCACGAACTCCATGTCCTGCAGCGGCAGGCCGGCCCGCGCCGCCATGGCGCCGCCGTCGCCGGTGCAGGTGTGGGCCGAGGTGCAGGAGAAATAGGCGCGGCCGTAGCCGCCGGTCGCCAGCACCGTCTGGTGGCCGAAGAAGCGGTGGATCGTGCCGTCGTCCAGGTTCCAGGCGACGACGCCGCGGCAGGCGCCTTCCTCGTCCATGATCAGGTCGATGGCGAAGTACTCGACGAAGAACTCCGCCTCGTGCTTCAGCGCCTGCTGGTACAGGGTGTGCAGCATGGCGTGGCCGGTGCGGTCGGCCGCGGCGCAGGTGCGGTAGGCGCGGCCCTTGCCGTATTCGGTGGTCATGCCGCCGAAGGCGCGCTGGTAGATCTTGCCCTCCTCCGTGCGGCTGAAGGGCATGCCGTAATGCTCGAGCTCGATGATCGCCGGGATCGCTTCGCGGCACATGTACTCGATCGCGTCCTGGTCGCCGAGCCAGTCGGAGCCCTTGACGGTGTCGTACATGTGCCAGCGCCAGTCGTCCGGCCCCATGTTGCCGAGCGCGGCGGAGACGCCGCCCTGGGCCGCGACGGTGTGGCTGCGGGTCGGGAAGACCTTGGTGATGCAGGCGGTCTTCAGGCCCTTCTCGGCCATGCCGAAGGTGGCGCGCAGGCCGGCACCGCCGCCGCCGACCACGACCACGTCGTAGAAATGATCGATGAAGGTGTAGGACGCGGGCATCGGGTTATCCCAGGATGGCGATCTTGAGGACGGAGACGGTCATCGCCGCCGCCAGGAACAGGGCCACGCCCTTGGTCGCCAGGTCGGCGACCAGCTTGGTGTGGTGGCCGTGGATGTAGTCCTCATAGACCTCGGTCAGGCCGTTGGCCGCATGGTGCAGGCCGATGGCGATGAACAGGATGAACAGGGCGGCGTTGACCGGATGGGCCAGCCAGGCCCGGACCTCCGCCAGCGGCGCGCCGAGATGGGCGATCACCGCGATCACGAACCAGATGGTCAGCGGGATCAGCGCCAGCGCGGTGACGCGCAGGCCGCGCCAATGGGCGAAGCCGGATTTGGCGGAGCCGAGGCCGCGGGCATGGGCCAGCGGGTTGCGCAGGGAAGCGTGCTTGGTCGTCATCACCACACCACCAGGCCGACGATCCAGGCCAGCACGGTCAGCACCGCGGTGGCGATCAGCACGGCATAGCCGGTCTTGTGCATGGTCGGCAGGTCGTAGCCCCAGCCGGCGTCCCAGGCCAGGTGCCGGATGCCGGCGCAGAGATGGTAGAACAGCGCCGCCGTCCAGCCGAACAGCATCAGCAGGCCGAGCCAGGAGCCGATGAACCACTGCGCCGCCGCGAAGGCCTCGGGGCCGGCGGCCGCCGCGATCACCCACCAGGCCAGCAGCAGGGTGCCGATGGCCAGGGCGATGCCGGTGCCGCGATGGAAGATCGAGAGCGCGCTCGAGATCTGCGGACGGTAGATCTGCAGATGGGGCGAAAGTGGCCTCGGCCGTTTCTGAGGAACTGCCTCGGAGGCGGACATGCGGATATTCTCCGATGCGCAATGGACATCAGGCGCGGGTCGCGATCGAGCCTGAACGGGTCGGGGAGTGACTTACGCGCCGCACTGCAGCAAGTCAACGAACAGGCCAATAGTTTCAAGCAGATGCGAGCCATTCGCAACTGGGCTCTCGTGGGCCGGAACCGCTATGCGCCGCTGCGTTCGGCGATGGCGCGGTGCATCGCCACCACCCGCTCCGCATCGCTGACATGCAGCGCCTCGACCAGCCGTCCGTCGACGACGGTGACGCCCTGGCCGGCGGCCAGCGCCGCGGCATGGGCGGCGATCACGCGCAGCGCGGTCTCCACCGTCTCGGTGCTCGGGGCGAAGGCGGCATTGGCGGCGGCGAGGGTCTTCGGATGGATCAGCGACTTGCCGTCGAAGCCCAGCGCCGCGCCCTGGCGGCATGATTCGGCGAAGCCGGCCTCGTCCTCGAGGTCGAGATGGACGCCGTCGATCACGGCCAGGCCATGGGCGCGGCCGGCCAGCAGGCACAGGCCCAGCGCGGTCAGCAGCGGCTGCCGCCCCGGCTCATGCGCCGCCCGCAGGTCCTTGGCCAGGTCCGAGGTGCCGAGGATCAGCCCGACGAGCCGGGTGGAGGCACCGGCGACCGCGGCGGAATTCAGCACGCCGAGCGGCGTCTCGACCATGCACCACAGCTGCAGGGTCTCCGGCGCGCCGGCGGCGGTCAGCGCGGCCTCGGCCGCCGTCACCGTCTCCGGCCGCTCGACCTTGGATAGGACGATGCCGTCGACGCCGCTTCCGGCCAGGGCGGCCAGGTCGTCGGCGCCCCAGGGCGTGTCGGCGGCGTTGGCGCGGACCAGCACCTCGCGCGGCCCCCAGCCGCCGGCCCGGACGGCGGCCGCGACGCGCTCGCGTGCCGCCATCTTGGCGTCCGGCGCCACCGCGTCCTCCAGGTCCAGGATCAGCCCGTCGGCGTCCAGGGTGCGCGCCTTGTCCAGCGCCCGCGGGTTCGAGCCGGGAACGTAGAGCAGCGAGCGGCGGGGGCGGATGGTCATGGCACCTCGCTACCTGTCATGGCCGGGCAGTCCAAGACCGCCGGCGAACGGGTTCCGGATGGTCAGGCCGTCGATCGTCTGGCCGTCCTGGATGTCCTCGGAATAGAGAATGCGGCACTGCGCCTGGAGCGCCGTGGCGATGATCGACGCATCGTAGACATGATAGCCCTGCCGTTCGGCGATCCGCAGCGCCGTGTCATGGACCTCGACCGTGACCGGCTCGACCGGCCCGCAAAGGGCGCGGATGGCGGACAGCGCCTCGGCGATCTCGTCCCAGGACAGGCCGAGCTTGCGGCGGGCGACCGCCGCGAACTCGTTCAGCACCTGCACGCTGATCACACCGCCGGACGCCAACAGCGCTTCGGCGGTCGCAGTCCGCGGATCGTCGCGGGCGATGGCGTAAAGCAGGATGTTTGTATCGAGGAACGCCTCAGCGCTCATTCGCTTCGTCGCGATCGAAGCGGAAGCCGGGCGGCAGTGGGCGCTGCAGCCGGCGCAACCGATCCAGCGCCTGCTGCCGGCTGTGGTCGCGATCGACCAGGAAGGCGCGGTCGGCCGCGATGCGGATCTCGATCTCGTCGCCTTCCTTCAGGTCCAGCGCCTCGACGACGGTCGAAGGCAGCCGCACCGCCAGGCTGTTGCCCCATTTCGCCACGCGCATGCCATCACCATGATATACGTTGATGATTGTATATCATATTGCGCGCCGGCCGCCAATCCGAGACCGTGAAATCGCCCCGTGACCGCCGTCACATCTCATTCACGGAAGGCGGCGTAGACCTCTCTTCGGGCCTAGAGCCCGAGGAAAGGACCATGTTGCTCCGCACCATCATCTGGGTTTACGGCGTTCTCCTGCTGGTCGGCTTCTACATGGGCTCGATGCCCGTCTGAGCCGCGGCCGCAGCGATCAGGCCGACCCGGCCTTCCCGCGATCGAGATAGTAGCGCAGCAGCGCGATCGAGCTGTCGTCGTCCCATTCGGCGGCGCCCTCCTGGCGGCCGACCACGGTGCCGTCGCGGTCGATCAGCAGCGTCGTGGGCAGGCCGCGGGCGCCGAATTGCGCCGGCGACCGGCCGCCGGTGTCGAGATAGGGCGCCAGCGCCGCGATCTTGTGGGCATCGAAGAAGGGCTGCACCTTGGCCAGCCCCTCGCGGTCGATCGACAGCGCCAGCACGGCGAAATCGGCGCCGCCCAGCTTCGCCTGCAGCCGGTCCAGCGCCGGCATCTCCTTGACGCAGGGGGCGCACCAGGTCGCCCACAGATTGACCAGCACCACCTTGCCCTTGAAGTCGGCGAGACGAAGGGTGTTGCCCGCGGCGTCGGAGAAGGTAATCTCCGGGGCCGGCTCAGGCCGGTCGGCCAGGACGAAGCTGGCGACGGTGCCGCCCAGGGGCGGCCGGCCCTCCGGGGTCCGCTGCGTCCACCAGGCCGCGCCCGCCGCCAGCAGCAGCGCCAGGCCGGCCACGCCCGCGGCGATCGTTGCTCTCTTCCTCATCCGGTCCGCACCCCATGTCCGATCCGACCCAGCCTGCCACCCCTGTCGTGCCCGATAAAGGCACCAATCCGATGTGGGGCGGCCGCTTCGCCGCCGGGCCGGCTGCGATCATGGAGCGGATCAATGCCTCGATCGGCTTCGACCGCAAGCTCTGGGCACAGGACATCGCCGGTTCGCGCGCTCATGTCGCAATGCTTGCCGCCCAGGGCATCGTGTCCGCCGAAGACGCAGCCGCGATCGACCGCGGCCTCGAGCAGATCGCCGGCGAGATCGCCGACGGCCGCTTCGAGTTCAAGACCTCGCTCGAGGACATCCACTTCAATGTGGAGTCGCGGCTGACCGAGATCATCGGCCCGGCCGCGGGGCGGCTGCACACGGCGCGCAGCCGCAACGACCAGGTGGCGACCGATTTCCGCCTCTGGGTGCGCGATGCCTTCGACCGGCTGGAGCAGGGGCTGCAGGCGCTGCAGGCGGCGCTGGTCGGTCAGGCCGAGCGGCATGTCGATACCATCCTGCCCGGCTTCACCCATCTGCAGGTGGCGCAGCCGGTCACCTTCGGCCATCACCTGCTGGCCTATGTCGAGATGCTGGGCCGCGACCGCAGCCGCGTCGCCGACGCCCGCGCACGGGCCAATGAATCCCCGCTCGGCGCCGCCGCCCTGGCCGGCACGCCCTATCCGATCGACCGGCACATGACGGCGCAGGCGCTCGGCTTCGACCGGCCGACCGCCAATTCGCTCGACAGCGTCTCCGACCGGGATTTCGCGCTCGACTATCTCGCCACCGCCGGCATCTGCGCCATGCACCTGTCGCGGCTGGCGGAGGAGATCGTGTTCTGGTCGACGCCGCAATTCCGCTTCGTGCGCCTGTCCGACGGCTTCTCGACCGGCTCGTCGATCATGCCGCAGAAGCGCAACCCGGATGCGGCGGAGCTGGTGCGCGGCAAGGCCGGCCGGGTGTTCGGCAGCCTCGGCGCCCTGCTGACCGTGATGAAGGGCCTGCCCCTGACCTATCAGAAGGACATGCAGGAGGATAAGGAGCCGGTGTTCGACGCCGACGACACGCTGATGCTGTGCCTGGCGGCGATGACCGGCATGGTCGAGAGCTGGACCGTCAACGCCGAGGCGATGCGCCGGGCCACCGAGGCCGGCTTCCCGACCGCGACCGACCTGGCCGACTGGCTGGTGCGGACCCTGGGCGTGCCGTTCCGCGACGCCCACCACATCACCGGCCATCTGGTGAAGCGGGCCGAGGACAAGGGCTGCCGCCTGTCCGATCTGCCGCTCGCCGAAATGCAGGCGGTCCATGCCGGCATCACCGATGCCGTCTATGCCGTGCTGACCGCCGAGGCCTCGGTCGCCAGCCGCAAGAGCTATGGCGGCACCGCGCCCGACCGGGTGCGCGAGGCCGTCCAAGCCGCAAAGGAGCGTTTCCTGTGAAATCCGCCGTCATCCTGAGGCTGCTCCTCGCCGTCACCCTCGCCTTCGGCCTCGTCGCCTGCGGCAAGAAGGCGTCCTCGGTCAGCGCCCCCGACAGCAAGACATCCGCCTACCCACGAGGCTATCCCAGCTCATGACCGCCTTCGCCTACCGCAACGGCGCCCTCTTCGCCGAGGATGTCGACCTTGCCGCCGTGGCCGCGCAGGTCGGCACGCCGGCCTATGTCTATTCGACCGCGGCGCTGGTCGCGAATTACCGCGCCTATGTCGACGCGCTGGCCGGGCTGCCGATCGACGTCTGCTTCGCCGCCAAGGCCAATTCCAACCTCGCGGTGCTGCGCACCCTGGTGCAGCAGGGCGCCGGCATCGACGTGGTCTCGACCGGCGAGATGAAGCGGGCGCTGGCCGCCGGCTGCCCGGCCGGCCGCATCGTCTTCTCCGGCGTCGGCAAGACCGCGGAGGATCTGGAGGCGGCGCTGCTGGCCGGCATCCACCAGATCAATGTGGAATCGCTGCAGGAGCTGGAGCTGCTGTCGCAGGTCGCGGTGCGGCTGCGGCGCGACGCGGTTGTGGTGTTCCGGGTGAACCCCGATGTCGACGCCAAGACCCACGCCAAGATCTCGACCGGCCGCAAGGGCGACAAGTTCGGCATCGAGCTCGAGGACGCGCCGGCTGCCTATGAGCGGGCGCGGGCCCTGCCGGGAATCCGCCCGGTCGGCATCGCCGCCCATATCGGCAGCCAGCTGCTCGACCTGTCGCCCTATCGCGACGCCTATCGGCGCCTGGCCGAGCTGGTGCGCGACCTGCGCGCTGCCGGTCATGTCGTCGAGCGGCTCGATCTCGGCGGCGGCATCGGCATCTCCTACAAGGGCGACCCGGCGCCGGCGCTGGCCGATTATGCCCGCATCGTGCGCGAGACGGTGGGCGACCTGGGCTGCCATCTGATGTGTGAGCCGGGCCGGTCGATCTGCGGCGATGCCGGCGTCCTATTGTCGCGGGTGATCTTCATCAAGCCGGGGCGGACGCGCAACTTCGTGATCCTCGATGCAGCGATGAACGACCTGATCCGCCCGGCGATGTACGAGGCCTGGCACGGCATCGTGCCGCTGCGCCAGCCGGCGGAGGGCGCGGCCGAGGCCGAGTTCGACGTCGTCGGCCCGGTCTGCGAGAGCAGCGACACCTTCGCCAAGGCCCGCCTGCTGCCGCCGCTGGCCGCCGGCGACCTGGCCGCCTTCACCGGCGCCGGGGCCTATGGCGCGGTGATGGCGTCGACCTACAACACCCGGCCGCTGGTGCCGGAGGTGCTGGTCGACAAAGATCGGTTTGCACTCGTCAGAAAACGGCCCACATTTGAGGAGATGGTCGCCGGGGAGAGCCTGCCGCCCTGGCTGGACTAGACGGAGGCGTAGGAGTGGCCCGCAGCCCCACGGAGGCCCCGGGGACGACCGAGCCGGCGGAGCCGCGCGTCAAGATCGCGCTGGCATGGCTGGCTTCGGCCTGGGAGGCGGCATGGCGCGCCGCCTGGCCCGTCGCCACCGTGCTCGGCGCCTTCCTCATCCTTGCGGGCTTCGACCTGCTGCCCGATCTGCCGGGCTGGCTGCATGCCCTGATCCTGGTCGCCTTCGCCGCGGCGCTGGTCATGGCCAGCCGGCCGCTGTGGCGGCTGCGCCTGCCCGACGGCCTGGCGGCCCGCCGCCGGCTGGAGCGCGACAGCGGCATCGAGCACCGGCCGCTGACCGGGCTGCGCGACACCCAGGCCACCGGCACCGCCGACCCGCTCAGCCGCGTCCTGTGGCAGCGCCACCTGGCCCAGCGCGCCGCCCAACTGCGCCTGCTCAAGCCCCGCCTGCCGCGGCCGCGCAATGCCGAAGCCGACCGCTACGCGCTGCGCGGCCTGGTGGTGATCGGGCTGGTCCTGGCCGTGGTCGCCGCCGGCGGCGACTGGCGGGAACGGCTCGGCCGCGCCCTGTCGCCCGGGCTGTTCGGCGCCGCCGCCGCCACCGCGCCGCGGCTCGACCTGTTCGTCACCCCGCCGGCCTATACCGGCCGGCCGCCGATCTACCTCACTGCCGGCCAGATGGCGGCGCCCGCGGCGGGACAGCCGGCGCCGGGCCCGGTCGAGATCCCGACCGGCAGCGCCCTGGTCGGCCGGGTCGCCGGCGGCGACGAGGTCCCGACCCTCGGCCTTGCCGGCGGCGACACCGCCTTCACCCCGATCGAGGGCGGCAATTACGAGCTGCAGGCCAAGATCACCGGCGGCGACCGGCTCAGCGTCAGCCAGGACGGCACGGTGCTGGGCGACTGGCCGGTGAAGGTGCTGCCCGACGCGCCGCCGACCGTGTCCTTCACCGACAAGCCGAAGCCGACCGAGCGCCAGGCGCTGCGGATCGACGCCACCGCCGGCGACGATTACGGCATCGCCTCGCTGGCCGCGACCGTCACCCTGGCCCCCGGCGCGCCTTCGGTGCTGGACCCGGCGCCGCTGACCATCCCGCTGTCGGTGCCCGGCCGCTGGCCGCGCGAGCTCAAGACCACCAGCTACCAGGACCTGACGCCGCACGCCTGGGCCGGGCAGGCGGTCGACATCGTGCTGACCGCGACCGACGCGGCGGGGCAGAGCACGAAGTCGGCGCCGGAGCGGGTGGCGCTGCCGGAGCGCGAGTTCCACCACCCGGTCGCCCGCGCCATCATCGAACAGCGCCGGACCCTGACCCTGCAGCCGGACCAGTCGGAGAGCGTGGCCGAGACGCTCGACATGCTGTCGCAGCGGCCGGACCGCTACTATGACGACAAGGTGGTGTTCCTGGCCCTGCGCACCGCGGCCCGGCGGCTGTTCTTCGCCCAGGACCAGGACCCGAAGCCGCACATCGCGGCGCTGCGCGACCTCTTGTGGGACACCGCGCTCCGAATCGAGGACGGCGACATGTCGCTGGCCGAGCGGTCGCTGCGCGACGCCCAGCAGCGCCTGGCCGATGCGCTGGAGCGCAACGCCAGCGACGAGGAGATCAAGCAGCTGACCGACGAGCTGCGCCGGGCGATGGACCGCTACCTGCAGGCGATGTCCGAGCAGATGCGGCAGAAGATGGAGCGCGGCGAGCTGGCCGAGACGCCACTGCCACCGGACGCACAGATCATGGACCAGAAGCAGTTCCAGGACATGATCGACCGGATGCAGCAGCTGTCCGAATCCGGCGCCAAGGACGAGGCCCGGCAGCTCCTGTCCCAGATGCAGAACATGATGGAAAACCTGCGCATGGGGCAGATGAGCCAGCAGCAGGCTCAGGCCCAGCAGAAGGCCATGAACCTGCTGAAGGACCTGCAGAAGCTGACCAATGCCCAGCGCCAGCTGCTGGACCAGACCTTCCGCCAGCAGCAGCAGGCCCAGCAGGGCGGCGAGGAGGGCGACCCGTCGCAGCAGCAGCCGCAGGACGGCACGCCGGAGCAGAACGCCCAGACCCAGGAGGCGCTGCGCCGGGCGCTGGGCGAGATGATGCGCGAGCTCGGCGACATGGGCGGCGACATCCCGATGCCGCTCGGCCGGGCCGAGCGGGCGATGAAGCAGTCGGGCGAGTCCCTGGCCCAGGGCGACCCCGGCGGGTCCGTGCCGTCGCAGACCGAGGCGCTGGACCAGCTGCAGCAGGGCCTGCAGGGCCTGGCGCAGCAGATGATGGAAGGCATGGCCATGCAGCCGGGCATGGCCGGCCAGCCGGGCCAGCCGGGTCGCCAGGGGAACCGGGATCCGCTCGGCCGTGACCTCAAGGACCGCGACGGCGGCCAGGGGTCGACCGAGTCGGACGGCGGCACCAAGGTGCCGACCCAGTTCGACACCGAGCGCGCCCGCGCCATCCTCGATGAGCTGCGCCAGCGCCTCAATGGCCGCTCGTCTTCGCCGCAGGAGCGGGACTATATACAGCGACTGCTGCGCCAATTCTGAGCGCGGCCCGGATTCCGCCAGGACGAGGACCATCGTGACGGCGATCACGCTCGAGACGATTCGCGCCGCGCGCGCCCGCATTGCCCCCTATGTGCTGCGCACCCCGACCCTGCCGCGCGCGCTGCTGGGCAGCCTGCTCGGCCTGCCGGTGGTGACGAAGCTGGAGCTGCTGCAGCATGGCGGCTCGTTCAAGGCGCGCGGCGCCTTCAACGCCATGCTCAGCCTGGACGAGGCCGAGCGCGCGGCCGGCGTGGTCGCGGTCTCCGGCGGCAACCACGCGCTCGGCGTCGCCTATGCCGCCCGGGTGCTGGGGCTGAACGCCACGCTGATCATGCCGAAAGCGGCGCCGGAGAACTACGTCGCCGGCACCCGCGCCGAGGGGGCGGAGGTGGTGCTGGTCGCCGACATCGCCGCCGCCTTCGCCGAGGCCGAGCGCCAGGCTGCTGCCGGCCGCACCCTGATCCATCCCTTCGACGACCCGCGGGTGATCTCGGGCCAGGGCACGATGGGGCTGGAGCTGCTGGAGGATGCGCCCGACACCACCGACATCATCGCCTCGATCGGCGGCGGCGGCATGATCTCGGGCGTCATCACCGCGGTGAAGGCGCTGCGGCCGGAGATCCGGATCTGGGGCGTCGAGACCGAAGGCGCCGACGCCATGAGCCAGGCCCTGGCCGCCGGCAAGCCGGTGCGCCTGCCGGCCATCACCTCGATCTCCACCACCCTCGGCGCGCCCTCGGTCTCCGATCGCACGCTGGCGATCGTGCGCGACGCGGTCGAGGAGGTGCTGGTGGTGCCCGACGCCGAGGCGGTGCGCGGCGTGCAGGTGCTGGCGGAGCAGGGCAAGGTGGTGACCGAGCCCGCCGCCGGCTGCACCTGGGCCGCGGCGCTGCGGCTGAAGGACCGGCTGCCGCGCGACGCGCGGGTGGCGCTGATCCTGTGCGGCGGCAATGTCTCCCTGGCCGACATCGAACGCTGGCGCGCCCGCTTCGGCATCAGCTGATCGCAGTCGCTTACCCGACAGGTAATCGCTTTCACACCCCCGCCTGCGCTCTCATCCGCCCACACCAGCGGAGAGAGACCCATGATCGAGACCCGCGACGGCACCCTGCTTCGCGTCAAGGACATCGGGCGGGGGCGGCCGGTCCTGTTCCTGCACGGCTTCACTCTCAGCGCCGAGATCTGGGAGTGGCAGATGACGGAGCTGGCCGCGGCCGGGCTGCGCTGCCTGGCCTATGACCGGCGCGGCCACGGCCGGTCGGACCATCCCGGCGACGGCTACGACTTCGACACCCTGGCCGACGATCTCGCATCGGTGATGACGGCGCTCGACCTGCAGGAAACCACCCTGGTCGGGCACTCGATGGCGATCGGCGAGATCGTCCGGTACCTGTCGCGCCATGGCGCGGGCCGGGTGGCGCGGATCGTCCTGGCGGCGCCGTTGCCGCCATGCCCGGCCCTGGCCTTCCCGTCGGACGCCGATGGCAGGACCGTCTTCGACCACGCCATCGAAGGCATGCGCGCCGACCGGCCGGCCTACTATGCCGCCAATGGCGAGGCGCTGTTCGGCGCCGCCTCCTCGCCGGAGCTGGTGCGCTGGGGCCTGGACCTGGCGCTGCAGACCGCGCTCTGGGCCGCCATCGACTGCCAGCGCGCCAATGCCGCCGCGGATTTCCGGGCCGACCTCCAGGCCGTCACGGTGCCGACGCTGGTCCTGCAGGGCGATGGCGACCGCTTGGCGCCGGCCGATCTCTGCGGCCGCGCGGTGGCCGAGATGATTCCCGGCAGCCGGATCGAGATCTATCCCGGCGCGCCGCACGGCCTGTTCCTGACCGACAAGGAGTGCTTCAGCCGCGACCTTCTGGGTTTCATCCAGGGCTGAAGCGCGAGGCTTCGGCGCCGGGTGCTGACTACGGCGCCGTGGCGGTCTGCGCCCCGATCTCCAGCCGGGTGGCGGCCTCGGGCACGGTCTCGACCGTGGCCGCCACCACCACCGACTCGTCCGGCGCCAGCCGCTCCGCCGTCACCGTCAGCGGCATGCGCGCCACCACAGTGCGGCTGGCGTCCAGCAGGCGCACCTCGATCGGCGGCACCGGGCGGGTCAGCAGGGCCCGGTTCTCGACCCGGCCGGTGACCACCACCTGCTCGCCACCGTCGGCGGCGACGCGTCGTACCTCCAAATCCTGCAGCACCAGGCCGCGTCCCAGCGCGCCGGTCTCCATCGGCTCCGTCACCGGCACGCCGATGGTGTCGTACAGGCGGATCGCCGGCGGCCAGAAGCGGACGATCGAGTCGCGCGCGAAATAGCCCACCCCGGCCAGGCCGCCGATCAGCAGCACCGCCAGCGCCACGCCGACCGCCGGCCCTTCGCGCCGGCGCTGCGTGATCACCACCGGCAAGTTGGTGATATGCCCAGCGGCCGACGGGGCGGGGGCTGCTTGCGTGCCGGCCGGGCCGACCAGCACCGGCTGCGGCTCGGGCGGCGGCGGCGCCGGCTCCACCGCCGATTCGCGCCACAGATGGCCACAGCGGACGCATTTGACGCGCCGGCCGTCGGGGCCGATCGCCGCCGGATCGACAAGGTAACGGGTCGAACAGCTGGGGCAGGTGACGATCATGGCGCCTTATCGCATGCCGCTTTGCCGCTGCCTATATCATCTGCGGCGATTTTGTGAACGGTGTGAACGGGTTGCAAATCCTCGCCGGCCAGCGTCGATCCGGGGTCGTGACGCGGCCGCATAAACTTGCCACGATCCGCCCCCTTCCGTCCGGGCGCCGTGCAACAGCAGTTCGTCGATGTCGACCACCGTTGATCCTTCCCCGAAGCCGAGGCCTCGCCGCCGCCTGCGCCGGCTGATGCTGCTGGTGGTCGTGCTGGCGGCGGCCTGGGCGCTGGGGCTGGCCTGGTTCGTGGCCCAGGCCGGGCGCGGCGGCGAGGTCGACCCCGACCACACCGACGCCATCGTCGTGCTGACCGGCGGCAGCGAGCGGCTGCGCGCCGGGCTGGACCTGCTGGCCCGCGGCACGGCCGAGCGGCTGCTGGTCAGCGGCGTGCATCGCGACGTGAAGCTGGAGGAGCTGTTCGCCCTGTCGCCGACCGATGATTCGCTGCGCTGCTGCGTCGATCTCGGCTATTCCGCCAGCGACACTATCGGCAATGCGCAGGAGGCGGCGGACTGGATGCGCGCGCATGGTTTCCGCAGCCTGCGCCTCGTCACCTCGAACTACCACATGCCGCGCAGCATGCTGGAGTTCCGCGCCGCGATGCCGGAGATCGAGATCCGGCGCCAGCCGGTCGATCCGGAGACGGTGCATCTCGACCGCTGGTGGGCCTGGCCCGGCACGGCGCGGCTGATCGTCTCCGAATACAACAAATATCTGGTTGCGCTGGCGCGCGTCACCCTGGGCAGGATATAGGGCGTCATGACCATTCTGCGCTCGGCTCTCTTCAACCTGCTGTTCTTCGGTTGGACCACGCTGTGCTGCTTCGCGCTGCTGCCGGCGCTGCTGCTGCCGCATCGCGTGACGATGGCGTGGATCTTCGTCTGGCTGCGGGTGACGTACTGGCTGGAGAAGACCTTCCTCGGCATCGACTACCGCGTGGTCGGGCGCGAGAACCTGCCGGACGGCGCCTGCATCGTCGCCGCCAAGCACCAGTCGGCCTGGGAGACGCTGAAGCTGCACCTGCTGCTGCCGGACCCGGCGATCGTGCTGAAATCCGAGCTGCTGAAGGTGCCGGTCTGGGGCAAGTACCTGCTGAAGACCGGCATGATCCCGGTCGACCGCGGGGCCGGCAGCAAGGCGATCCGCAGCATGATCGACCACGCCAAGGTCCGCGTGGCGGAAGGCCGGCCGATCGCGATCTTCCCGCAGGGCACACGCACCGCGCCCGGCACCTGGCGGCCCTACCGCATCGGCGTCGGCGCCCTGTATGAGGGCTTGAGCGTGCCGGTGGTGCCGATGGCGCTGAACTCCGGCGTGTTCTGGGGCCGCCGCGCCTTCCGCAAGCGCCCCGGCACGATCACGGTCGAGTTCCTGCCGCCGATCCCGCCCGGCCTGCCGCGCGAGGAGATGATGCGGCGGCTGGAGGCGGAGCTGGAGGCGGCGTCCGAGCGCCTGTCGGTCGCCGCCGGTGGGCCGCCAACGCCGCGCCCGGCCGGGGCGACCGCGACGGTCTGACCGCCGGTTGCGCGGCCTCAATCCGCTCCTGCTCCTCGCCGCGGTCGCCGGCCTGTCGCTGCTGGCGACGGCGCTGGTGCTGCGCCTGCCCGGTGCCGTCGCCCTCATCGGCAATGCCGATGCGCTCTACCTGCCGGCGATGTTCGACGATCTGCATCGCGGCCTCGACGCCCTGCGCGGCTGGCATTTGACGCCCGGGCCCTATGTGGTCCCGGACATGGCGATCTACGGCCTGGCCGACCTCGCCACCGGCGATTTCCGCCAGGCCCTGCCGCTGGCCGCGGCGTTGCAGTTCGGCCTGCTGCTGTCACCTTCCATTTCGGCGCCGTCCTGATCGCGGCCGCGGCGCTGCTGCTGGTGCTGCGCCAGCTCGACCGGCCGGGCCCATGGAAGCTGGCGGGGCTGGCCGCCCTGATCCTGGCCGGGGTGCTGTCGGACAGCTTCGTGCTGCCATATGCCGCCGCCCCGGCCCTGGCGCTGTCGCTGCTCTGCGTCCCGGCGCCGAGCACCCGCCGGGCGGCGGTGGCGGCCGCGGTGGCGGTGGGTGCGGCGGCGCTGGCCGCCTTCCTGCTGCAGGGCCGGATCAACCCGCTGAACGGCGTCTATCGCGATCAGCTCGACCTCGGCATCGGCTACGGGCTGTTCCGGCTCGGCGGCGTGCTGTGGCGCGCGAATGCGGCGGAGCTGGCGGTCAATCTCGGTCTGATCGCCTTCGCCCTGCTGCCGGTGCTTCGCACCCTCGTGGTGCTGCGTGGCCTGGCGGGCGGGGAACGCGAGATCGCCCCGGCGGACCGGATCGCCATTTTCGCCGCCGCGGCCTCGCTGGCGACGCTGCTGGCGGTGGTGCTGTTCGGCATCTTCCGCGACGACTCCTTCCTGCGCTACTTCCAGCCCTGGTGGGCGCTGACCGCGCTCTGGCTCGCCCATCTCGCCGCCGGCCGGCTGCGGCTGCCGGCCTGGCCGGTGGGAGCGCCGGCGGCCCTGCTCCTGGCGGCCGCCGCCATGCTCTGGGCCCGGCCGGCCCAGCTGGCGGCGCGGATCGAGCCGCCGCCGACCCTGGCCTGCTTCGCCGGCGAAGCGCCGGTCGCCGGCCTCGCCGGCTACTGGTGGGCCAAGCCGCTGGTGCTGCATTCCGGCCGGCGGGTCCAGATCGCCCAGGTGGCGCGCAACGGCGCGCCCTATCACTGGATCGTCAACCAGGATTGGGCCCGGACGGACTGGGCCGGCGGCGCCGGCGCCCCGCCCTTCGGCTTCATCCTGATGGACGGGCTGCACGCCCGCGCCGTGGCCGCCCGCTACGGCATGCCCGACCGGGTCGAGCGCTGCGCCGGCATCCCGCTGTGGCGCTACGACGACCCCGACCGGCTGCGCCGCCCCCTGGCCGCCGCTGTCCCGGTGACACTGCCGGATTAGCCCTGCGGCAGCGTCGGGTGGCGGCGGTGCCAGCTGGTGACGGTCTGGAACACGGCGCCGGCGCGGAGCAGCGTCATCTCGCCGAGATGAGCTGCGACCAGCTGAAATCCGATCGGCAATCCCGCTTCGCTCACGCCGCCGGGCAGCGTGATCGCCGGCTGGCCGGTCAGGTTGAAGGGGCAGGTGTATCGTTGCAGGCCGGCGATCCGCTCCGGCTGGCCACCCGGCGCCCGGATCACGGTCGGGCGCACCGGCGTCAGCAGCATGTCGACCGCGCCGAACAGCGCGGCGAAGCGGCCGCGCAGATCCTGGCGCCGCAGCAGGATCCGCTGGTGGTCGACGCCGGACAGCGCGCGCCCGGCCTCGATCACCGAGGCCAGAGCCGGACCATACTCGTCCTTTCGCGCCGGATAGGTATCGGCAAGCGTCACCGCGGCCTCCACCGCGCAGGTAGCGGACCAGTCGGCGACGGGCTGGGTCACGTCGGGGCATCGGACCTCGACGATCTCGGCACCGAGCCCATCGAACACGGTGGCGGCGTCCGCCAGCACGGCCCGGGTCGCCGCGTCCACACCGTCGCCGTTCCAGGCGGGGTCGACGCCGATGCGAAGACCCTGCACCCCCCGACCCATGGTTGTCAGGCAGTAGGGGACCGGGGCCAGCAGCGCGGTCGGGTCCGCCGGATCCGCGCCCGCGACCGCACCCAGCATCACCGCGATGTCGGCCGTGCTGCGCGCCATCGGCCCGATATGGTCCAGTGTCGGTGCCAGCGCGAGGACGCCATGCCGG
This sequence comes from Inquilinus limosus, assembly GCA_019508225.1. GTDB lineage: Bacteria > Pseudomonadota > Alphaproteobacteria > DSM-16000 > Inquilinaceae > Inquilinus > Inquilinus limosus_D. The sequence goes on along the minus strand of JAEKLZ010000188.1, from coordinate 2,209 downwards.
CTGATCCGGCCCCAGCTCGGCTTCAGCCCGGTCAGGCCGTTGGCGGCCGCTGGCCAGCGAATCGAGCCGCCGGTGTCCGAGGCGAGCGCGCCGTAACAGAGCCCCGTTGCGATCGCCACGCCCGGGCCGCTGGATGAGATATCAGGCCGGTGATCCGCGCTCCAGGGACTCCGCGGCGGCGTCACCGTCGGGTGGTGATCGGGGCAGGCGCCCTCGGTCGTCTGCAGCTTGCCCAATAGCACCGCGCCGGCGTCCTTCAGGCGGCGCACCGCGGTGGCGTCTTCGGCGGGGCGATGGTCGCGGTGGATCGCCGTGCCGGCTGCGGTCGGAATGCCTTCGGCCCAGAACAGATCCTCCACCGCAACCGGGACGCCGTGCAGCGGGCCGCGATATCGGCCGGCGGCGATATCCGCCTCGGCAGCCTCGGCCTGCGCCATCGCGCTGTCCGCCGTCACCAGCGCGTAGCTGTGGAACGCGCCGTCGAGGGCGGCGATTCGGTCGAGCTGGGCGCGCGTCGCCGCCACCGGCGAGATCTCCCGCGTCCGGATCAGCGCCGCGAGCTCGGTCAGCTCGAGATAGGACGGATCGGCCGGTGCCGCGCCGCCGGACGGCGAGCCGTCCCGCTGTCCCGGCCTAAGAGATTCTAATCTGGCCACTTCCCGATCTGGCATGGCAACCTCGCGGTGCGCTACCTGTTCGCATCAGAGTCAGCGTTGGGCGAAGAGCGCGCAAACCAGATGTTCTGCGTCATTCAGATTAGAAAAACTGAATCATGCCTCAGGATCTTCCGCCCCTGAACGCCCTTCGCGCCTTCGAGGCCGCGGCGCGCCATCTGTCGGTGAAGGCGGCAGCGGAGGAATTGCACGTGACGCCGGGCGCGGTGAGCCAACTGCTCAAGACGCTGGAGACGCGTCTCGGCGTGGCGCTGTTCCGGCGGGTGAACCGAGGCATCTTCCTGACCGATGCCGGGCGGGACTACCTGCCGCCGGTGCGCAACGCGTTCAGGCAGATTGCCGACGCCACCCGGCGCCTCGCCTCCGCGGCCGATTCCGGCGTCCTGACGATCAGCGTCACGCCGTTCTTCGCCGCAGCCTGGCTGGTGCCGCGGCTGGCCGGCTTCCAGGAGGAGCATCCGGAGATCGACCTGCAGATCGTGACCTCCAACGCCCTGTCGGATTTCGGGCGGGACGGCGTGGATGTCGGGATCCGGCACGGTCTCGGCCACTATCCCGGCCTGCGCAGCGATCGCGTGGTGGCGGTGGAAATCGTGCCGATCGCGGCTCCGGCCCTGGTGGCGAGGCTCGGCCAGCCGGCGGATCCAGCGACGCTGACCCGCTGGCCGCTGGTCCATGATGCGCTGCGCAAGGGCTGGCACATCTGGTTTCAGGCGCAGCGGATCGCCGAGATCGGCCCGCCCCGCGGTCCGGCCTTCGACGATTCCGGCCTGCTGCTGCAGGCCGTGCTGGCGGGACAGGGGGCCGGGCTGCTGCCGGCCGCCATGGTGGCGCCGGAGATCGAAGCGGGGCGGCTGGTCCGGCTGGCCGATATTACCCTGCTGCAGGACTTCGCCTACTATCTGGTCTATCCGGAGGCCAGCCATGGCCGGCCGAAGGTCGCCGCCTTCCGCCGCTGGATCCTGGACGCGGCCGAGGCGGCGAATTGAACCGACCGCCCTGCCTCGGCTAGTCTCGCAGCCATAATCGTCGAGGGGGGAGGCAACGATGAATTCTGATGCAACGGTGTCTGCGTGGCGCTCGGCCGCCATTCTCGTCGGCCGGCTGATCTTCGCGGCGGCCTTTCTGATGGCGGTCAGCTTCAAATTCATGGGCATGGGCGACACCGCGGGCTACATCGCCGCGGCCGGATTCCCGATGCCGCTGCTGCTGGCCTGGCTGGCCGCCATCCTCGAATGCTTGCTGGTGATCGGGTTCCTGACCGGGGCGTACTTCACCGAGACGTGCTTGGTGGCGGCGGTCTATGTCGTGTTCCTGGCCTTCGCCTTTCACGGCCCGTCGCACTGGGCGGGGAACCAAGCCGAGTTCGGCTTCTTCGTCGACCACTTCACCTTCCTGGCGGGGCTGCTCTTCGCCGCGGTGCACGGGCCGGGACGGATCCTGGCGCTGCGCCGGACGGTGCTTGGCCGGGCCTAGGCGGCCGGCCAGGCGGCCATCGCCCGGCGCACGATCTTCATCAGCTCGTCGCGCCCGGC
>JAEKLZ010000459.1 GCA_019508225.1 Inquilinus limosus | reverse complement strand
ATGAACACGATCACGCTGTGCCAGGGCAACTTCACGCTGATGACCGACGACCTGCCCGGCGCCATCCGCGGCTTCGGCAAGGCCATCTCCTTCGTCCATTTCCGCGATGTGCAGGGCACGCCGGAGGTGTTCCGCGAGAACTGGCACGATGCCGGCAAGACCGACATGCTGGCCTGCATGCGCGCCTATCACGACATCGGCTTCGACGGCGTGCTGCGCCCCGACCATGTGCCGACGGTGGAGGGCGACAGCAACGAGCAGGCCGGCTACTCCGCCTTCGGGCGACTCTACGCCATCGGCTACATCCGCGGCCTGCACCAGTCGGTCTACGGGTCGTGAGCGGGGAGGGGACGATGGACACCGCAGAGACCGTCAAGACCATCGCGCTGACCGGCGGCAGCGGCCGGATCGGCCGGGCCATCGCCGCGTCGGCGCTGCGCCGCGGCCACCGCGTGGTCAGCATCGACCGCGCCGCGCCGGCCGAGGCGCAGGAGAACATCCGCTTCGTCCAGGCCGATATCGGCGACTACGACGCGCTGGTCGACGCCTTCCGCGGCTGCGACGCCCTGATCCACATGGCGGCCATCCCGTCGCCGGGCCACCACCCCGACCACGTCGTCCACAACAACAACGTCACCGGCAGCTACAACGCCCTGCGCGCGGCGATCGAAGTGGGGATCACCCGGATCGTGCAGGCGTCCAGCGTCAACGCGATCGGCCTCTCCTTCAGCCGCGAGGCGCATTTCGACTATCTGCCGATCGATGAGGCGCATCCGAACTACACCGAGGAGCCGTACTCGCTGTCGAAATGGATCTGCGAGCAGCAGGCCGACACCTTCGCCCGCCGCTACAGCGACCTTCGGATCGCCAGCATGCGCTTCCACCTTGTGGTGGACGAGCGCGCCCAGGCCGGGGCCGTCTACGGCTTCGCCACCAAGGAGGCGTCGAAGCATCTCTGGGCCTACACGCTCTACGAGGCGGCGTCGCGGGCCTGCCTGCTGGCGCTCGACGCGCCGTTCCAGGGCCATGAGGTGTTCTACATCACCGCGCCGGACACGGTGATGGATATCCCGAGCCTGGAGCTTGCCGCCCGCTTCTTCCCGGACGTGCCGATCCGCGGCGACCTCAGCGGCCGCCGCAGCTTCTTCTCGACGGCCAAGGCCGAGCGGCTGCTCGGCTGGCGCCACGATCCCGACTGAGGTGCTTCCATGAAGATCCAGGACGTCAAGGTCATCGTCTGTTCGCCGGGGCGGAACTTCGTCACCGTCAAGATCGTCACCGACGAAGGCCTGTACGGCATCGGCGACGGCACCGTGAACGGGCGCGAGCTGGCGGTGGTCAGCTACCTGCAGGACCATGTCGCGCCGCTGCTGATCGGCCGCGATCCGGCGCAGATCGAGGACATCTGGCAGTATCTCTACCGTGGCGCCTATTGGCGGCGCGGGCCGATCACCATGGCGGCGATCTCGGCCGTCGACATGGCGCTGTGGGACATCAAGGCCAAGGCGGCCAACATGCCGCTGTACCAGCTGCTCGGCGGCGCCTCGCGGCACAAGGTGATGATCTATTCGCATGCCCAGGGCATGTCGATCGAGGAGACCGTCGACGCCGTCGGCAGGAAGCGCGACGAAGGCCATGTCGCGATCCGCGCCCAGGTCGGCATCCCCGGCCTGCCTGCGATCTACGGCACCGGCAAGGGGGCGAAGCAGGACCGGGGCGGCATGGTCGAGGCGCTGCCGCATGAGGAGGTGTGGTCGACCGCGAAATACATGGGCCACATCCCGAAGCTGTTCGCCCGGCTGCGCGATGTCTATGGCGACGACCTGCACCTGCTGCACGACACCCATCACCGCCTGACGCCGATCGAGGCGGCGCGGCTGGGCAAGGATCTGGAGCCGTTCCGGCTGTTCTGGCTGGAGGATCCGGTGCCGGCCGAGCTGCAGGAGGGCTATCGCCTGATCCGCCAGCACACCACGACGCCGATCGCGCTGGGCGAGATCTTCAACACGATCTGGGATGCGCGTCTCCTCATGGAGGAGCAGCTGATCGACTATATCCGCGTCACCTCGGTCCATGCCGGCGGCGTGACCGGGCTGCGGCGGATCTTCGACTTCGCCTCGGTCTACCATATCCGCACCGCCTGCCATGGGCCGATGGACGTGTCGCCGGTGGCGATGGGCGCCAACGCGCATATCGACCTGTGGGTGCCGAATTTCGGCATCCAGGAATTCTCCGGCTACACGCCGCTGATGCATGAGGTGTTCCCGCATTCCTGGCAGCAGGAGGGCGGCTATCTCCATCCCGGCGAGGCGCCGGGCCATGGCGTCGACATCGACGAGGCGCTCGCGGCGAAACACCCCTATCAGCGCTCCTACCTGCCGGTGAACCGGCTCGAGGACGGCACGCTCTGGAACTGGTGACCGGCATGAAGATCTCCGCCATCCGCGCCTACCCGGTCTGGGTCGGCACGCGCAACCAGCTCATCGTCAAGGTCGAGACCGACGAAGGCCTGTCCGGATGGGGCGAAAGCGGCCTCTCCGGCCGGGAGAAGGCGGTGGTCGGCGCCATCGACCACTATCGCGAATTCCTGATCGGCCGCGATCCGTTCCGGATCGGCGCGCTGTGGCAGGAGATGTATCGCAGCCAGTATTTCGAGGGCGGCCGCGTGCTGCAGGCGGCGATCTCGGCGATCGACATCGCGCTCTACGACATCCTCGGCAAGGCGCTCGGCGTGCCGGTCTACCAGCTGCTGGGCGGCAAGCAGCGCGACCGGATCCCGACCTTCGCCACCACCTCCGCCCCGCCGGGCGAGGCGATGATCGAGCAGGCGAAGGCGTTGATCGCGGCCGGCTGGACCGCGATGCGCCTGTCGCCCTCCGGCCATGGCGGCAGCACGGTCTACGAGCCGCGCGAGCACATCGCGACGACGGCGAAATGGTGCGTCAGGGCGCGCGAGGCGCTGGGCGATGACGTGGTGCTCGGTATCGATCTGCATCACCGCCTGTCGGTGGCGGAGGCGGCGAGCTTCTGCCAGAAGATGCCGTCCGGCACGCTCGATTTCCTGGAGGAGCCGATCCGCGACGAGACGCCGGAGGCCTATGAGGCGCTGCGGCGGATGGTCGACATCCCCTTCGCCATCGGCGAGGAATTCGCCTCCAAATGGCAGTTCCTGCCCTACATCGAGCGCGACATCCACCAGTTCAACCGGATCGACGTCTGCAATGTCGGCGGGCTGACCGAGGCGATGAAGGTCGCCGGCTGGAGCGAGGCGCATTACGTCGACATGATGCCGCACAATCCGCTCGGCCCGATCTGCACCGCGGCGACGGTGCATTTCGCCGCGGCGGTGCCGAACTTCTCCTGGCTCGAGACCCGGACCTCGGCGGCCGAGCAGCTCGGCTTCGACAATGCCGATCTGTTCCCGGTGCAGCCGCGGATCGAGAACGCCCATTATCCGGTCACGGACGCGCCCGGCCTCGGCGTCGAGGTGAATGAAGAGCTGGTCAAGCAGCAGAGCTTCAAGTTCTGGGAAGCGCCGCATCTGAGGCGCCACGACGGGTCGGTGACGAATTGGTAGACCCGCTCGACGGACCCGCCTTCGACATCCTAGACCCGCGCTTCGCCGCCTGCGCCGTGCCGGGCGCCCGGGTCGAGCGGATCTGGACCGGTAGCCGCTGGACCGAAGGGCCGGCCTGGCTCGCCGCACGCGGCCTGCTGGTCTGGTCGGACATCCCGGGCGACCGGATGCTGGCCTGGGAGCAGGCGACGGGGCGGGTTTCGACCTTCCGCCAGCCGGCGAACAGCCCGAACGGCAACACGGTCGACCGCCAGGGCCGGCTGGTCACCTGCGAGCAGACGCCGCACCGGATCGCGCGGCTGGAGCGGGACGGCAGGGTCACGCCGCTGGTCGACCGGATCGACGGCCGCCGCTTCAACTCCCCGAACGATGTCGTGGTGGCGTTGGACGGTGCGATCTGGTTCACCGACCCCAGCTACGGCAAGGCGAAGGGACACGACGAAGGGCCGGACGTCGAAGGCTGCCACGTCTACCGCTTCGATCCAGGGATCGGCGCGGTGCGGCAGGTGACGGATGATTTCGTGATGCCGAACGGCCTGGCCTTCTCGCCGGACGAGAGCCTGCTCTACATCGTCGACACCGGCAGCACGGAGCGGCCGGACGGTCCCAACCATGTGCGCCGTTTCCGGGTCGGGCCCGGCGGGACGCTGGCGGGCGGCGAGGTGCTGGCCGACGCCCATGGCCATTTCGACGGCCTGCGCGTCGACACCGAGGGCCGGCTGTGGATGGCGGCGGATGAGGGCGTCCACTGCTATCTCCCCGATGGCACGTTGATCGGCCGGGTGAACCTGCCGGAGCGCGCCGCCAACCTGGTCTTCGGCGGCGCCGGGCGAAACGTCCTGATGATCACGGCGACCAGCTCGGTCTATCTCTGCCCGGTGAACGCGGTCGGCGCCGCCGCATGACGGGACGGCCTTGCGGCTGTCCCGCCCTGCGCAACGGCTTGGCCAGGGCCGCCTAGCGGCTGTGGCCGCCGTGGCCGCCGCCATGGCCATGGTCTCCGCCGTCATGGCCGAAACCGCCCCGGGCATGGTCGGGGTTGTCGCCATTCTCGCCATGGTCGAAGGATGTCATGGCGTTGGTCTCGGACCCGGTCTGGTCCGCCTGCGCCGTCTGCAGCACGACCGGGTAGTTCTCGGATTGCAGCCCGGTGCGGGCGAAGGCGGGGCCGGCGGCGGCGACACCCAGGATGAGCAGGGCTGCGACTCCCGCGGGGCGGGAATACCTGAACAGGGACATGATCGATCCTCTCGACTGGATCCGGGCGGCCCTCTGGGCGCGCCGGATCGCTGCGTGACGTGATTGAGTATCTGTGTACGGCGGATCGGGCGGCGGTTGGGGCTGGGCCCACTGCACCGATGGCGGTGGCGCCGGGCGATTCCGCACTGCAACATCTAGTCACGATCGAGCGGTATGGAATTGATCTTACGGAAAGTTCATAGAGAATTCAGGATTACGAATATTTAAGGCGGGTCTTTCCTTGCCAATGCTGCGGCATCCTGTCCTTGTTGTGCTTTAGGTCATTGAATCTTTTACTTCCGGCAAGATCTCTTGGGGGCGACGCCGGGCTCGTTCCGGCGCCGCGTCCCGTGGGGATTCCTGCCGATGCCGGAGCTGAACTGGGGCGTCTTCGACCTCAACCTGCTGGTCGTGTTCGACGCCGTGATGAACGAGCGCAGCGTGACCCGCGCCGGCGTCCGGATCGGCTTGAGCCAGCCGGCGATGAGCCATGCCCTGGCGCGCCTGCGCCACCTGCTGAAGGACGAGCTGTTCATCCGCAGCCCGCAAGGCATGATGCCGACGGCGCGGGCCGAGGAGATCGCAGCGCCGGTCCGCCGGGCGCTCGGCGACCTGCAGCTGTCGCTGCACGCCCCCACCTTCGACCCTGCGGCGGCCCACAGCTTCAGGATCGCGGTCGACACCTATGGCGCGGTGGTGCTGGCGCCTGCGATCGTGGCGCGCTGCGCCGCCCTGGCCCCGGGCATGGTGCTCGATATCCGCGCCAACGGGATGCTGAACGTGTCCGAGCGGCTCGACCGCGGCGATCTCGACCTGGCGATCGGCACGGGCGATCCGGACGGCGATCGCTTCGTCCGCCACCGCCTGCTGCGCGATGATTTCGTCGCCCTGCTGGGGCGCGGCCTCGCTGGCGCCGGCCGGGCGCTGACCGCCGTCGATCTCGCGGCCCTGCCGCATGTCGAGGTCTCGTCCCTGTCCGAGGAGCTGGGCTTCCTCGACCGCACCCTGGCCGGGCTCGGCCTGCAGCGCCGGATCGCGCTGCGCGTCCCGCTGCTGTCGGCCGGGCCTGTCCTGGCCGCGGCGCCGATGATCGCGGTGCTGCGCCGGCACCTGGCCGAGCGTCTGGCGCAGGCCCATGGGCTGGAGGTCCGGCCGCTGCCGCTCGCCTCGCCGCGGGTCGAGATCGCCATGCACTGGCAGCGGCGGGTGGACGGGCTGGCTGCCCATCACTGGCTGCGGCAGCTCGTGGCAGGGGTGGCGCAGGCGCTATGACCCGCTTCGCTCATTCACGGCGTGCATGGCGCCGTGCACAGGTTGCATTGGCGCGCCCCGTTCCGGCCTCCCACCTGACGCAATATCGATCCGCGGACCTGTCCCGGCCTTTCGTGGCCGGCGCCCGGGGGCATGCATCGGATCGGCCGAGTGATCGGGAGGAGACGTCGCTTGCGGGCGCCGCGGTCCATCGGCCGCCGGCGCCCGCGCCACTCTCGCCCGCGCTATTCCCGATTGTCCGCCCGATTGTCCCGCTGGAGAGCCGCAGATGCCCTTTATCGCCCGCCGGACGATGTTTCGGATCGGTGCCCCGATCGTCCTCGTCGCGCTGTGCGCCGCCGTGCTGGTGGGGCGCGAGCTGCGCGGCAGCGCCGCCTCGGCCGCGCCCCAGGCCGCGCCGCCCCCGGCCGTGCCGGTCGAGGCAACGGCGGCCCGCCGCAGCGACGTGCCCGTCTACCTGACCGGCCTCGGCACCGTCCAGGCGCTGAACACGGTGACGGTGAAGAGCCGGGTCGACGGCCAGCTGCAGACGATCTCCTACCAGGAAGGCCAGCATGTGGATGCCGGCCAGACGCTGGCGCAGATCGACCCGCGGCCGTTCCAGGCGGCGCTGGACCAGGCCAAGGCGACCAAGGCCAAGGACGAGGCGCAGCTGGCCAACGCCCAGCTCGACCTGACGCGCTTCCAGAACCTGAAGCAGTATGCGACAGGCCAGAGCGTCGACACCCAGAAGGCGCTGATCCTGCAGCTGCAGGCGCAGATCGAGGGCGACCAGGCGGCGATCGACAACGCCGCCACCCAGCTCAGCTACACCACCATCACCTCGCCGCTGAACGGCCGCACCGGCATCCGCCTGGTCGACCAGGGCAACATCGTCCACGCCACCGACACCGGCGGGCTGGTGGTGATCACCCAGCTGCACCCGATCACGGTGATCTTCACCCTGCCGGAGGAGAACCTGCCGGAGATCTCGGCGGCGATGGCCAAGGGCCCGCTGACGGTGTTCGCCGACACCCGTGGCGACGACAAGCCGCTGGACCAGGGCACGCTGGAACTGGTCGACAACCAGATCGACCAGGCCACCGGTACGATCCGCCTGAAGGCGACCTTCCCGAACAAAAGCAACCAGCTGTGGCCCGGCCAGTTTGTCGATGTCCGGCTGCTGCTGCGGACCGAGCAGAACGTGGTCACCGTGCCCTCCACCGCGATCCAGCGCGGGCCCGACGGGCTCTATGTCTACGCCGTGAAGCCGGATGACACGGTCGAGCTGCGGCCGGTCGGCATCGGCCAGATCACCGACGGCACCGCGGTGGTCGAGACCGGCCTCGACGCCGGCGCCAGTGTCGTCACCGCCGGCCAGTACCGGCTGCAGCCGGGCAGCCGGGTGCAGACCCGT
>JAEKLZ010000458.1 GCA_019508225.1 Inquilinus limosus | reverse complement strand
GGCCGGCGACCAGCGTTACTACGTCTCGGACATCGGCTGGGCCCGCCAGGCGCTGCGCCTGCCGGAGCCGCTGCCCTGGCGCGACGGGCTCACCCGGCTGGCCGAATGGCTGCGCCGCAACCGTGTCGACGTTCCTTTCACCCCCGATCCCCGCGAACAGCGAGCGGAGGCCATCTCGTGAAGATCGCCCTGATCAACCCGCCCTGGCGGTATGACCACAGCATCTATTTCGGGTGCCGGGAGCCGCATCTGCCGCTCGAGCTCGGCTATTCCAAGGCGCTGCTGCAAGCCGCCGGGCACGAGGTGCTGATGCTGGACGGCCATCTCTGCCGCACCGAGATGCAGGTCCTGGCCGACCGGACCGCGGCCTTCGGGCCTGACATGACCGTGGTCACCACGGCACCCACCTACCTGTTCTGGCGCTGCGCCCCGCCGGAGCTGCGCATCCCGCGCGAGTTCATCGTCGCGCTGGACGGCCGCGGCGGCCGCACCGTGGCGGTCGGCCCGCACGCCTCGGTCACGCCCGAGACCACGCTGCGCAAGCTCGGCGCCGACATCGTCGTGCGCGGCGAATGCGAGGAGGTGGTGGCGGCCCTGGCCGAGGAGCCGGACCTGCGCCGGGTGCCGGCAATCGCCTTCCGCGACGGCGGCGAGGTCGTCGTCAACGGCGGCCTCAACGCCAGCCGCTTCACCGACATGCCGGCGCTGCGCTGGCCCGACGAATGGATCCGGCGCCACGACCATCACCACCACCGCTTCGGCACCGAGGCGCATGGCCCCGGCGCTGAGGTCGAGGCCTCGCGCGGCTGCCCCTATCACTGCAGCTTCTGCGCCAAGAACGAGTTCCGCGACGCCTATCGCCGCCGCGACCTGACGATCCTGCTGCAGGAGATCGACGGGCTGATCGCCCAAGGCGCGACCTATCTCTACTTCGTCGACGAGATCTTCCTGCCGCAGAAGCCGCTGCTGGAGGCGCTGGTCGACCGCCCGATCGAGTTCGGCGTGCAGATGCGCATCGACCTGTGGAAGCCGGAGATGCTGGACCTGCTGGGCCGGGCCGGCTGCGTGTCGATCGAGGCCGGGGTCGAGAGCCTGACCCGCGAGGGCCGCGACCTCCTGACCAAGAACTGCAAGATGACCACCGACGAGCTGGCGGACCGGCTGCTCTACGCCCGCCGCAGCGTGCCCTTCGTCCAGGCCAACCTGATCAAGACGTCGGAGGACGATCCCGACCTGATCGCCGCCTGGCGCGATCGGCTGCAGAGCAACGGCGTCTGGGCCAACGACCCGGTGCCGCTGTACCCCTATCCCAGCTCGCCCGACTACCGGCGGCTCTGGGGCCAGCCGGACGACCGGGCCTGGGAACGGGCGCATGAGCACTATCTGAGTCAGTTCGATCATTTCAGCGACATCCAGGACGAGCGCCCGCTGCCCCTGAGAGAGCTGGAGGCATCGTGCAGCCCGGCGTGAGCACGCCCCGCCGGCTGCTGATGACGGCGGATGCGGTCGGCGGGGTCTGGCCCTATGCGCTGGATCTGGCCGCCGCCCTGGCCCGCCGGCACGACGTCGAGACCACGCTGGCGGTGCTCGGCCCGCTGCCGGATGAGGACCAGCGCTGGTCCGCCGGGCTGGTGCCCGGGCTGCGGCTGGTGGAAACCGCGCTGCCGCTCGACTGGCTGGCCGGACGGCCGGAGGAGGTCGAGGCCGCCGGCCGCAGGATCGCCGCGCTGGCGGTCGAGACCGGCGCCGGGATCGTGCAGTTGAACACACCCGCCCTGGCCGCCGGGACGGCGTTCCCGGTACCGACCGTCGCCGTCCATCATTCCTGCGTCGCCACCTGGTGGGCCGGTGTGCGGACGGGCCCGCTGCCGGACGATTTCGGCTGGCGGGCCGGCCTGGTCCGCCGCGGCTTGCATGCGGCCGATGCGGTGGTGGCGCCCAGCCGCGCCTTTGCCCGCGCCACCCGGGCGGTGCACCGGCTGCCGACCCTGCCTGCCGCGGTCTGGAACGGCCGCGCGGCCCCGCCCGAGCCTGAAGCTGACGGCGAGCCGGCGGAGTTCGTGTTCAGCGCCGGCCGGCTGTGGGACGAGGGCAAGAACGTCCAGGCCCTGGACAACGCCACCGCCCGCCTGGGCGTCCGGCTGCTGCTGGCCGGCCCGCTGACCGGCCCGAACGGCGCCCGCGTGGCCCCGCGCCACGCATTGTGCCTCGGCACGCTGAGCGGCGACGCGATGCGCGACTGCCTCGTCCACCGGCCGGTCTTCGCCTCGACCGCGCTGTTCGAGCCCTTCGGCCTGGCGGTGCTGGAGGCGGCCCAGGCCGGCTGTGCCCTGGTGCTGTCCGACATCCCGACCTTCCGCGAGCTGTGGGCAGACGCCGCGGATTTCGTGCCGCCGCGCGACGAGGCGGCGATCGCCGCCGCCCTCGGCCGGGTGCTGCGCGATTGCGGCCTGCGGCACCATCTGGGCGAAGCCGCGCGCCGGCGCGCGGCGCGCTACACCATCGCCGCCATGGCCGACAGGATGGCCAGCCTGTATCGCGGCCTGGCGGCCACAGCGGCGCGGCGGCCCGCGCGGGAGGCGGCGGAATGAAATTCGTCTATTTCACCCACTCCCTGCGCTCCTGCTGGAACCACGGCAACGCGCATTTCCTGCGCGGCGTGCTGCGCGAGCTGGTCCAGGCCGGGCACGAGGTCGCGGTGTTCGAGCCGGCCGACGCCTGGAGCCTGGAGAACCTGCTGCGCGACCATGGCGAGGACGCCCTGGTTGCGTATCGGCAGGCCTATCCCGAGCTGTCCTCGGCCGCCTATGAGCCGGACATCGACCTGGAGCAGGCGCTGGACAGCGCCGATGCCGTGATCGTCCATGAATGGAACGATCCCGGGCTGGTCGCCGCCATCGGCCGGCTGCGGCGCCGGGGTGCCCGCTTCACCGCCCTGTTCCACGACACCCATCACCGCGCCGTCAGCGACCCGGAGGCGATCCATCGCTTCGACCTCGACGGCTATGACGGCGTGCTGGCCTTCGGCGCCGCCCTGGCGGAGGTGTATCGGCGCTGGGGCTGGGGCCGCCGCGCCTTCATCTGGCATGAGGCGGCCGACACTCGCCTGTTCCGGCCGCCGGACGAGGAAGGCGCTCGCGCCGGGCTGATCTGGGTCGGCAACTGGGGCGACGAGGAACGCAGCGCCGAGCTCGACACCTTCCTGTTCCAGCCGGCCCGGGCCGCCGGGCTGCCGCTCGACATCCATGGCGTGCGCTATCCGCCGGAGGCGCTGGCCCGCCTGGCCGCCGAAGGCGCGCAGTATCACGGCTGGCTGGCCAATGCCGACGTCCCGGCGGCCTTCGCCCGGCACCTGGCCACGGTCCATGTGCCGCGCCGCTTCTATGTCGAGCAGCTGCCGGGCATCCCGACGATCCGGGTGTTCGAGGCCCTGGCCTGCGGCATCCCTCTCGCCTGTGCCCCCTGGCACGATGCCGAGGGCCTGTTCCGGCCGGGCGAGGACTATCTCGTTGCCCGGGACGGCGCGGAGATGGCCGGTCACCTGACCGCCCTGCGCGACGATCCGGAGCTGCGCCGCAGCCTCGCGGCCAGCGGGCTGGAGACGATCCATGCCCGGCACAGCTGCGCCCACCGCATGCGCGAGCTGCTGGCGATCCTGGCCCGGCTGCGCACCGCCACCCCGATGGAGTCCGTCGCATGAGGATCGCCTTCTACGGTTCCAGCCTGCTGTCGTCCTACTGGAACGGCGCCGCCACCTACTACCGCGGCCTGCTGCGCGACCTCGCCGGCCGCGGCCACCGGATCACCTTCTACGAGCCCGACGCCTTCGACCGGCAGGCGCATCGCGACATCGATCCGCCCGACTGGGCCGAGGTCCGCGTCTATCCGGCGAGCGAGGAGGCCCTGCGCGGCGTGGTCGCCGAGGCGGCGCTGGCGGATGTGGTGGTGAAGGCCAGCGGCGTCGGCGTGTTCGACGAGCTGCTGATCGAGGGCACCATGGCCGCGGCCCGGCCGGACGCGATCCGGATCTTCTGGGACGTCGATGCGCCGGCGACCCTGGCCGAGCTGCAGCGCGGCGGCCCGGACCATCCGCTGAGCCGCGCCCTGCCGGGGCTGGACTTGGTGCTGACCTATGGCGGCGGCCCGCCGGTGATTTCAGCCTATGAGGCGCTCGGCGCCCGGCGCTGCGTGCCGATCTACAACGCGTTGGACCCGGAGACTCACCATCCGGTGCCGCCGGACCCGCGCTTCGAATGCGACCTGGCCTTCCTGGGCAACCGGCTGCCGGACCGCGAGGCCCGGGTCGCCGCCTTCCTCCTGGCCCCGGCGGCGCGGCTGCCCGATCGCCGCTTCCTGATCGGCGGCGCCGGCTGGGACGGGCGTGCCATGCCGCGCAACACGCGCTGGATCGGCCATGTCGGCACGGCCGACCACAACGCCTTCAACGCCACGCCTCTGGCGGTGCTGAACATCGCCCGCGACAGCATGGCGGCGACCGGCTTCTCCCCCGCCACCCGGGTGTTCGAGGCGGCGGGCGCCGGCGGCTGCCTGATCACGGATTCCTGGGAAGGCATCGAGCTGTTCCTGAAGCCCGATGAGGAGGTGCTGGTCGCCCGCGACGGCGCCGAGGTCGCGGCCCATCTGCAGGCGCTGGACCGCGGGCGGTCGCAGGCCATCGGCGCGGCCGCCCGGACCCGGATCCTGGCCGAGCACACCTATGCCCGCCGCGGCGCCCAGGTCGACGCCCTGCTGTGCGAGACCGCCGCGGCGAAGCGCGAGAGGACCGCCGCATGACCCGCCCCCTGCGCCTCGTCTTCATCGGCCTCAGCCTCTCCTCCTCCTGGGGCAACGGCCACGCCACCACCTACCGGGCCCTGCTGCAGGCCCTGGCGCGGCGCGGCCACGACATCCTGTTCCTGGAGCAGGACCAGCCCTGGTATGCCGAGAACCGCGACCTGCCAGATCCCGATTTCTGCCGGCTGACGCTCTATTCCGGTCCGGACGGGCTGATCGCCCATCGCGCGGAGGTTGCGGAAGCCGATGCCGTGATCGTCGGCTCCTATGTCGCGGACGGCGTCGCCGTGTCGGCCTGGGTGCAGACCGTCGCCACGGGGGTGACCGCGTTCTACGACATCGACACGCCGGTGACCCTGGCGAAACTGGAGCGCGCTGATTTCGAGTACCTGTCGCCCGACCTGATCCCCGGTTTCGACATGTACCTGTCCTTCACCGGCGGACCGACCCTGGCGCATCTGATGCAGCAGTACGGCGCCCGCGCGGCGCACCCGCTGTACTGCTCCGTCGACACCGAAGCCTACCGTCCCGCGCCGGAGGCGCTGCGCTACGACCTCGGCTATCTCGGCACCTACAGCCCGGATCGCCAGCCGACGCTGGAGAGCTTGCTGCTGGAGCCGGCGCGAAGACTGCCGGAGCTGCGCTTCGTGGTCGCCGGGTCGCAATTCCCGCGCGACATCCGTTGGCCGGGGAATGTGACCCGCATCGAACATGTGCCGCCACGCGACCACTGCGCCTTCTACAATTCCTGCCGCTTCGCCCTGAACGTCACCCGCGCCGACATGATCCGCGCCGGCCACAGCCCGAGCGTGCGGCTGTTCGAGGCCGCCGCCTGCGGCACCCCGGTGATCTCCGACCGCTGGGACGGCATCGAATCGATCTTCGCCCCCGGCATCGAGATCTGCCTCGCCCGCGGCGGCGACGAGGTCGTCGGGCTACTGACCCAATGCCCCGAGCCGCTACGCCGGAGCATCGGCGAGGCGGCGCGGCACCGGGTGCTGGCGGAGCATTCCTCCGACCGCCGTGCCGCGGAGCTGGAGGAGGTGCTGCGGCATCGGGTGGACGAGCTGGCGGGCCGGCATCGGATCCGCGCCGCCGCGAATGGCGGCGACCGAGGCCGGGCTGGCGGGTCCGGTCCGCATCTCCGGGTCGTGAAATAGGCACGGGCGTCAACGAGGAAGGATGATCATGAAGAACGGCAAACAGCGCACCGCCATCGTCGCCGGGGGCGCCGGGTTCATCGGATCCCATCTCTGCGATGCCCTGCTCGCGGACGGGTTCAGGGTCGTCTGCCTCGACAATCTCCGCACCGGCCGGCGGCAGAATCTGCAGCATCTGGCGCGCGACGCCCGCTTCGACCTGGTCGAAGCCGACGTGATCGCCCCGCCCCCCGCCTCGCTGGCCCGCGGATCGGTGGATGTGGTCTTCAACCTCGCCTGCGCCGCCTCGCCGCCGCAGTACCAGTCGGATCCCGAGCATACGATGCTGACCAGCGTGCTCGGCACCCGCAACCTGCTGGCCCTGGCCGAACGCAAGAAGGCCCGCTTCCTGCTGGCCTCGACCAGCGAGGTCTATGGCGACCCCGAGGTCCATCCGCAGGCTGAGAGCTATTGGGGCCATGTCAACCCGACCGGGCCCCGCGCCTGCTATGACGAGGGCAAGCGCGCGGCGGAGACGCTGACCTTCGACTTCGAGCGCGCCGGCCGGGCCGAGGTGCGGGTGGCGCGGAACTTCAACACCTACGGGCCGCGGATGCGGGCGGATGACGGGCGGGTGGTGTCGAACGTCGTCACCCAGGCGCTGGCCGGCGACGACATCACGGTCTACGGCACCGGCGAGCAGACCCGTTCCTTCTGTTATGTCGACGACCTGGTCGACGGGCTGCTGCGGCTGATGGCCTGCCGAACCTCACCGGGCGGCCCGGTCAACCTGGGCAACCCCACCGAGCTGACGGTGCGCGAGTTGGTGACGCGGGTGCTGGCCCTGACCGGCTCGCGCTCCCGCATCGTGCGGAAGCCCTTGCCGGTGGACGACCCGCAGCGGCGGCGGCCCGATATCGGGCGGGCGAAGAGCCTGCTCGGCTGGTCGCCCCGGGTGGCGCTGGAGGACGGCCTGGAAAAGACGATCGCCTATTTCGTGCGCTCGGCCGCCCCGCTCCCAGTGACGGTCGGCTTCCGCGCTGTCCGACCGGACGCCGCACTGCCGGTCAAGGCGGGCGCCGTCACGCCCTGAGCATCACCCGTTCCGGACCAGATGGAAGGCCAGCCCGTCCCATAAGGCGAAGGGGCGGGTTGCGGCCTGGCGCAGCCGGAAGCCGCAATCCGCCGCCAGGGCCTGCAGCTCCCGGCGATCCGCCTCCTCATCCCCCCGATAGGAGTGGTTGAGGATCAGGAGATGGCCATCGGGCTTCAGCACCCGCGCGGCCTCCTCGACATGCCGTCGCACCAGGGCCGGCCCGGCGAGCACGAGATAGGGAAAGCTGTCGGCGGCCAGGATCGTGTCGATCGTCGCGGTGCCGATGCCGGCGAGGTCGCGGCCCGAGGTCCGGCGGATCTCGACATTCGCCAGCCCGGCGCAGCGCCGCTGCGCCTCGGCCACCATCCGGGCCGAGATGTCGAGTCCGACGACCCGCCTGACCCGCCCGGCGATCGCCGCGGCGAAACGGCCGATGCCGCAGCCGAGATCCAGCACCGTGC
>JAEKLZ010000457.1 GCA_019508225.1 Inquilinus limosus | reverse complement strand
CGAGCATTTCCTGGCCGCCCGCGACGGCGGCCGCGGCGTGGTCATGGCGATCGGCCATTTCGGCAATTGGGAGGTCGGGGCCGCGGTCGCCGCCAATCACGGCGTGCCCTTCACCGCCATCGCCCGGCCGCCGAAGAACCCGCTGGTCGGGTGGCTGCTGCACCGCATCCGCAGCTCGGTCGGCACCATCCTCTTGGAGAAGCGGATGGAGGGATCGGACGCCAAGCGCGCCTTGTCAGTGCTGCGCGCCGGCGGCGTGCTCGGGATGATGGTCGACCAGCGCTACAATGGCGGGCTGAAGGTGCCGTTCATGGGCCATGACGCCATGACCTCGCCCGGCGCGGTGGCCATGGCCTATCATCTCGGCTGCGACGTGATCCCGGTCAGGATCGAGCGCCAGGCCGGCGCCCGCTACCGCGCGGTGTTCGAGCCGCCGCTGGCGATGCCGCGCAGCGGCGACCGCAAGGCCGACATCGAGGCCGCGACCATTGCCCTCAACGAGGTGGTCGAAGGCTGGGTCCGCAGCCGGCCCGAGCAGTGGCTGTGGCTGCACAAGCGCTGGATGATGCCCCGCCCGCGCAAGCTGCGGCAGCGCGTCCTGGCCTACAAGGCCAGCCTAGCCGCCCACGAAGACTAAGAGATCGTTTGGAAATGCGCTGGCGAGAGTCGGTTGGCGGTGGTTTCGAGAACCGGAGCGCAGCGGACGTTTGAGTCCGTGAGCACCGGAAGCGCAGACACCGCCGTCAGACGGCCGCGCCAGGTGCATTTACAGACGGTCTCTAAAGCGCCGACCCGGAGTCCAGCACCACATTGGCGCGGTACTCGACGCCGAGCGCGACATAGCCCTCCGCCAGCTTGCGGTGGTGCTCGTGCTCCTCGTCGGTCAAGGCGCGGACGAAGCGGGCCGGGCCGCCGGCCCAGAGCTGGCCGGCCGGCACGCGCTTGCCGGGGGTCAGCAGCGCCCCGGCCGCGACCATGGCGCGGCTCTCGACCACCGCCCGGTCCATGACGCAGGCCTTCATGCCGACAAAGCTGCGATTCTCGAGCGTGCAGGCATGGATCAGGGCCATATGGCCGATGGTGACGTCGTCGCCGATATGGGTCGGGCCGTCGGCCGAGGCGACATGGATCACCGTGCCGTCCTGGATGTTGGTGCGGGCGCCGATGCGGATCGGCTGCATGTCGCCGCGGATGACGCAGCCGAACCAGACGCTGCTGCCCGGCCCGATCTCGACATCGCCGATCACCACGGCGCCGGGCGCGATGAAGGCGTCCGGCGCGATCCGCGGCTGCCTGTCGCGATAGGGCAGGATCACCGCGCCTGCAGCCATCTCAGGCCGCCTGCGACCGCGCCGGCAGCAGCCCGGCGGTCGGGGCCAGGCCCAGCGCCAGGTTCAGGTTCTGCACCGCGGCGCCCGACGCCCCCTTGCCGAGATTGTCGAGCTGGGCCACCAGCAGCGCCTGCTGTTCCTTGGCATTGCCGAAGACGAACAGGCGCAGCTGGTTGGTGCCGTTCAGCGCCTCGGGCTCCAGCTCCGCCAGCGCCTCGGCATCGGCCAGCGGCGCGACCGAGACGAAGGCCTGGCCCTGGTAGTGCTCGGCCAGCGCCGCATGCAGGTCGGCGGCCGAGGGCTGCTTCGGCAGCGACCATAGCTGCAGCGGCAGCGAGACCAGCATGCCCTGGGCGAAATGCCCGACCGCGGGCACGAAGATCGGCGCATGCGCCAGGCCGGACCAGCGCTGCAGCTCCGGCACATGCTTGTGCGCCAGCTTCAGCCCGTACAGGAAGAAGGGCGGGCCCTTCTTGTCGGCCTCGTAGCGGGCAATCAGGCTCTTGCCGCCGCCGGTGTAGCCGCTGACCGCGTTGATCGTGACCGGATGGTCGGCCGGCACCAGGCCGCGGTCGATCAGCGGCCGCAGCAGGGCGATGCCGCCGGTCGGGTAGCAGCCGGGGTTGGAGATGCGCTTGGACGCCGCCACCGCCTCGGCCTGGCCGGGCGCCAGCTCGGGGAAGCCGTAGGTCCAGCCCTCGGCGGTGCGATAGGCGGTCGAGGCGTCGATCACCCGCACATCCGGGTTCTCGACCATCGCCACCGCCTCGCGCGCGGCATCGTCCGGCAGGCACAGGATGGCGGCGTCGACCGAATTCAGCAGCCGGCGGCGCGCCGCCGGGTCCTTGCGCTCGGACTCGGCCAGGCTGACGATCTCGACATCGGTGCGGCGGCCCAGACGGTCGCGGATCTGCAGCCCCGTCGTGCCAGCCTCGCCATCGATGAACACCGTCGCCGGCATCGCCTTGCCCTCGGAAAGAGATCGGAGGTGATGACTTAACACATCCGCGGGCGCAGCCGAACCGGCGTCAGGGTCATGGCCGATATTTGCGGGAGGACGGCTAGGGGCGGGAGGCTGGGTTCTTCGCCCTTCCCCTTTGTTGTCATTGCCGGGCTTGACCCGGCAATCCAGGGGCCACAGAGAGCCGCTCCAGCCGCCCTGGATCCTCGGGTCAAGCCCGAGGATGACAGCAAGGGGAAGAGGCCTGCCCTGCCTCAGCTCCGCCCGGCCTTCAGCTCCCGCAGCACCGTGGCGATGCGGTCCAGCGCGGCGGGCGCGTGCTCGTAGCCATGGGTGATGCGCAGATGGTGCTCGGCGCCGAGATAGACGCCCGGCGCCACCAGCACCGAGCTCCGGCGCCGGATCGCATCGGCCACCACGACCGAATCCAGGTCGAGGTGATAGCGCACGAAGCCCAGCGCCGTGGCCGCCGGCGGCACCGCCGAGACCAGATCGGGATTGGCGGACAGCCAGCGCTCCAGCCCGGCCCAGCCGCTGCGCGACAGCTCGCGCTGCCGGCCGACCAGCCGGGCGCGGGTGGCCGGCTCCAGCGCCATCTCGGCCAGCAGCATCGACGGGCCGGCGGCGGCGATGACGACATATTCGTGCCGGCGCCACGCCTCCTCGACCAGGTCCTTCGGCCCGACCAGCCAGCCGATGCGCAGGCCCGCCAGGCCATAGGCCTTGGACAGGCTGCCGACCACCACCACCCGCTCGTAACCGCCCCAGAAGCTCGGCGTCTCCTCATCGGCCAGGCGTTCGGTGCCGCGATAGACCTCGTCGACATGCAGCCAGGCGCCGGCCCTGGCGGCGATGGCGGTGATCCGCGCCGCCTCTGCCGCCGTCAGGATGCTGCCGGTCGGGTTGTTCGGGTTGACGATGGCGATCATCCGGGTGCGCGGCCCGACCGCCGCCTCCAGCGCGTCGAGATCCGGCCGCCAGCCCTGGTCGGGCAGCAGCGGAAAGCTCTTCACCGTGCAGCCGAGGTTGCGGGCGATGCCCCAGACCTGGCGGTAGCCCGGCTCCATCACCACGATCTCGTCGCCCGGCGACAGCAGCGCCTGGCACAGGATCTGGTTGGCCTCCGATGCGCCCGTCGTCACCAGCACCTGGTCGGCCCGCGCCCCGGCATAGAGGCTGGCGATCCGGACCCGCAGCGCCTCGGTGCCGTTGACCTGCGGGTAGAACAGCACCTGGTCCAGCAGCCGGTCGACCGCCCCGGCGTCCAGCACCTCGCGCAGCGAGGCGCAGCGCACCGAGCTGTCGGCGAGGTTGATCTCGACCGTGTGCTCCCACTCCGACTGCCACTGCTCGAGCGCAAAAGGCTGGAAGGTCATCGCCGCATCCCCGGAAATCGATCGCATTCCATTATGCAATATATTACATCTCGATCGGCAACAAGATGCGAAACCGAGGCCATGACATCGTCGCGACAGGTGCTGGACCGGATCGCGCAGCGGCTGCGGCAGGAGCGGCAGGCGCGCGGCCTGAGCCAGGCGGCGCTGGCCGAGCGAAGCGGCGTGTCGCTGCGGATGCTGGCGCTGATCGAGAAGGCGGAGACCAACCCGAGCATCGCCACGCTGGCGGAGATCGCCGCCGGCCTGGGCATCGGCTTCGGCGCCCTGGTCGGCGCCGGCGAGGAGGCGGCGGCCCGGGTGATCCCGCCGCAGGATTTCGCCACGGTGTGGCAATCGCCGGCGGGCAGCGCCCGGCTGCTCGCCGCCGCCGGCAAGGCCGAGCTGTGGGACTGGCGGCTGCAGGCCGACGCCCGCTATGACGCGGCACCCGACCCGGCCGGGACGATGGAGCTGATCCTGGTGCAGGAGGGCGTGCTGGTGCTGGAGGTCGACGGCACCACCCTCGCCGCCCCCGCCGGCCACGCCCTGCGCCTGGCCAGCGACCGGCCCTACGCCTATCGCGCCGAGGGCGGACCGGTGCGCTTCGTCAAGGTGGTGAGCCAGGCGTGAGGGGCGCGACCGCCTGAGTCATTCCGTCCCACCGGGCAAAGTCTGCTTGCCTCGTCCGGCCCCGGCCGGCACCATGCGGCCCGCGGAGTCACCGGAGCGGCGATCGGATGACCTCATCACGACGCAACGCCGTGCTGGCCATCGTCGCCGGCAGCCTGCTGATGACGGCCGCGCCGGCCACGAATCATCCGGCGCCTCACTTCACCGTGCCCATCGCTCCGGTCGGCCCGGCCCTGAGCCTGGTGCCCGACGACATCCCGCATTCCGGCGACCACGCCTTCGCCGAGCTGCTGGCCGCGGCCGAGAGCAGCCGCGACCCGCTGCAGATGAACAAGGGCGGCTATGCCGGGCTGTTCCAGCTCGGCGAATCGGCCGCGGCGATCGCCGGCCTCTACGACCCGGGCGAGACGCTGGCGGCCGAGGACACGCGCAACCGCTGGCGCGGCAGCTTCCACATCCCGGGCTATCCCGAGGTGCGGTCGATCGGCGATTTCCTGGACACGCCGGCGGCTCAGGTCGCGGCGTTCCGCCTGCACCTCGCCCATCTCGACCGCGAGATCGCCCAGCGCGGCCTGGACCGGCGGATCGGCGGCTATGTCGCCGGGGTGCCGATCACCTGGGACGGGCTGCGCGCCATGATGCATCTGGGCGGGCCGGACGGCACCGCGCGCTTCATCGCCACCGCCGGCGCCTACGACCCGGCCGACGACAACGGCGTGCGGATCAGCGATTACGGCCGCCGCTTCGCCGGCGTCACCGCGATCCAGCCGACCCGGCCGGCGGTGATCCCGACCGTGGCCACCGCCCCGGCCGCACAGGCCGCCCCGGCCGTCGTGACCCCGACCCTGATCGCGACCACGCCCTCGCCCCGCCGGCGACCAGCCCAACGAAAAAGGGGCGCCCGAAGGCGCCCCTTTCCGAACAACGGATCCGAACGGATCAGCGCTTGGAGAACTGGAAGCTCCGGCGGGCGCCGGCCTTGCCGTACTTCTTGCGCTCGACCACGCGCGAGTCGCGGGTGAGGAAGCCATGCGCCTTCAGCGCCGGGCGCAGGCCCGGCTCGTAATGCTCCAGCGCGCGGCTGAGGCCGTGGCGCACCGCGCCGGCCTGGCCGGAGAGGCCGCCGCCCTTGACGGTGCAGATGACGTCGAACTGGTTGGTCCGGTCGCACACCTCGAACGGCTGCTTCAGCAGCATGCGCAGCACCGGGCGGGCGAAGTAGACCTCCTGGTCGCGGCCGTTGACGGTGACCTTGCCGGTGCCCGGCTTGATCCAGACGCGGGCGACCGCGTCCTTGCGGCGGCCGGTGCCGTAGGCACGGCCCTGGGCGTCGCGCTTCGGCTCCACCGGCGCGGCCTCGGCCACGGCGGTGTCGAGGGTCGGCTTCAGATCGGAGAGGGACTGCAGATCGGCCACGGCCTTACCTCTTATTCTTCGGATTCATGGCAGCGACGTCCAGCGCCTCGGGCTGCTGTGCCTCGTGCGGATGCGACGCACCGGCATAGACCTTGAGGTTGCCCATGACCTTACGGCCCAGCGGGCCGCGGGTGATCATGCGCTCGACCGCCTTCTCGATCACACGCTCCGGATGGGCGCCATCGAGGATCTGGCCCTTCGACCGGCCCTTGATGCCGCCGGCATAGCCGGTGTGCCAGTAGAAGATGCTGTCCTGGCGCTTGTTGCCGGTCAGGCGGACCTTCTCGGCATTGACGACGATGACGTTGTCGCCGGTATCGACGTGAGGGGTGACGCGATGATGCTGGCAAGCCGACCGAGAACGACGCCGTCGGCGTCGACCACGATCCACTTCTTCTCCACCTCGGCGGGCTTGGCGGAATATGTCTTCATGACGGGCCCTTGATCGAGGGTCGGGAACGGATGCCGCCGGGAACCCCTGGGGAGGGGATCCGGCGAGAGGCGGCTGTCTACGCGCCGCAGCTGCCGCCGTCAACGGAAAAAAGCGACGAAACGACAGCGACTTAGCGGAACGGTATTGGAATACCATCGCCGTAAGCCGCAGGATTGCTGGCGTTCCGGACCATGGCCGCGATCACGCCGCGGCGAAGCCCTGCATCACCAGCCGCACCAGATCGGCCTGGCGCCGGGTGCCGGTCTTGTCGAACACGGTCTTGAGATAGCCGCGCAGGGTGTTGACGCTGACCCGCCACTCCGCCGCCAGGCTGCCGAGGGTGGCGCCGGAGGCCAGGCGCGAGGTCACCTCCGCCTCCCGCGCGGTCAGGCCGAAGGCGGTCATCAGGGCGCGCTCGTCGACCGACCGGGCCTCGTCCGGAGCCGCGATGAAGATCGCCGCGCGGGCCGGGCCGCAGCGCCCGTCCAGCGGGTCGACGGCGGTGATCGGCGCGACCGTCAGCACCAGCGGCGCGCGGCCCTCCGGGTCCGACAGGCACAGCCGGGCCGAGGCCGCGGCGGCGCAGCGCGGCAGGGCGGCCTCCGCCGGCCGCGCCAGGATCATCGCCATCGCCGCCACCATCTGGCGCAGCAGGGTGGTCTCGGCCGGCGCCGCCGCGGCGATCCCGGCCGAGGACAGGCGCAGGCCGCGATGCCGGCGCGCGATCTCCGCCGCCCGCCGGTTGACGAAATGCGGCCGGCACTCGCCATCGACCAGGATCACGCCGCACTCCAGCGCGTCCAGGGCCGCCCGGCTGCCCGCCATCATCAGCTCGCTGGCGGCCAGCCGCTGGCGCAGCCGCTGCGCCGCCGCGAAATGCGGCATCACCAGCTGCAGCGCCTGCAGCTCCGCCGGCGCGAAATCCCGGACCTTCGGCGGCCGGCAGACGGCGACGAAGCGCGATCGCTGGCGGCCCTGCCAGGCGAAGACGCCGGCGCGGAAGCCGTTCATCGGCCGCACGACCTCGTTGTACATCTCGCTCCGCAGGAAATCGGCATCGGCCACCATGCTGGACGACGCCACCACCCGCCCCGCCGGGATCGAGCCCAGCCAGTCCGCCGCCGCGCCGCCATCGCCGGCCGCCTCGGCCAGGCGCCTGACGGCCTCGTGATCGACCCCGACGCCGACCCCGCCGGCCCGTCGTCCCGGCTCCCGGGTCAGCAGCACCGCATGGTCGGCCCCGACCAACCGGCGCACGGCTTCGAGGCCGTCCGCCCATCCCTCCGGCCGCAGGGCCGCATCATAGATCCGCTCGACAGCACCGGAAATCGCTTCGGCCAACATGCCTGCCCCACCGGAAATCACGCGAATGCGCAAAGGAGGGCACAAGACGGGCAGAAGATGGCAATCCTCGGGACCGCTTTGTGGCAGCCTGCCATAACTGGCAAGCCGGTTAGGGGCGCGGCGGGACGGCGGGACCGAAGTGGTCCCGGCGGCGTCGGCCGCCAACTCGCTTTCGACCAGTGTCGTCGGAGCGTGGCCAAAGCCCCCAGGGTCGCGCCCTTTGCCTTGCCGCGCACCCCCTGTTCGGATGACGCCGACGCCGCCGAGCTGAAGCAAGATGATCGGGCTTCACCGCAGCAACAAAGCAGACGGGACGGCTAGCATGGCGATCACTGGCACCGGCAATAAGGACACCCTGAACGGAACCGTCAATGACGACGAAATCAACGCCTATGGCGACGATGACTTTGTTCGGGGCGATTCCGGCGCCGACCTGATCAACGGCGGCTACGGCGATGACTATCTGTATGGCGACCTCGGCGACGACACGATCCATGGCGGCTACGGCGACGACGATCTCGACGGCGGCACCTCCTACGGCGACTCCAATGACGGCAACGACAAGCTCTACGGCGACTACGGCGACGACTACATCGACGGCTACAGCGGCAACGACCAGCTCTATGGCGGCTATGGCGACGACTACATCGACGACAGGATAGGTGATTCAGGTGTGTATTCCGGAGATGCCGGAAACGACAATATCTATATCGGCCACAATACCGCCGTCGGGCTGACGACCTACATCTACGGCGGCGGTGACGATGACTACATCCGCTCCGATGGGGGCGGCACGAACTACATGGATGGCGGCTCCGGCAACGATTTCGTCTACCGCCTTGCCGTGGGCGACGACCAGCTTTACGGCGGTTCGGGCGACGACGAGATCCGCGCCGGCGCGGGAAGCGACCAGGTCGACGGCGGTGACGACGAGGACAGCTGTTCCGGCGACGAAGGAAACGACACGATCGCGGGCGGCGCGGGCGATGATCGGCTCTATGGCGACGCCGGATCCGACCGCCTGATCGGCGGCAGCGGAGTCGACTATCTCGACGGCGGCGCCGATGGCGACGTCTATGTCGTCGGCGCGCAAGACTTCTCTTCAGCCGGCGTGTTTCTCGACCAGATCAGGGAGTATGCCGGGGGCGGCAGCGACGGGATCGAAGGCTCGCTGTCGCTGTCGCTGTCGCTCGCCGGTTTCGAAGCGATCGAGAATCTCGTCCTGGTGGAATACGGCCTCGGCCTCAACCTGTCGGGCACAGGCAACGGCCTGGCCAATTCCATCTCGGGCGGGATCGGCAATAATGTGCTGTCGGGCATGGCCGGCAACGACAGGCTTTTCGGGTTCGACGGCGACGATGTCCTGCGCGGCGGATCGGGTGCCGACCGGCTGGACGGCGGCAACGGTGCCGACACGGCGACCTATTGGGAGGGCGCCACGGGCGTCACCGCCAACCTCGCGACCGGCCAAGGCGCCGGCGGCTATGCCCAAGGCGACACCTATTTCGGCATCGAGCACATCACCGGCAGCCAGGGTGCGGATCTGCTGACCGGCAGCGCCGGCGCCAACACGTTGCGCGGCGAAGGCGGCAACGACGTGCTTCGCGGCGGCGGCGGCGCGGATTCCCTGGACGGCGGCGCCGGACTGGACACCGCCTCCTATGCGACGGCGGCGGCCGGCGTCACGGTCAATCTGGGCGTCCGGGTCGGATCGTCCGGCGAGGCTCTCGGCGACGTCTACACCGGCATCGAGAACGTCACCGGTTCGGCCGGCAGCGACACTATCACGGGCGACGGTGGCGCCAATGTGCTGAACGGCTGGGCCGGGCGGGACACCCTGGTCGGCGGTGCCGGCGCCGACCGCTTCGCCTTCTCCGCCGCGTCGCACAGCGCCGTCGGCGCGAATGCCGACCGGATCACCGACTTCACCCGGTCGCAGGGCGACAGGATCGACCTTTCGGCCATCGACGCCAAAACCACGGCGGCCGGCGACCAGGGCTTCAGCTTCATCGGCACGGCGGCTTTCGGCCATGTCGCCGGACAGTTGCGCTATGCGGTATCGGGCTCCACCACCATCATCGCCGGCGACGTGAACGGCGACGGCGCCTCCGACTTCCACATCGTGCTGACGAGGGCCCTCGCGCTCCAGGCCGGCGATTTCGTGCTGTAGCGGTTCGTCACCCGGGCGGCGGGATCGAATAGGTGCCGGTGGCATGGGCCACCGGCTCCGGCTCTCCTTCGGAGAACAGCAGCACCTCGCCATAGGCCAGGCGCTTGCCGAGCTTGAGCAGGCGGGCCTCGGCCACCACCGGCACCAGGGCCGGGCGGCGCAGGAAGTTGATCGCCATCGAGGTGGTCACCGCCAGCTCCACCCGGCCGACCCGGCTGAGCACCGCGGCATACAGCGCCACATCGGCCAGGCCGAACAGCGCCGGGCCGGTGATGGTGCCGCCCGGGCGCACGAAATCCTCGCGGCAGGGCATCAGCAGCGTCGCCGTGCCCGCCCCCAG
Source organism: Inquilinus limosus (assembly GCA_019508225.1). Classification (GTDB taxonomy): domain Bacteria; phylum Pseudomonadota; class Alphaproteobacteria; order DSM-16000; family Inquilinaceae; genus Inquilinus; species Inquilinus limosus_D. The sequence continues at coordinate 3,556 of JAEKLZ010000457.1, read as the reverse complement.
CGCCGTGACCGTGACGCCGAAGGCGCCGATCAGCGGCACGCCGTCGCGGATGATCGCCTCGATGGTCTCGGCCTCGATCGCCGGCTGCATCGCCGCCCTCCCTTTCCGGTCCGCCAGTAGGGCGGAGCGCGGCGCCGGCCGCAAGCCCCGCCCGGATTCGGATTCTCCGCCGGATTCAGATTCTCCGGCTGTCGGCCGGGACGAAATCGCCCGCCGCGCGTTTCTCCTGCAATGGTTCGATGAATGGAGGCATCGATGCTCGGGGAGCTGATGGTCTTTGCAGCGACGGAAGCCGTGGTGTTCGTGGCGACGGCGCTGGTGTTCAGCAGTCCCGACCTGGCCGATGACGATGACGAGGCCGTCCCGTTCGAGACGGGCGTTGATGCGGCCGGCCCCCGAAGCGGGCCGGCATCGCAGCCCTCGGAGGCGTGACCGTCCAGGGCCGGCGAGCCGTCGCCCCCTCAGACGGGGCCGTCCTATCTCACCTTGACCACGACCTTGCCCTTTGCCCGTCCCGCTTCGACATAGGCCAAGGCCTCCTTGGTCGCCTCGAACGGAAACACCCGATCCACGACCGGACGGATGATCCCGGACTCGATGAGGGCGGCGATCTCCCGCAACTGGTCGCCGTCGGCCTTCATGAACAGGAATGAATAGCCGACGCGACGGCGCCGTGCCGCCTTCCTGATCTTGCGGCTCAGGAAGCGGATCGCCAGCCCGATGAGCGGGTTCGCTCCGATGGATCTGGCAAAATCCGGGTCGGGCGGGCCGGCGAGGCCGATCACCTTGCCGCCGGGCTTCAGCACCTGCAGGGATTTCTCCAGAACCGCTCCGCCCTGGGTGTCGAGCACCACATCGAAATCCCTCAGGATCCCGGCGAAATCGTCCTTCCTGTAGTCGATGACGATATCGGCGCCGAGGCCTCTCACCAGATCGGCATTCGCGGCGCTCGCCGTCGTCGCCACGGTCGCGCCGAGATGCCTGGCCAGCTGGATGGCGAATGTCCCCAGGCCGCCGGAACCCGCGTGGATCAGAACCTTCTGCCCCCGCTTCAGCCCGGCTCTGTCGACCAGGGCCTGCCAGGCGGTCAGGCCGACGAGGGGGATCGAGGCCGCTTCCTCCATGGTGAGGGTCTTCGGCTTGAGCGCCACGTCGGCTTCGTTCATCGCGATGAATTCGGCGAAGGCGCCGATCCGGTTGTGATGCGGCCGGGCATAGACCTCGTCGCCGACCTTGAAGCGCCGCACCCGGGATCCGGTCCGCACCACGATTCCGGCCACGTCGTTGCCCAGGACCAGCGGCAGGCGGAACGGCAGGAGCAGCTTGAACTCGCCGCTTCTGATCTTGTTGTCCAGGACGTTCACGCCGGCGGCATGGACCTGGACCAGCACGTCGTCCTCGCGCAGCTCCGGCTCCGGCATCTCACCGGCCCGCACATCCTCCGCGCGGCCATAGCGATCGACGATGAAGGCCTTCATGATGCTTTCTTCCTGTTGCCGCGCTTCCGCCGCCGGATGGTTCAGGCCGGCAGGCGCAGCTGCTTGCGGAGGCTCTTGTCGAACATGTCCGCGGGCACGAACCGGCGCAGCAGGCTGACCTGCCGCGCGACCTTGCCGGCGGTGTAGCGCCGCCGCGGGCGGGCGTCGGTCACGGCCTTGAGCACCGCGTCGGCAACCACCTTCGGGTCGTCGCCCGTAGCCAGCAGGCCCTTCATCTGAGCATTGGCATCGGCCCGGGCCCGGTCATAGTCCGCCAGCATGGCATCCGGCGCGAGGGCGTTCTGCTCGAAGCTGCTGCGCGTGCCGGCCGGCTCGATCAGCGAGACGCGGATGCCGAAGGCGCGGACCTCATGATCGAGCGATTCCGAATAGCCTTCGAGCGCGTGCTTGGTCGCCGAATAATGGGTGGAATACGGCGCCGGGACGAGCCCCACGATCGAGCCGATATTGATGATCCGCCCCTGGCCGCGCCGCCGCATCGACGGCAGCACCGCATTGGTCATCCGCATGGTGCCGAACAGGTTGACGTCGAACAGGGCGCGGACCTGGGCGATCGAGGATTCCTCGGCGCCGCCGATCAGGCCGAGGCCGGCGTTGTTGACCAGGACGTCGATCCGTCCGGTCTGCGAGATCACGGTGGCCACCAGGGCGGCGACGGAATCGTCGTCGGTCACGTCGCAGGCCAGCATCGACACGCCGGCCGGGCGGTCCCCGGTCGTCCGGCGGCTCGTCCCGAACACGGTGAATCCCGCCCGCGCCAATGCCTCGGCGATGGCACGACCGATGCCGGAGGAGGCTCCGGTCACGATCGCGGTCTTTCCCGAATGTGTGGTCATCGACGCTCCAACTCATAAAGCCTGGCCAGTGACGGCCGATTGAATTACGATCAGTTAATCACCTTATGATCATAATTCAATAGGTCGCCCGAGGAAAAGCCATGCGCTACGAAAAGGGACGGAAGGACGCGACGCGCCGGCGGATCACGGAGGTCGCCTCCGAACGGTTCCGGTCCGACGGCATCGCCGCATCCGGAGTCGCCAGCATCATGAGCGACGCCGGACTGACGAACGGCGCCTTCTATCCGCATTTCCAATCCAAGGAGGAGCTTGTCCGCGAAACCGTGGCGGCGGCCCTGGACGCCCAGTCGGTCCAGATCCGGGAGGCGCTGGCCGCCGGCGGCCCGGACCTGGCCATATCGATGTATCTGTCGGCCGAACACCGGGATGATCCGGGCAAGGGCTGCGCGTCCGCCGCGCTGTTGCCGGAGCTTGCGCGCCAACCCTCCGAGACGCGCCGTCTCTATGCCGAGCGCCTGGAGAGCCAGGTGCGCCAATTGTCCGCCGCTCTCCCGCCGCAGACGAAGGATCCGGACGCCGTTGCGCTGGGCGTCTTCGCGACCCTCATCGGTACCCTGCAACTGGCCCGCGCCGCGGCGGGAACGGAATTGTCCGATCGGATCCTTGCCGCAGGGGCAGATGCGGCGCGGGCGCTGATCCGGCGGTCCTGAGAGCCCTGCGGCCCTGTTGGAGAGCACGGGGCTGATCGCCTGAACATCACCCCGGATGCGTGTCCCACCCGGCAGATCGCCCCTCGCCGAGAGACATGCCAAACCAGACGCGCACGGTTCATGCAATGTTTGATTGCCTTAACCGGCGAATCTCGTTCATGATACGTTCCATGGAAGCCGCAGCAGCAGATCTCGACGTCCAGGCCTATTGCCGCAGCCTCGCGCTGCAGCAGATTCAGATGCTCACGCGCCTGGCCGAGATCGGCATGCAGCTGGCCGAGGCCGAAGGGTCGCGGGCGATTGCAGCCCAGGCCCGCGCCGCCGAACCGAAGGTCGACGAGACCTCGGTCGCGACGGCCCGGGCCGAGGCGCAGGAGGCCGGTCTGGGCTTCAGCCGCTTCTCCCGCTCGGTGCAGCGCTCGCTGAGCCTGCGCGCCCGCGCCGCCGACCAGCTCTATGCCCGCGACAAGGCCGAGGCCCCCGATCGCGAAGCCGCCCGCAAGGCCCGCCGCGAGCGTCACCGCGAGGAGGTGCAGGAGGTCCTGCACGG
>JAEKLZ010000187.1 GCA_019508225.1 Inquilinus limosus | reverse complement strand
TCCTCGACCCGGGCAGGCGAGACCATCCTCGACCCGTTCTTCGGCAGCGGCACCACCGGCGCCGTGGCCAAGCGCCTGGGCCGCAAGTTCATCGGGGTCGAGCGCGAGGAGACCTATGCCCGCGTCGCCACTCAGCGCATCGCCGCGATCGAGTCGCCGGCCGACCCGACGGTGCTCGACACCCTGTCGAAGCGCCAGGCGCCGCGGGTGCCCTTCGGCTGGGTGGTGGAGCGCGGCATGCTGCAGCCGGGCGACCGGCTGTTCGACACCCAGCGCCGCTACGTCGCCAAGGTGCGGGCGGACGGCACGCTGATCGCCAGCAACAGCGAGGGCGACCATGCCGGGTCGATCCACCGCGTCGGCGCGGCGCTGCAGGGCGCGCCGTCCTGCAACGGCTGGACCTTCTGGCACTTCGAGGCGCAGCGCGACCGGCTGGCGCCGATCGACCTGCTGCGCCAGAAGATCCGGGCCGAGATGGCGGTGCATTGAAGCGGCGTCGCCGCCTCAGCTCATTCCGCCAACCGGTTGTATTTCCGAAGAATCTCCCGCAGCCGCTCATGCGGGATCGCATGCAGCGTGTTGCCGTCGCGGCCGGTCATGGTCTCGGCCGCGACCAGGGCGTTGACGATCGCCTCCTCGGTCGCCTGGGCCGCCGCCTCGATCAGCCCGTCCATGGCGTCGTTCGGCAGCACCTGCACCAGCCGGCTGTCCTTGCGGCTGAAGGCGCCGGGATTGGCCGTCGAGAAGGCCAGGAAGATGTCGCCGCTGCCATTGGCGCCGTAGCCGCCGGTGCGGGCGATGCCGACCGGCGCCCGCCGGGCCAGGCGCTTCAACTGGTGCGGCAGCAGCGCCGCATCGGTGGCGATCACCACGATGATCGAGCCGGTGTCGCGGTCCGTGGCCAGGTCGGGCAGCAGGTCCGGGATCTCGCGCCCGACCGGCACGCCGGCGATCATCAGGTTCTTGCGGCGGCCGAAATTGCCCTGCACCAGCACGCCGACCGTGTGGCCACCCTCCTCGGGTGAGAGCTGACGCGAGGCTGTGCCCGTACCGCCTTTGAATCCGAACAGCGACATGCCGGTGCCGCCGCCGACATTGCCCTCCGCTACCGGTCCCGGCCGGGCGTCGTCCAGCGCCTCGACCGCATGCTCCGCCGTGACATGGAAGCCGTTGATGTCGTTCAAGGTCCCGTCATAGGTCTCCGCCACCACCGGCAGGCACCAGTAGATGTCGTGGGCCAGCGGCGCCACCAGCCCATTTCGGCCCTGCCAGCCGACCACCGCATCGCGCACGGTGCCGACGCTGTGGCTGTTGGTGATCATCAGCGGCCCTTCGAGGAAACCGGATTCCTCGATCCAGATCGTGCCGGTCATCTCGCCATTGCCGTTCAGCACGGCGGTGCCGGCGAAGACTGGGTCGAAGACGCGGCCGCGCGGCAGGATGGCGGTGACGCCGGTGCGCGCCGGCCCGCGTCCGACCTCCAGCCTGCCGTCGCCGGTGACGATGGTGGCGAACCCGACCTCAATCCCGGCGACGTCGGTGATGGCGTTGAGCGGGCCGGGCTCACCGTCGAAGGGGATGCCCAGGTCACGGGCCCGCGGCTTCTGCGTCATCGTCGGCTCCTCGGCTGGTCGCCCCTCCGGGCTAGCGCGGCGGGACGGGTCTGTCCATGCCGTCAGTCCGGCCGTTGCCGGACCAGCCGCTTCGGCGCCACTTCGCGCCAGGCCTCGACCACCAGCGCCGCCACCTGCTCATCATCGACTGCGGACAGTACGACGAAAGTCCAGACCAGCCGGCCCCAGCGCGCCGGGGCGAAGGCTTCGGGACGAGCGGCGAACAGCATCTCCTGGTGGTCGTGCGGCAGCTTCAGCACCGCGCGCCGCTCCGCCGGGCGCAGCACGGCGAAGATCTTGCCGCCGACCCGGAAGGACGGACGCTCCCAATGCGCCTCCTCCGTCACCTCCGGCAGGGCCAGCGCGGCCCGTCGGACCGTCTCTTCATCCGCCACCTTGAGCCTCCCTCCCATTCCGCCGGAAGGATGCGCGCCTGTACGCTGGTTTGCCTGGAGAATTTTTGCGGTTATGCTGCCCGCCTCACACAGCAGGAGAGGCCCCGATGGAACGCAGGACGGAACGGCACTTCACCCGCCCCGTCATGCTGAATCCGTCGAGCCGCCATGCCTCTCCTTGCCGCCGAGTCGCTGTCCCACCACACCCCTGACCATCGCCCGATCTTCGAGGACCTGACGCTCGCCTTCGGGGCGGAGCGGACGGGCCTCGTCGGCCGCAACGGCGTCGGCAAGTCGACGCTGCTGCGCCTGCTGCTGGGCGAGATCCCGCCGCAGTCCGGCCGGATCCTGCGCCAGGGCCGCATCGGCCTGCTGCCCCAGGCCGTCCGGGTCGTGCCCGGCATGACCGCCGCCGACGCGCTCGGCATCGCCCCGGCCCTGGCCCGGCTCGACCGGCTATTGGCGGGGGAGGGCGACGAGGCGGATCTCGCCGCTGCCGACTGGACGGTGGAGGAGCGGGCGGCCGCGGCGCTGCCGAAGCTGGGGCTGCCCGCCGATCTCGACCTGCGCCGGCCGCTCGGCACCCTCAGCGGCGGCGAAGCCACCCGCCTGGCCCTGGCCGGGCTGCTGGTCGACCCGCCGGACATGCTGGTGCTGGACGAGCCGACCAACAACCTCGACGCCGATGGCCGCGACGCCGTCTACGCCCTGCTGGAGAGCTGGCGCGGCGGCGCGCTGGTGGTCAGCCACGACCGCGGCGTGCTGCGCCGGATGGACCGGATCGTCGAGCTGTCCAGCCTCGGCGCCCGCGCCTATGGCGGCAACTGGGACGATTACCGGGCCCGGCGCGATGCCGATGCCGAGGCGGCGCAGCGCGATCTGTCCCATGCCGAGCAGGAGGTGGCGCGGCTGGCACGGGAGCGACAGGCGGCGCTGGAGCGCAAGGCCCGCAGCGATTCCCGCGGCCGGAAATCCCGCGCCGGCGGCCAGGCCAAGATCCTGCTGGATTTCAAGAAGGAGAAGGCCGGCCAGAGCCAGGGGCGCCAGACCGGCCTGCGCGACCGCCGGGAGGAGGGGGCCGAGGCGGCGCTGGCCGGGGCGCGGGCCACGGTCGAGCGGGTCGAGACCCTGGCGGCATCGCTGCCGCCGACCGGGCTGGCCGCCGGCACCACGGTCCTGGCCTTCGAGCATGTCTCCTGGACGCCGCCTGGCACGGCGCGGCCGGTGCTGCGCGACCTGTCCTTCGCCTTGACCGGGCCGGAGCGGGTGGCGGTGACCGGGCCGAACGGCGCCGGCAAGTCGACCCTGCTGCGCCTCGCGGTCGGTGAGCTGGAGCCGGATGAGGGCCGGGTCCGCCGCTTCGGCGGCGGCATCGCCATGCTCGACCAGCGGGCCGGCGGGCTGCAGCCCGACCGCACCATCCTGGAGAACTTCCGGGTGATGCACCCCGACGCCACCGACAATGCCTGCCGTGCGGCGCTGGCGCGCTTCCTGTTCCGGGCCGACGCGGCGCTGCGGCGGGCCGGGGACCTCAGCGGCGGCGAGACGCTGCGGGCGGCGCTGGCCTGCGTGCTGGGCGGGCCGCGGCCGCCCCGGCTGCTGATCCTGGACGAGCCGACCAATCATCTCGACCTCGACTCGATCGCGGCGATCGAGCAGGCGGTGGCCGCCTATGACGGCGCACTGCTGGTGGCCAGCCACGACCCGGACTTCCTGGAGGCAGTCGGCATCGGCCGGGTCATCGCCCTCGACAAATGAAAAGCGGGCCCGAAGGCCCGCTTCCCCCGCACGCACTGGGAAGGCGGAGCTTAATCCAGCCCTTCGAACAGCGCGGTCGACAGGTAGCGCTCGGCGATCGAGGGGATGATCACGACGATCTTCTTGCCCTCGTTCTCCGGCCGGGCGCCGACCTCGAGCGCCGCGGCCAGGGCGGCGCCGGAGGAGATGCCGGCCGGCAGGCCCTCCAGCTTCGCCGCCTGGCGGGCGATCTGGAAGGCGCGCTCGTTCGAGATCCGCACGACCTCGTCGATGACCTTGGTGTTCAGGATCCCGGGCACGAAGCCGGCGCCGATGCCCTGGATCTTGTGCGGGCCCGGATTGCCGCCGGACAGCACCGGGCTGTCCTCCGGCTCCACCGCGATCGCCTTGAAGCTCGGCTTGCGCTGCTTCAGCACCTCGGCGACGCCGGTGATGGTGCCGCCGGTGCCGACGCCGGAGATCAGGATGTCGACGCCGCCATCGGTGTCGTTCCAGATCTCCTCGGCCGTGGTGCGGCGGTGGACGTCCGGGTTCGCCGTATTCTCGAATTGCTGCGGGATGACCGCGTTCGGGATGGTCTGGACCAGCTCTTCGGCCTTGGCGATCGCGCCCTTCATGCCCTTCGGGCCTTCGGTCAGGTGCAGCTCGGCGCCCAGCAGCTTCAGCATCTTGCGCCGCTCGACCGACATGGTCTCCGGCATGGTCAGGATCAGGCGGTAGCCCTTGGCCGCGGCGACGAAGGCCAGCGCGATGCCGGTGTTGCCCGAGGTCGGCTCGATCAGCGTGCTGACGCCGGGCTTGATCTTGCCCGAGGCCTCAAGCGCCTCGATCATCGCCAGGCCGATGCGGTCCTTCACGCTCGACAGCGGGTTGAAGAACTCCAGCTTGGCCAGGATGTCCGCCCGGGCGTCATGCGCCTCGGCCAGCTTCTTCACCCGCACCAGGGGGGTCGCGCCGATGGTGTCGAGGATCGAGTCGTAGATCTTGCCTCGGAACTCGGTCTTCCCGGCGGTGGAAGAGGACATATTACTCTCCAAGGGCGTAAATTGGTTGGTCAACATTTATACGCGCCGGCCATGGTGAAGGCCAGCCGCTCGGGATCCGGGCGATCAGGCTCAGATCGAGAAGTCGACGGGTGCGGCCCGCTCGCGCGGGATGCCCTTGTCGCGGGCCTGGTTCGACAGGTCCTCGATGCTCAGGGCGTCGAGCTTCTTGATCGCCTCCTCCTGCAGCTCGGCCCACAGGGGGCGGACGACCTCCTGGCCCAGGCGGGATCCCGGCGGCAGCGCCTCCTCGTCGTCGGCGGCGGTCTCGAGCGAGCGGATCGCGCGCACGATCTCGCCGATGGTGATGCGCCGGCGTTCCCGCGCCAGGCGGTAGCCGCCGCGCGGCCCGCGCACCCCGGTCAGGATGTCGACCCGGACCAGCTGCTGCAGCACCTGCTCCAGATAGCGGCGCGGGATGCCCTGGCGCTTGGTGATCTCGGCGCTCTGCACCGGCGTGTCGACGGCGTTGTAGGCGATGTCGAGAACCGCCTCGATCGCGAACAGCATCTTCTTCGGCAGTCGGAACATCCGTCAGGCTCCCGTTCCGGTGGATCCATAGCCGCCCGTGCCGCGGGCGGTGGTGTCGAGGGTCGGCCGCTCGTCCCAGGCGACGGTCGCGTGGCGGGCCACGACCATCTGGGCGATGCGCATGCCTCGGGTGATGGCGACCGGCTCGTCGCCATGGTTGATCAGCACCACGCCGATCTCGCCCCGGTAGTCGGAATCGATCGTGCCGGGCGCGTTGACGATGGTGATGCCGTGCTTGAGGGCGAGGCCGGAGCGCGGGCGCACCTGCGCTTCCCAGCCGCCCGGCAGGGCGATGGCGATGCCGGTCGGGATCAGCGCCCGGCGCCCGGGCGCCACCGTCACCGGCTCCGCCACTGCCGCGAGCAGATCCAGCCCGGCCGACTGCGCGGTGGCGGCGGTGGGCAGCGGCAGGTCGGCACCATGCGGCAGGCGGGTGACGGCGATGGAGACGGCTTCGGTCATCGGATCGGGATCAGCCTTTCTTGAAATGGCGGGCGATCGCCCCGGCCAGGCGGGTGCCGATATCGGCCTTGCTCAGCCGCGGCCAGGTCTCGGCGCTGTCGGCGGTGATCAGGTGCAGGATGTTCGAATCGCCGCCGAAGGCCTGGGTGCCGGGCGACACGTCATTGGCCAGGATCCAGTCGCAGCCCTTCCGAGCGCGCTTGGCCTGGGCGTGGGCGATGACGGTCTCGGTTTCGGCGGCGAACCCCACCACCAGCGCCGGCCGGTCGGGGCCGGGGGCGCTCAGCGTCGCCAGGATGTCGGGATTCTCGGCCAGGGCCAGTGCCGGGGGGCCGCCGGCGCCCTTCTTGATCTTATGCCCCGACGGCGCGGAGACGCGCCAATCGGCCACGGCAGCGGCGCAGACCGCGGCATCGGCGGGCAGGGCGGCGCGGCAGGCGGCCAGCATCTCGTCGGCGGTTTCGATCGGCACCACCGTGATGCCGTGCGGCGCCGGCTCATGCGTCGGGCCGGCCACCAGCGTCACCCGCGCTCCGGCCTGGCGCAGCGCCGCGGCGATGGCGTGGCCCTGCTTGCCGGAGGAGCGGTTGGCGATGTAGCGCACCGGGTCGATCGGCTCATGGGTCGGGCCGCTGGTGACGATGACGTGGCGCCCCGCCAGCGCCCCGCCGGTGCCGAAGCGGTCGAACTCGGCGAAATACGCCTCGACGGCGGCGACGATCTCCAGCGGCTCGGCCATGCGGCCGAAGCCGTATTCGCCGCAGGCCATCTCGCCCTGGTTCGGGCCGACCAGGCGCACGCCGCGGCGCTGCAGCAGCGCCAGGTTGTCCCGCGTCGCCGGGTGGTCCCACATCCGGACATTCATCGCCGGCGCCACCAGCACCGGCTTGTCGGTGGCCAGCAGCGCGGTGGTGGCCAGGTCGTCGGCCAGGCCGGCGGCCATCCGCGCCAGGATGTTGGCGGTGGCCGGCGCCACCACCAGCAGGTCGGCATCGCGCGACAGCCGGATGTGGCCCATCTCCGATTCGTCGGTCAGCGAGAACAGCTCGCCATAGACCTTGTCTTCGGTCAGGGCCGAGACGGCGAGGGGGGTGACGAATTCGGTTGCCGATTTGGTCAGGATGCAGCGCACCCGGGCGCCGCGCTCGCGCAGCCGGCGGATCAGGTCCAGCGACTTGTAGGCGGCGATGCCGCCCGCGATGACCAGCAGGATGCGGCGGTCACGCAATGTCAGCGTCACGGCAGAGTCCCAGGGACAACGGAGGGCGAACTACATCGCATGAATGTTCTTTAGGGCGCCCGGGGAGATTCGGCAAGCCCTACGATCGCCACTTGCGACGAAATGCGCGACGGCGGCCGTGAAATCCTAGCCGAAGCCCCGGTTCATCATCCAGTCCACTGCGGCGATGATGGCGTCGCTCTCAGCGGCGAGATTGGTGACCAGCGGTCCCAGGCGATCCGTCGGAACAGTCAGCAGATCCAATGTCATCAGGGAACAGGATTGACCTTCGATCTCGAACACGGGAATCAACCCCTCGCCCCCGGCAGGACGACGTGTGGCTCGAGCCAAAGGGATGACAACGCGGCGATCCGATTCTCGGAAGAGGCTGGACTGCAGAACGACCAGATAAGGATACCCGGCTCTTGTCGTTCCCAGATTCCGATGCACATCGAATTGGCGCATCAATGTTCAGATATCGCAGTACTCGTCCGCGGGCGTCCCGAACTGGGCTCTATGATCGTTCCAGAATCTCATCAAGGCATCTGTCTCCTCCTGGATTCGCCGGCGCTCAGCCTGCTCGACGGCGGTGAGGAGACCAGCTTCGGCTGCAGCTGAGACGTTGATCCCCATGGCTTTTGCTCGGGCCACGAGGTCGCTGTTCATGCTGCAGTTGACAGGCTTCTTCGGGGCGTCTTCCCGATAGCGGGTGAGCATGTCGTCATCCAGTCGATGCGCATAAGACAGGTGGAGTTTATGCACAGTTTTGGGTCAATGCAATCAGCGGAACCTCGATCGACCGATCCGAGCCTTCAAATCCGCCAGCCCGTATGGATCGCGGCGATGCCGGCGGAAAGGTTGGTCCAGCGCACCCGCTCCAGCCCGGCGGCCTCGATTCGCTCGGCCAGGCTCGGCTGGTCGGGGAAGCGGCGGATGCTCTCGACCAGGTAGCGGTAGCTGTCCTCGTCCTTGGCCACCACCTTGCCCATGCGCGGGATCACGGTGCGGGAGTAGAGGTCGTAGGCGCGGTCCAGGCCGGGCAGCACGACCTTGCTGAACTCCAGGCAGAAGAAGCGGCCGCCCGGCTTCAGCACCCGCCGCGCCTCGCGCAGCGCGTCGTCGATCCGGGTCACGTTCCGGAGGCCGAAGGAGATGGTGTAGACGTCGACCGACCGGTCGGCGACCGGCAGCGATTCGGCGTTGCCGACCATGTGCAGGATCGGGCCGACCCGGCCGCGGTCGATCGCCCGGTCGCGGCCGACCGCGACCATGCCTTCGGTCAGGTCGCAGATGATGGCGCGGGCGCCTCGGCCTGTGCTGTCCACGCCGGCGCGATCGAGGAAGCGGAAGGCGATATCGCCGGTGCCGCCGGCCACGTCCAGCAGTACCTCGCCCGGACGGGGGCGGATCGCCGCGATGAACTGGGCCTTCCACAGCCGGTGGACGCCGCCGCTCATCAGGTCGTTCATCAGGTCATAGCGCTGGGCCACGCTGCTGAAGACGCCGTGGACGCGGTGGGTCTTCTCCGTCGGGTCGACCTCGGTGTCGCCGAACCAGCGGGACTCGGGATTGTGGGGCGCGTCGCTCATGGCCGGGACCATAGCGTCCGGCGCTGCGTCGTGCCAGTCTGCCGGCCATGCCCGAGCTACCCGAAGTCGAGACCGTTCGCCGCGGCCTGGTGCCCGTCCTGGAAGGCCAGATCCTGGCCCGCGTCGAGCAGCGCCGCCCCGACCTGCGATTCCCGCTGCCCGAGCGGATGGTGGAACGGCTGACCGGCCGCCGGGTCGTCCGTCTGGACCGCCGTGCCAAATACCTGCTGATCCATCTCGATGACGGCATGGTGCTGCTGATCCATCTCGGCATGTCCGGCCGGATGATGGTCACCCAGGGCCGGCCGCAGATCGTCAGCCCGCACGACCATGTGGTGTTCGAGACCGAGGCCGGATCGGTCGTCACCTTCAACGACACCCGCCGCTTCGGCATGATGGATCTGGTCAGCCAGAACGCGCTGCACACCCACAAGTCGCTGGAGGCGCTGGGGCCGGAGCCGCTGTCGGACGAGTTCGACGCCGCCTACCTCGACCAGGCCTTGGCCCGCAAGATCACGCCGATCAAAGCGGCGCTGCTGGACCAGCGCGTCGTCGCCGGCCTCGGCAACATCTATGTCTGCGAGGCGCTGTGGGCGGCGCGGATATCGCCCCGCCGGGTCGCCGCCTCAGTCGCCGGGGTGCGGTCGGCGCGGCTGGTGCCGGAGATCAAGGCGGTGCTGCAGCGCGCCATCGAGGCCGGCGGGTCGTCCCTGCGCGACTATGTCCAGGTCGATGGTGAGCTCGGCTATTTCCAGCATTCCTGGTCGGTCTACGATCGCGAGGGCGAGCCGTGCCGGACGCAGAGGTGCCGGGGCACGGTCCAGCGCCTGGTCCAGTCCGGCCGCAGCACCTTCTTCTGCCCGGTCTGCCAGCGCTGACCGGCATGCCTCACCGAAAGATGCGGAGGAACATATGACCGCGAGCTACGAGACGATCCTGGTCGAGACCCGGGGGCGGGTCGGCCTGATCACGCTGAACCGGCCGCAGGCGCTGAACGCCCTGAACGACGCGATCTTCCGGGATCTCGCCCAGGCCCTGGCGGCCTTCGACGCCAATGACGGTGTCGGCGCCGTCGTCCTGACCGGGTCGGAAAAGGCTTTCGCCGCCGGCGCCGACATCAAGGAGATGGCGTCGAAGGACTTCATCGCCGCCTATCGCGGCAACCTGATCGAGAACTGGACCTGCATCACCAAGCTGCGCAAGCCGATCATTGCCGCGGTCGCCGGCTACGCGCTGGGCGGCGGCTGCGAGATCGCGATGATGTGCGACTTCATCATCTCCGCCGACACGGCGAAGTTCGGCCAGCCCGAGATCAAGCTGGGCACCATCCCGGGCTCCGGCGGCACCCAGCGGCTGACCAAGCTGATCGGCCGGTCGAAGGCGATGGATCTGGTGCTGACCGGCCGGCTGATGGATGCGGCGGAGGCCGAGCGGTCCGGCCTGGTCGCCCGCGTCGTGCCGGCGGCCGAGTTGCTGGATGTGGCGGTGAAGGCAGCGGAGACCATCGCCGGCTATTCGCTGCCGATCACGATGATGGCGAAAGAGGCGGTGCACCGCGCCGACGAGACGCCGCTGGCCGAGGGCATCCTGTTCGAGCGGCGCCTGTTCCACGCCACCTTCGCCACCGACGACCGTCGCGAGGGCATGGCCGCCTTCGCCGAGAAGCGGCCGGCGGCGTTCAAGCACCGCTGACGGCCGTCACCGCCGATCGGGGAGGGGCTGTGACCATGGCGGAATCTGTCGCGGCAATGCCGGCGCCGGGCACGAGCCCTTTCCGGGTCGACGACGTGCTGGACCGGGCCTTCGACATCTTCCGGCACCGCTTCGGCGCCTTCGCCCTGCTGGCCCTGATCGTCCATGTCCCGGTCTATCTCTTCATCGCCGCCCGCTTGGCGGGGTGGGTCGGCGGCGGACCGGGCTTCGCGATCACGGTCAATGCCTTCCTGATGCTGGCCTGCGGCTCGATCGCCCACGGCGCCATGATCTACGGCGTCGTGCTGCAGCTACGCCGGCAGCCTTTCTCGGTCGGGCAGTCGCTGGAGATCGTCCTGGGGCGGCTGTTTCCGGTCATCGCCGTCTCAATCACCGTGTCGCTCCTGACCGTCCTCGGGGCCGTCGCCCTGCTGGTCCCGGGCCTGATCGTGCTGTGCGCCTTCTATGTCGCCGTGCCAGTCTGTGTGGTCGAGGGGGCCGGGATCGGTGCCAGCCTGTCCCGCAGCCGGCGCCTGACCGCCGGATCGCGCTGGCGGATCCTCGGCCTTGCCGCGCTGCTGGTCGTGGTCGGCGCGATCCTGGGCGCGCTCTTCAGCTTCGTCACCCATAGGATGCTTGGCCCGGTCGAGATCGCCATTGCCCAGCAGCTCCTGCAGGTCTGCCTCAGCGCCTTCAGCGCCGTGGTGGTGGGTGTCGTCTACCATCAACTGCGCGCCGCCAAGGACGGCGTCGATATCGAGACCCTCGCCGGCGTCTTCGACTGACGCCGCATCAATTCCTCGGACCGGCGATTTCGAAGACAATTTGCCGCAATTCATCCCAGAAAGTGGCGTAGCCTCATGACCAGGGCCGGACCGCCGGGCAAGCGTGGCTCGGAGGCCGGAGTCGCGGCGCGCCATCGTGACCGCCGCGGTCTGGAGGGGGAATGATATGGTCGATCCATCCATGGCGGCGCCCAGCCGAGGCGTCGGCGATTTCCGTGTCGGAGACGCGCTGAGCCGGTCCTTCGAGATCTTCAGCCGCCATTTCGGGGCGTTCCTGGTGCTGGCGCTGGTGTCCAACCTGCCGGTGTTCCTCTATCTCTTCGGGCTGATCCAGGGGGTCTTCACCGGCAACCAGGGGACGGTCGCCGGTATCAGCGGCTTCCTCGGCTTCCTTGGCTCGCTCATCGCCAATGGCGCCATTCTCTACGGCGTCGTGCAGCGGCTCCGGAATCAGAGCTTCACGGTCGGCAACTGCCTGGCGATCGGGGTCGGCGTCATGCTCCCGATCCTCGGCGTCTCGATCGTCGTCGGCGTGCTGACGATGCTGGGAATGATCCTGCTGATCGTGCCGGGCATCATGGTGTTCTGCGCCTACTACGTCGCGGTTCCAGCCTGCGTCGTCGAGCGGCAGGGGGTGTTCGCCAGCCTGTCGCGCAGCGGCTTTCTCACCAAGGGCTATCGCTGGCGCATCTTCGGCATCGCCATCGTGCTGGTGATCGCCAGCGCGATCGTCCAGGCGATCGCCGAGGCAATCCTGGGCGCGATGGGCCTTTATATCGCCGTCTTCGGCCCGCTGGTGCTGACCTCCGTCGTCTCCGCCTTCGGTGCGGTGGTGAACGGGGTGGTCTACTATCAGCTGCGCGTCGCCAAGGAAGGCGTCGACATCGAGGAGATCGCGCGCGTCTTCGACTGAGACCGGGGCCAGCCGGCTTCAGCCCGGCCGGCTGTGCTTGTCGGCCCGCGCCCGTCCGAACAGCTGCTCCTGTTCGAGATGGGCGCGCTCCGCCGTGTAGAAAGCGGTCAGGAAGCGCCGGGTCTCCGCGGCCGGAACCGGCTGGGTCCACTCGATCTTGCGGCAGATCTTGCCGCAGACATCGGCCAGCAGCCGGTCGGTTTCGGCCGATGCCGGCCGGCGCAGCAGCTCTTCGAGGATCTGCAGCTCGAAGGCGCCGTAGGCGCCGAGCTGCTGCGGCGTGAACCGGTGCCGGGTCGATGCCTGGACCAGGTCGGCCAGCAGCATCCGCTTCGGCACGGCGATGACGATGGTGCCGGCGATGAAGTCGCCGGCGCGCATGCGGTCGCGGTTGAACAGCGGCAGGGCGGTGAGCAGCAGCAGCCAGGCGACCAGGAACAGGTCCGTCCAGGTTCCGGGGCCGAGCGACAGCACCGCGCCGAGCGGCAGGAAGATCTCGACCTCGCGCGTCAGGTTGCGGGCGACGACAGCGGCCGGCGTCAGCGGCCCGCCGCGCCGGTCGATCACGCGCAGGCCGCAGACCCGCTTGCCCGGCGTGGCGCCGCGCCAGATCAGCTCGAAATAGATGAAGTACAGGTTGCGCACCAGGAAGGCGATGAACAGCACCAGCGTCATCACGATCCCGACGGCCGTGCCGTGCCGCAGGGCGGCGATGATGACCAGGTACAGCGCGATCGTCGTGCACAGCCAGATCACCATGTCGATGGCGAAGGCCGCCGCCCGGCCGCCATGCTCGGCCAGGTCCACCGGCAGCGCCACGCCTTCCGGCGTGACGATCTCGCGCCGGCTGCGCCGCACGCCCTCCAGGAATTCCGAGACGCGGTCGGCGGCGACGGTCATCGCGCCTTCCGCCCGGCCAGGGTGAAATAGGCCAGCCAGAGGATCGCGGTCAGGCCGGCGATGGCGAGGCGCGCCGGGGTGTCGGCCACCAGTTGCCGCAGCCCGCCCTCGATCAGCCCGGCGATGAAGAACATCAGGACGGCGCCGACCACCAGCTGTGCCGCGTCCTGGCCGCGGAAGGCGACATTGGCCAGCCGCGAGCGGCGGCCGGGGAACAGGATGTTCTGGGCGACCACCAGGCCGCCGGCGCCGCACAGGATGATGGCGCCGAACTCCGTCACCCCGTGGATCGAGACCCAGCCGACGAAGTCGAGCAGCAGGCCGCGATCCTGATGCAGGGCGATGAAGGCGCCGAAGACCAGCCCCTGATACAGCAGCAGCAGCAGGGTCGGAACGCCCGCGGCGATGCCCAGGCCGAAGGTCAGCAGCCCGACCAGCGTGTTGTGCCGGAACAGGAAATTCGCGAAGACGATGAAGGACTGGGTAAAGCCGGGCCAGGGGGCGAAGATCTCGTCCTCCAGCAGCTCCTCGCGCGTGCTGCCCTCGGATCGGCCGCCGGCCAGGTCGCCCGGCACCAGGCTGGAGAACCAGGCAGGATTGCCCGCCACCAGCAGATAGCCGGCGACGATGCCCAGGGCGATGGCGGCGAAGGCCAGCAGGATCGGCCGGCCCGAAGCGCGCACCCGGGCCGGGAAGCCGCGCCACAGGAAATCGCGGATGCCCTCCAGCAGGCCATGACGCGGCGCGTGCACCAGCAGGAAGGCGCGCAGCCCGAGATTCTCGAGATACAGCCGCAGATTGCGGTCGAGGGCGATGGCGCGGGCGACGGACAGCGAGGACAGCGCCGAGCGGTACAGCAGCGGCAGGCGCTGCAGCTCCTCGGCCCCGAGGGTGCCGAGGCCATGCCGTTCCGCCCGCTCGACCAGCTCCTCCAGCTCCCGCCAGGCCTGCTCGCGCCCATGCCGGAACTCGCTGCTTCGCAGCACGATCGTCGACGGGGTGCCGGCCCCGGCGGCCGGCCGGATATCGGTGGGCGGCGTCATATCAGGCCGCGCTGCTTGATCAGCAGATAGCGGTTGATCAGGGCGACGGAGATCTCGGTGCTCGGCACGTCGAGGCAATGCAGCCCCATGCGCTCCAGCCGTTCGAACACCACGCCGCGGTCGCGCTGGAAGCCCTCGGCGATCATCGCCTCGGCCACCGCTGCGAAGTCCTTCGGCTCGGCATCGACCGCCTGCTGGAGGTCGCCGTCGCGCAGCGTCACCAGGACCACGACATGGCGGTTGGCGATGCGCTGCAGGCTCTCGATCATCAGCTCCGCCGTCACCGTGTCGACGAACTCGGTGAACAGGACCACCAAAGCGCGCCGCCGCAGCCGCAGGTTCAGCTCGGCGAGGCCCAGCGTGAAGTTGGTCTCCTCGGTGTTGTAGGACAGCGCCGCGATCGCGTGCTGGATGCTGGCGAAGCGCGACCGGCCGCGGGTCGGCGCCTGGTAGCTGCGGATCCGGGCGTCGAAGCCGCAGATGCCGACGAAGTCGCCGGCGCGCAGGCAGATCCAGGCCAGCCGCAGCGCCGCGTTGATGGCATGGTCGAGCCGCGGGATGCCGGCGATCCGCTCGCGCATCAGATAGCCGGTGTCGAAGGCGAAGACGATCTGGTGGTTGCGCTCGATCTGGAATTCCTTGCACAGCAGCCGGCGATGGCGGGCGGAGTGCTTCCAGTCGATGTGGCGCCGGTCGAGGCCGACGGTGAAGTCGCGCAGCGCCTCGAATTCCGAGCCCTCGCCGTGCTGCTGCTGGGTCTTGGTGCCGAACACCGCCTCGTTCGAGAAGAACTGCAGCGCGCCGGGCTGGGATCCGCGGACATTGGGCACGACGTCGATGGCCGTATCGACCGCGAAGCGATGCATGCGGCGGACCAGGGCGAGGGGGCCCTGCCAGCGCAGCCAGACGGCATCGATGATGATCCGGCCGCGCTGCCGCGGCGTCAGCACCAGGCGGCCCTGCGCGCCGGCGCCGGATGTCGGCTCCAGCCGGTCGAGCCGGGCGGGGTCGAGCGGGCCGTACTGTTCCGGCAGGACCTCGAACCGGGTCGCGCGGGTGCGGCCGGTGGTGCCGACACGGATCTCGGCGACGCCGGTCTCGCCGATATGGATCCGGTCCGGCGCCTGCAGCTCGACCGCCAGGGCACGCCGCGGCACGGCCAGCAGGGCGTCGGTGGCCATCGCCGCCAGCACCAGGAAGGCGTAGCTGACCCCCAGGGTCCACAGCCGCGGGTCGACCGCCACGGCCAGCAGCGCGATCGGCACGCCGAGCGCGAACACCAGCACGGCGAGGGGGGTCGGCAGGGTCATCGCGGCGCGGGGATCTGCTCGAGGATGGTGCGGATCACCTGGCCGCCGGTCAGGCCCTGCATCTCGGCGCCCGGCGACAGCACGATGCGGTGCCGCAGCAGCGGCTCGGCCAGCGTCTTCATGTCGTCTGGAATGACGAAGTCGCGGCCCTGCAGGGCGGCATAGGCCCGGGCCGACGTCGCCATCATGTTGGCGGCACGGGGCGAGGCGCCGGTCTCGATCGCGCTGTGCTGGCGCGTGGCCCGGACGATATCGACGACATAGTCGATCAGCACGTCGGACAGGCGGATCTCCGCCACCGTCCGGCGTGCCTCGGCGAAATCCCCGGGGCGGACCACCGCCGCCAGGTCGAAATCGGCCAGTCGCGGCATCGCCGAGCGGTGGCCGTGGCGCGCGACGATCGCCCGCTCCTCGTCGCGCGACGGATAGTCGATCAGGACCTTGAACAGGAAGCGGTCCAGCTGCGCTTCCGGCAGCGGGTAGGTGCCCTGCTGCTCGATCGGGTTCTGGGTGGCGACCACCATGAACTCGTCGCCCAGCGCATAATCCTTGCCGTCGATGGTGACGAAGCGCTCGTTCATCGCCTGCAGCAGCGCCGCCTGGGTCTTCGGCGGGGTGCGGTTGATCTCGTCGGCCAGCAGGATCTGGGTGAAGATCGGGCCCTTGGTCAGCGAGAAGCTGTTGGTCTGGAAGTTGAACAGGTTGGTGCCCAGGATGTCGCCCGGCATCATGTCCGGCGTGAACTGGATGCGGCCGAACTGCAGCGCCAGGCTGGCGGCGAAGGCCTGGGTGATCAGCGTCTTCGCCGTTCCCGGCACGCCTTCGATCAGCACATGGCCGCCGCACAGCAGGCCGGTCAGCAGCAGGTCGATCACCTCATCCTGGCCGACGACGACCTTTCCGACCTCCCCTCGGATCCCGTCCGTGATGGCTCGGATGCGGCTAAAGTCCATTCAGGATCTCCCGTTTCCAGCGATGGATATCGCTCGTGGCGCGGATCAGCGTCGTGCGGTCGGTGGCCGTGGCGGCCGCCAAGTCAAGCCCGGCGACGACACGCGGCAGGTCGATGGTGACGCCGCGCGCGCGGCCGACCCGGTCGAGCCAGTCGATCAGGGTGCTGCCGGCCAGGTCGCGCGGGGCGTGCAGGCGGCGGGCCACGGTGCGGATGGTCGACTGGACATAGCCGGTGGCCACCACCTCCTGATGGCCTGCGAACTCCAGCAGGTTGGCCACGTTGCGCAGCAGCGGCCGCTTGCCCGCGGCGAACAGGTCGGGGGTGGCGTCCGGCTTGCCGAAGCGCGGCATGGCCGCCCACAGCAGCATGGCGACAGCCGCCAGCGCCAGGAGGGCGACCCAGATCAAGGGGGGCCGGATCAGCAGCCGCAGCAGGTCGAGATCCGGGGCCTTGCCGGCCGCGGTGCCGCGGACGGTGGTGTCGAACACGACCTTGCCGCCGCCGCGCAGCCCCTCGACCAGTTGTAGGGCCAGGGCGGCATTCTCGCCCTTCAGCAGACCCTGGTTCGACAGGATGTCGGGGTCGGCGACGACCCGGATCAGCCGCCCGTCCTGCCGCGTCTCGCCGATCAGGATGCCCTGTTCCGCCGCGACGATCGGGGTCAGGTCGCTGTCGGCGATCAACTGCAGCATCGGCCCCGGGCTCGGCGCCGCGCCCAGCGTGTTGGTGGTCCAGGCGGCGGGCGGCGGCACCCGCACGACATGGCCGTCGTCGCCGGCCTGCGCCAGCGTCCAGTCGGCGTTGCCGGGCGGCAGCAGGACGGCATCGTCGATCCAGCCGTCATGCGACTGGCTGGGCAGGCCGCGCCATTTCGGCAGCACGTACAGTACCCCGGTCGCCCGGCCGATGGTGAAGCCGCTCTCCTCCGCCTCCGACGAAGGCTGCGGCTCGGCGATGATGACGACGCTGCCCGGCCGCAGCGTCTCGCTCCGGCCGTTGTTCCGCGTCACCACCGGCAGCCCCAGGCGCTCCAACATCCCCGCCAGCCCGGCATAGCCGATCGCCGAACGGGACAGCGCGCTGGGCCCGCTCACGACCGGACCGGTGTCGTCGCCGGTCCCGCTGCCGGCGCTCATGAAATAGATCGAGAAGGCGAAGGCGGCCGCGATCGCCGCGACCCAGCCGAGCAGGACCCGCGGCGCGAACACCGAGGCGTCGGTCATGCGCGCGCCCCCTCGCGCAGGGCCTGTCGCAGCGCCTCGTAGTGCTCGCGGCAGGTGCGGTAGTCCTCCGCGCCGGTCGGATGGGTGCCGAAATAGGCGCGTTCGACCCGTTCGACGATGTCCCGCAGGGCCCGCTGCGCGCCGCCCGGCAGGCCGCCGCGCCGCACGATCTCGCGGCTGGTCAGGGAATCGGCGAAGCGCAGGTCCAGGCGTTTGCGCACATCGCTCAGGCCCTGAAGCAGCAGCGCGTGGATGGCTTCGGCGAAGCGGCCCTGCTGGGCCAACTGATCGGCCGCGGCCGGCACCGCCTCGCCGCCGCGCGGCGCCAGCGGGTCGGCCGCGTCTGTGGCCGTACCCCAGCGCGACCGCCGGGCGATGCCCCCGCGGGGCAGGATGTCGGCGATGAAATAGGCGAGGACCGCGGCGGCGCACAGGATCGCGATCCACAGGCTGATATTGAGGGCCGAGCCCGAGAGGCTGAACGGCGCTCCGGCCGGCTCAGGGGACGGCGGGGCGTTGGGCAGCTCGGTCTGGATGCCGTCGTCCCGCACCGCGGCGGCGGCGGCCTGTCCGGGGGTGGCCTGATCCGCGGCTCGGGCGTCTCCGATGCCGATGGCCAGAAGCAGCGCCATGGCGATGGCCAAGCGGAAGCGACCCGGTCCTGGTGCTGCGGCGGGACGGCGTTCCGCCGCGCAGCCATCCGACATGAAGGTGGCCCCTTCGGATGGGAAAGACTGCCGCCAGGATAGCGCGGCGGCGGAGCGATGCAATGGACGCCGCCGCAATGCGAAACGGCGGGCCCGGGGACCCGCCGTTCGGTTCGTCGCCGGACGATGCCTCAGTCGCGGCCGGGGCCGACCGCCCAGGCGCCGGGGCCGAAGGCGGTGACCATCAGCAGGCCGCCGGCGATGGCGAGGTTCTTCATCGCCATCAGCTGGTTCATCTGCATCTCGGCATCGGCCATTGTCCAGAAATGGTGGACGATGACGATGGTCAGCAGGGTGAAGCCGGCCATGATGAAGGCGGCCAGGCGCGAGAACAGGCCGAGGATCAAGAGGACGCCGCCACCGAGCTCGACCAGGATGGTCAGCGCTGCGAACAGCTGCGGCACCGGCAGGCCGTTCGAGGCAACGTAGCCGACGGTGCCCTCGAAGCCGTTCAGCTTCATCCAGCCGGAGACCACGAACAGGACGGCGAGGAAGATGCGGGCGAAGAAAGCGAAGAACGAGGAGAAGGCCGACATTTCACCATCCGGGCGAGTTGATTCGATGCGTCACTATGACATCAACCGCTTCGCCCGGAGGGAGAAATCTGCATAAACAGTGTGTTGACGGGCTGTGCCCTCAGGTCTTGACCTCGAAGCCTGCGCCGGTCGCGAACTTCCACAGGTTGCGGTAGCCCAGCCGGGCATAGGTCAGCGGATGCGCCTTGGCCGGGTCCTGCTCGGCCTCCACCACCATCCAGCCGGAATAGCTCTTCGGCAGGGCGTCGAAGATCCGCGGGAAGTCGATCAGGCCGTCGCCCGGCACGGTGAACAGCCCGCCGATGACGCCGTCGAGGAAGCTCCAATCCTCGTCGCGCACTTTCTGCAGCACGTCGCGGCGGACATCCTTGGCGTGGACGTGGTTGATCCGGCTGGCGTAGCGCCGGGCCAGCGCCGCCGGGTCGTCGCCGGCCACGGTCATATGCCCGGAATCGAGCAGCAGCCCGACCGACAGGCCGGTGTGCTGCATCAGGAGGTCGACCTCGGCCTCGCTTTGCACCAGCGTGCCCATGTGGTGGTGATAGGCCAGCCGGACGCCGCGCTTCGCCATGTGGTCGCCGACGGCGGTCAGCTTGCGGCCGAACTCCGGCCAGGCATCCTCCGGCAGGGTCGGGCGCTGCGACAGGGATGTGCCGCGGTCGCCATGCACGGCGCCGGAGGTGTCGCAGAACACCATGACCTTGCAGCCGAGCGCGGCGAGCAGAGCGAGGTGCGGCTCCATCGCCTCGATTTCCTGATCGACCGACCGGTCAATCAGGTTGGCGCTGTACCAGCCCGAGATCAGGGCCAGGCGGTGCGCCTCCAGGATCGGCCGCAGCTTGTCGGCCTGGCGCGGGAACTTGTTGCCCAGCTCGATGCCGGTGAAGCCGGCCTCGCGCGCCTCGAACAGGCAGGTCTCGAGCGGCGTCTCGCCGCCCAGCTCCGGCAGGTCGTCGTTGCTCCAGGCGATCGGGTTGGTGCCGAGGGTGACGGTCATCGCGGCGGTCTCGTGCGGTCGGATGGTTGATGGATCAGGCGTCGTGCCCGGTGACGGGGTGGCCGGCCAGCTGCTCCTCGTAGCCGGCGCGGGCCCGGCGCACCGGGTCGCGGTCGGAGACCTCGGGGACGGCCACGTCCCACCAGGCGCCGCCGGCCTCGGTCGTCACCACCGGGTCGGTGTCGACGACGATGACGGTGGTCTGGTCGGTCGCCTTGGCCCGTAGCAGGGCGCCCTCCAGCTCGGCGATGCCCGACACCTTCTCCGACACAGCCCCCATGCTGGCGGCATGCAGGGCGAAGTCGATCGGCTGGGCGCCTTCGATGTCGCGGAACAGGTTGTTGAAGGAGGCGCCGCCGGTCGCGTTCTGCAGCCGGTTGATGCAGCCGAAGCCGCGGTTGTCGAGCACGACGATGGTGAGCTTGACGCCCTGCTGCACCGCGGTCGCGATCTCGGAGTTCATCATCATGTAGCTGCCGTCGCCGACCAGGACATAGACTTCGCGGTCCGGCCGGGCCAGCTTGACCCCGAGGCCGCCGGCGATCTCGTAGCCCATGCAGGAATAGCCGTATTCCAGGTGATAGCCGCCCGGCGCGTCGGTGCGCCACAGCTTGTGCAACTCGCCCGGCAGGCCGCCGGAGGCGCAGACCACGATGGCGCCGCGCCCGGCCGACCGGTTGACCGCGCCCAGCACCTGGGCGTCGGAGGGCAGGGGGGCGTTGCTGGCGGCGGTGGCGCGGTCGACCGACGCGGTCCATTCCGCGATCAGCCCACGGGTGCGGTCGGACTGGGCCTTCGGTGCGGTCCATGACCCCAGCGCCTCGGACAGCTCGTCCAGGCCGCGCCTCGCATCGGCGACCAGCGGCAGGGCGCCGTGCTTGCCGGCGTCGAACACGGCGGCGTTCAGCTGGATCAGCGTCCGCCCCGGCGCCCGGAACAGGGCGCGGGAGCCGGTGGTGAAGTCCTGCAGCCTTGTGCCGACCGCCAGCACGACGTCCGCGTCGACCGCCAGGGCATTGGCGGCGCTCGAGCCGGTGACGCCGATCGAGCCGGCATTGGCCGGGTGGTTCCAGGCCAGGCTGCCCTTGCCGGCCTGGGTCTCGGCCACCGGCAGGCCGTGCCGCTCGGCGAAGCCGGCCAGGGCCTTGGCGGCGCCGGAATACAGCACGCCGCCGCCGGCGATCACCAGCGGCCGCTCGGCTTTCTTCAACGCCGCGACCGCCTGGGCCAGCTCGGCCTCGTCCGCGCCGGCGCGGGGCAGGGCGGTCAGGATCTGCTCCGGCCGGGTGATCCGGTCGAAATAGCGCGACACCGGGCGGAAGCAGTCATTGGCGCTGACCGTGCCGTCGCCGAAATCCTCGACCTGCTGCAGCACCGGGTCCGGCCGGCGGCTGGCATAGATGTCGCCGGGCAGCAGCAGCACAGGCAGCCGGTCGACATGGGCCAGCGCCGCGGCGGTCACCAGGTTGGTGGCGCCCGGGCCGATCGAGGTGGTGACCGCCATCATCCGGCGCCGGAACTTCGCCTTGGCATAGGCGACCGCGGACAAGGCCATCGCCTGCTCGTTGTGCGCCCGCAGCGTCGGCAATTCCTCGCGATGGGCATAGAGCGCCTCGCCCATGCCGGCGACATTGCCGTGGCCGAAGATCGCCCAGCAGCCGGCGAACAGGCGCTCGCGCCGGCCCTCGTCGTCCTCGGTCCACTGCGCGGCGAGGTGGCGCACCAGGGCCTGCGCCATGGTCAAACGCACGGTTCCCATCCCTATCGCTCCTTCAGGCCGCGACTTGCGCTGCGGCGCGGGCATTCTCCCAGGCGGCGATCAGGCTGCCATAGCTGGCCGCCATTCGTCTCACCGCTTCGTCATCGTCGATGCGCCCGGCGATCCAGTCCTCGGCGGCGCGGCCGAAGATGGTGCGGCCGACCGCGAAGCCGCGGCACCAGGGCTGGCGCGCGGCCAAGGTGAAGGCGGCCATCAGTTCCTCCTCCGGCGCCTCAAGCCCCAGCAGCACCACGCCGCGGCAATGCGGGTCGCGCCGGGCGATCACCTCCTGGATGGCCTGCCACGCCGCCTCCGAGGGCGGGGGCGGCAGCTTCCACCAGTCCGGATGGATGCCGATGCTGTAGAGATGGTCCAGTGCCCGGGCCACGGTGCGGTCGTCGGCCGGCATCGACTTCGGCGGGATCACCTCGATCAGCAGTTCGTGCCGGGTGGCGCGGCTGGCGTCGAACAAGGCCAGCAGCTGGCGGTCCTGCTCGGACTGGATCTGCGGCGGGTCGTCCGGGTGGTACTGCACCAGGCATTTCACCACATGCTCCAGCGGCCATTCGCGCAGGGTGACGCCGACATCCGGCCCGCCCTCGAAGCGCAGCGGGCGCGATCCCGGCAGCTCGATCGGCCGGCCGATCCAGGCGCCGGTGCCGGCGGCGGCGAACAGCGCCTCACTACCCAGCCGCCCGTCGATCAGCACGCCGAAACCCGGCCGATCGCCATGCGCCTGCTTCGCCGCCTGCCAGGCCAGCAGCTTGAACGCGCCGATCCGCTCCGGGTCGACGCCGTGGCGCGCCACCATCTCCTCCAGCTGAGACCGGTGGTCGAAGGCCATGGCGTGGACCTCCGGCCAGTCGCGGATCCGGGTCGTCGCCCAATGCACCTGGTTCAGTGCCGGGTCCTCGCGCAGCCGGTGATGGGCGCTGCCCTCGGCCAGGAACTGCGCCAGCTCCGCCCAACTCGGATAGGACGGGGCGCAGCCATGCC
>JAEKLZ010000456.1 GCA_019508225.1 Inquilinus limosus | reverse complement strand
AGCAGCGCCGCGGCCGAGGTGCCGCCGGCGCAGAGCAGGATCTTCGGCTGCATCAGCGCGATGTGGCGCTCGATGAAGGGCAGCGAGATCGCGATCTCCGACGCGTTCGGCTGGCGGTTGCCGGGCGGCCGCCAGTTGACGATGTTGGAGATGTAGACGGTGGTGCGGTCCAGCCCGATCGCCGCCAGCATGCGGTCCAGCAGCTTGCCGGACTGGCCGACGAAGGGCTTGCCCAGCCGGTCCTCCTCCGCCCCCGGCGCCTCGCCGACGATCATGATGTCGGAGTCGGGGTTGCCGTCGGCGAACACCATCTGGGTGGCGGTGGCCTTCAGCCCGCAGCCGTCGAAGGCGGCCAGCGCGACGGCCAGCTCCTCCAGCGTGTTGCACCCTGCAGCGATGCGGCGGGCATCGCCGCTGGCGGCGTCGCTGCCCGGCAGCACCGCGGCGGCCCCGACCGCGCGGATCTGGGAGGCAGGGGCCGGGACGGGCTGGACCGGCTGCGGCGCCGGGGCTGCCATCTGGACCGGAGCCGCCGGCGCCACGGCCTTGCGCGGCCGCCCGAGCGCGCCTGGATCGTCGCCGATCGTCTCGTCGACGCCGGCGTCCTGGTACCATCTCAGCAGGGCGATGATCTCGGCGGGCTGCACGGCTGATTCGCTGATCCTGTCCATGCGCTAGAAGCCGCGGCGCCACCCGGCCTGTCAACCCCGGCGGACGGGCTGCCGCAGCGTCCGCGGGGCATGGCGCGTCGCAACCGGAGCCAAAGCCGGCGCGACATGATCGGCCATTCGATTCCCGGGATGCATTTCTGTAGCATGCCGCCAACCAAACGACAGGAACGCGCGATGGAACGCGAATCGATGGAATACGACGTCGTGATCGTGGGCGCGGGGCCGGCGGGCCTCGCGGCGGCGATCCGGCTGAAGCAGAAGGCGGCGGAGACGGGGCGCGAGGTCAGCGTCTGCGTGCTGGAGAAGGGGTCGGAGGTCGGCGCCCACATCCTGTCGGGCGCGGTGCTGGACCCGCGCGCCCTGAACGAGCTGATTCCCGACTGGAAGGACCAGGGCGCGCCGCTGGACACCCCGGTGGCGCAGGACGAGTTCCACTACTTCACCGGGGTCAGCAGCTTCCGCCTGCCCAATTTCGGGCTGCCGAAGGAGCTGCACAACCACGGCAACTACATCGTCAGCATGGGGCTGGTGACGCGCTGGCTGGCGCAGCAGGCCGAGGCGCTGGGGGTGGAGATCTATCCCGGCTTCGCCGCGGCCGAGGTGCTGTATCACGAGGACGGCTCGGTCAAGGGCGTGGCCACCGGCGACATGGGCATCGGCAAGGACGGCCAGCCGACCGCCAACCACACGCCGGGCATGGAGCTGCACGCCAAATACACGCTGATCGGCGAGGGCGTCCGCGGCTCGCTGGCCAAGATCCTGATGGAGCGCTTCGCCCTGCGCGCCGATTGCGACCCGCAGACCTTCGGCCTGGGGGTCAAGGAGCTGTGGGAGGTGAAGCCGGAGAAGCACCGGCGCGGCCTGGTCCAGCACGGCTTCGGCTGGCCGCTGGACAACGAGACCTATGGCGGCAGCTGGATGTACCATTTCGGCGAGAACCTGGTCTCGATCGGCTATGTCGTCGCGCTCGACTACAAGAACCCATACCTGTCGCCGTTCGAGGAGTTCCAGCGCTTCAAGACCCATCCGCTGGTCCGCCCGGTGCTGGAGGGCGGCAAGCGCCTGGCCTATGGCGGCCGCGCCATCAACGAGGGCGGGCTGCAGTCGATCCCGAAGCTGACCTTCCCGGGGGGCTGCCTGATCGGCTGCTCCGCCGGCTTCGTCAACGTGCCGCGGATCAAGGGCAACCACACCGCGATGAAGAGCGGCATGGTCTGCGCCGAGGCCGTGTTCGACGCCCTGGCCGAGGGCCGCGAGGGCCATGACGAGGTCACCGCCTATCCGGAGCGGCTGAAGGCCAGCTGGCTGTGGCAGGAGCTGACGGTGGTGCGCAACTGCCGCCCGGCCTTCCGCTGGGGCACGATCCTGGGCACGCTGTATTCCGGCATCGAGCTGTGGACCCGCGGCAAGCTGCCCTGGACCCTGCGCCACAAGCATGCCGACAACGAGACGCTGCGCCCGGCCGCGCAGTCGAAGAAGATCGATTACCCCAAGCCGGACGGGGTGATCACCTTCGACCGCCTCTCCTCGGTGTTCCTGTCGAACACCAACCATGAGGAGAACCAGCCGTCGCATCTGAAGCTGAAGGATCCGTCGATCCCGATCGCCTACACTCTGAAGGTGTTCGACGAGCCGGCGCAGCGCTACTGCCCGGCCGGGGTGTACGAGGTGGTGCGCAGCGAGGACGGCAGCGACCCGCGCTTCGTGATCAACGCGCAGAACTGCGTGCACTGCAAGACCTGCGACATCAAGGATCCGAAGCAGAACATCGTCTGGACCGTGCCGGAGGGCGGTGGGGGCCCGAACTACCAAATGATGTGAGAGACCATTTGTAAATGCTACTGGCGCGGCCGTCTCTCGGCGGGCCGGGGATCGATCCCCGGCGCCGGGGTGTTGTTCCTGCGGCACGCACAGATTATGGTGCGAAGGGGATCATTGCAGGACCAGAATGACGGACGTCCACACCACCGCCCCGGTCGACCGGC
This sequence comes from Inquilinus limosus, assembly GCA_019508225.1. Lineage (GTDB taxonomy): Bacteria > Pseudomonadota > Alphaproteobacteria > DSM-16000 > Inquilinaceae > Inquilinus > Inquilinus limosus_D. The sequence goes on along the minus strand of JAEKLZ010000456.1, from coordinate 4,947 downwards.
TGCTCGGGGCCGGGCTGCGGCCGACCCGCCAGCGCGTGGCGCTGGCGCAGCTGCTGTTCGACGGCTGCGACCGCCACGTCACCGCCGAGGCGCTGCATGGCGAGGCGCTGGCGGCCGGCCAGGCCATGGCGCTGGCGACCGTCTACAACACCCTGCATCAGTTCACCGAGGCCGGGCTGCTGCGCGAGGTGGTGGTCGAGGCCGGGCGGTCGTATTTCGACACCAACATCCGCGACCACCATCACTTCTACCATGAATCGACCGGCGAGCTGCGCGACGTCCATGGCGAGGCGGTGGTGGTCTCGACCCTGCCGAAGGCCCCGGCCGGCACCCGCATCGCCCGCGTCGATGTGGTGATCCGCCTCACCGACGACGCCTGACGGCGCCATGACCGGCGCTCCGCGCATCGACGGCCTGCTCGAGACCGCGCTCTACGTTGCCGACCTGGACCGCGCCGCCGCCTTCTACGAGCAGGTGCTGGGCCTGCGCGTGATGCTGCGCAGCCCGCGGCTGGTGGCGCTGGATGCCGGCCGCCAGGGCGTGCTGCTGCTGTTCCTGGCCGGCGCCACCTCCGCCGACGTGGTCGAGGCCGGCGGCACCATCCCGGGGCATGAGGGCACCGGGCGGCTGCACATGGCCTTCGCCGTGCCGGCCGAAGACCTCGGCCCCTGGCGCGACCGCCTGGCCGAGGCCGGCGTGGCCCTGACCGGGGAGATGGCCTGGCCGGCCGGCGGCGCCAGCCTCTACTTCTCCGACCCCGACGGGCACGTCATCGAGCTGGCGACACCGGGGCTCTGGCCGAACTACTGACCGGTCAGGCCGGCGACACGCGGCGAGGCCGGCGGAGCCGCGCGACCGTGCCGGCGACGAAGACGGAGACACCGCCCAGCGCCAACCCGACCAGCACATCCCCGACCGTGTGGCCGGCCTGGGTCATGATGCCTCCGACGGCCAGGATCAGCGCCGCCGCTGCCGCGATGCGCGCGCGCGACCAGCGCGGCCAGACCAGCGCCGCCAGCGTCGTCACCATGACCACGACCAAGGCGGAATGGCCGCTGGGCAGCACCACCCCGACCTGGCCGAACCCCTCCGGATGCCAGTCGACCACCGCCCGCGCGGCCTGGACCAGAGCGATCGCACTGGCCGGCGCGGCCAGGCTGAACACGGCCAGCCGCCAGCGGCCGCGGGCGATGGCCACGGCCGCGACGATCACCTGCAGCGGCACAACGACGTACCACCAGCCCAACAGGCCGATCGACAATGTGAGAACCACCGGTTTCATGCCGCCATGATCCCATGCCCGGCGCCGCCGATGAAGGGGGCATGGCCGGCAGGCCGTATCGTCCTAACTGAGTATGAGGTGCCCCCGCATGGCATCGTCGAGCAGAAGGCGTTTCCGATTCGCCGGCCGAACGTTTAGTAAGGGACGCCCTGGGATCATCGAACCGCCCGCATGTCCGCCAGCTTTTCCGTCGCCGCCGTCCTGCTGAAGCTCCTGGCCACCGCCGCCGGCCCCGAGCTGCACCTGCCTGACGCGAGCCAGCTCGCCGCCTATCAGCCGCCCGAGACCACCCGGATCTATGCCGCCGACGGGTCGCTGCTGCGTGAGTATTACGTCGAGAACCGGGTGGTGGTGCCGCTGTCGGCCCTGCCGCCCTATCTGGTGCAGGCCTTCATCTCGGCCGAGGACCAGAACTTCCGGCGCCATCACGGCGTCGACCCGGCCGGCCTGGCGCGCGCCATGGTCGCCAACGTCCACAACCTGCGCAGCGGCCGGCGGCTCGAGGGCGGGTCGACCATCACCCAGCAGGTGGCCAAGAACCTGCTGCTGACCAACGAGGTCAGCGCCCTGCGCAAGATCCGCGAGCTGGTCTTGGCCTTCGAGATCGAGCGCGACTTCTCCAAGGACCAGATCCTGGAGATGTATCTCAACGAGATCTATCTCGGCCGCGGCGCCTATGGCATCGGCGCGGCCTCGGCCCGCTATTTCGGCAAGCCGCCGGTCGAGCTGTCGCTGTCCGAGGCGGCGTTCCTGGCAGCGCTGCCGAAGGCGCCGAACAACTACAACCCGGTGACCCGGCCGGAGGCCGCGCGCAACCGCCGCGACTATGTGCTGGACCGCATGGCCCAGGACGGCGCCATCACCGCCGATCAGGCCGCCGTGGCCAAGGCCGAGCCGCTGGCAGTTCGGGCCCAGGCGCCGCTGGAGACCGTGCACGCCCCGTATTTCGCCGAGGAGGTGCGGCGGTCACTGCGCAAATCCTTCGGCAACGACCAGCTCTATCGCGGCGGACTGGCGGTGCGCACCACGCTCGACCCGCGGCTGCAGGTCTTCGCCGACCGGGCGCTGCGCGCCGGGCTGGAGCGGTTCGACCGCAACCGCGGCTGGCGCGGACCGATCACCAACATCTCGGCGATGCTGGACCTGCCGGCTTCGGCCCAGGCGGTGGCGCAGGCCGAGGCCGCCCAGGCACCGGCCCAGCCGGCCGCCACGCCCCCGGCGCAGCAGGGCCGGCTGCTCGGCGCGCTGTCGGCCATGGGCGTGCACGTGCCGGAACAGGACCACAAGCCCGCGGTGGCCCCGACGGCCGCGCCGAAGGATGAGCGCCCGGTGTGGCAGCGCTTCCTGACCGGCATCGACCGGCCGGCCGAGATCGACGGCTGGGACTTGGCCGTGGTGCTGGAGGTCGACCGCCAGGCCGCGGTGATCGGGCTGGAGGACGGCAGCCAGGGCCGCATCGACCGCAGCGACCTGACCTGGGCCCGCCGGGTCGAGAACGGCCGCATGGGCCGGCAGGTCGGCGGCGCCGACGACGTCCTGGCCAAGGGCGACGTGGTCTGGGTGCAGCCGGCTGCGGCCAAGGCCTCGGCCCCGGCGCTGGCCGCCTATTCGCTGCGCCAGGTGCCGGAGGTTTCGGGCGCGCTGGTCGCGATCGAGCCGTTCACCGGCAAGGTGCTGGCGATGTCGGGCGGCTTCGACTTCTCGCTCAGCGAGTTCAACCGCGCCACCCAGGCGCAGCGCCAGCCGGGATCGGCCTTCAAGCCCTTCGTCTATCTCTCGGCGCTGCAGCACGGCTACACCCCATCCAGCCTGGTCTATGACACGCCGATCTCGGTCGACCAGGGCCAGGGCGTCGGCCGTTACCGGCCGCGCAACTATGGCGGCGGCTTCATCGGCCTGGCCACGCTGCGCTCGGGCGTCGAACGGTCGCGCAACGTCATGACCGTGCGCCTGCTGGTCGAGATGGGCCTGCAGCCGGTCAAGGACACGGCGGAGTCCTTCGGCATCTACCAGAACATGCCGCTGTATCCGGCGATGGGCCTGGGTGCCGGCGAGACCACGCCGCTGAAGCTGACCACCGCCTATGCCACCATCGCCAATGGCGGCTATCAGCTCAGCCCCTATCTGATCGAGCGGGTGCAGGACCGCGACGGCCGCAGCCTGCGGCAGCCGGGCGTGACGGGGCCGGAGCGGGCCGACTGCGTCCCCTGCGCCGCCCCCGCCTGGAGCGGCCAGCCGGCGCCACAGCGGCCGCGCGGTCAGGCGCTGGACGACCCGATCGCCAACTACCAGATGATCTCGATCCTGCAGGGCGTCACCCAGCGCGGCACCGCCGCCCGCCTCGCGGGCCTGGGCCTGCCGCTGGCCGGCAAGACCGGCACCACCAATGATTCGAACGACGTCTGGTTCGTCGGCTTCTCGCCCAAGATCGCGGTCGGCATCTTCGTCGGCTACGACAAGCCGCGCAGCCTGGGCGCCGGCGCCACCGGCGGCTCGATCGCGGTGCCGATCTTCAGCGACTTCATCAAGGACGCGCTGGCCGGGGGCGATCCCGGCACCTTCGCCGTGCCGCCCGGGGTCAGCTTCGCCTATGTCGACCGCCGCAACGGCTATGCGGCCGAGGCCGGCGGATCGGATGTGATCCTGGAAGCGTTCCGCCCCGGCACCGAGCCCGGCCCGCCGCCGGTCACCGACACCTTCGGCGAGACCAGCCAGGATGCGCTGACGGGAACGGGCGGATTGTACTAGCGGAGGTCGGGCGTCCTGGACCCCGGCGGGTGAAAGCGGGTCCCGGCCTCGACAAAGGGCCGTCACCTGCCGGGCGAGATCTTTTCAAAGTACCGCCGTTCGAGGCGATCCATCCCTTCTGCTCTCCCCCTCCCCTCGCGGGACTACGGCATTCACATATCGATCGCCGATCTCGACAGCGAGCATGTGAACAGATTGCCTCTCCCGCTTGCGGGAGAGGTCGGGCTCGCGCAGCGAGACCGGGTGAGGGCAGTTGGGCGGCGACACCGGGATCACTATTTCAGGACCGGGCGGATCATGCGCTCGCTCTTGGCAAAGTGGCACTCTTGGCGAGGCCGCTATCCCCTCACCCGGACATCCTTCGGATGTCCGACCTCTCCCGCAAGCGGGAGAGGCAACGAACGGGGCCTGACGAGAGTGCGGATGAGATGTGTGAATGCCATAGCCTCGCGGGAGGGGGCAGGGGGAGGGGGTTTTACCATCAAGGCCGGCCTGAACTCTGACGTTTCGATCATGACGGCGATGCCTGTCCTCTGCGCATTGGCGCGCGGACGCGCGCAGACCCCTCCCCCAACCCCCTCCCGCAAGGGGAGGGGGAGTGTGGGAGGCTGCGTTCGCGAGTGCTGGAGGTTGGTGAAGCGGGTGAGTTCGCCGGCGGCTATCCCGTGTCCCAGGGCTTAGGCTTGCCGCTAGCGGGCGCGGCCGAGCGAGGCGCGGGCGGATCCTCCGGATCGTCGTCCTCGCCATCCTCCGGCGGGATGAAGCCGTAATGCTCCATGGCCTCGTCGGCCATCTCGAGCCAGCGCTCCACCTCCACCGGGAAGTTCCAGCGCCGGCACAGGGCCGCCACCGCGACCTCCGGCCGGCTGGCCTCGATGAACTCCGATACCTCCGGCCGTTCCACCCGCTCGCAGACC
>JAEKLZ010000455.1 GCA_019508225.1 Inquilinus limosus | reverse complement strand
CCCGAGGCAGTTGAAGCCCTGGCAGCGGCCCATGCCGCAGCGGGTGCGGCGCTTCAGCCCGCCGAAATCGCCCGGCGGCAACGGGCCGGCCAGGGCCGCCTCGATCTCGCGCTTCGTCACCATCTCGCAGTGGCAGACGATCTCGTCGTAACCGGGCTGCTGCCAGTCGCGCGGGCGATGCTCCGCCAGGTTCGGCATGCGGGGTGCGGGCGACGGTTCCTGTCCGACTCCGGATGCTTGGCCGATGATGCCCAGGGCCTCGACATGCTGGGCGATGCCGAGGGCGGCGGTCATGCCGGTGGAGCGGATGCCGCCGACCGTGATCCAGCGCCGCGCCGGCTCCTGGTGGATGCGGTATTCCTTTTCCTCCGTCGCCGGCCGCAGCCCGGCATAGGTGGCAGTGACCGGCATGTCGCGCAGCGCCGGCAGGATCTCGGCGGCCCGGGCGACCAGCGCCCGCAGCTCCGGCTCGGTCACCGTGGCGCGCGTGCGGTCCGCCTGCTCCTCGGCCGTCGGCCCGACCAGCACATTGCCGAAGATCGTCCGGCACAGCACCACGCCCTTCGTCCGCTCGGCCGGCACCGGCAGGATGATCGCGGTCAGCAGCCGCGCCGCCGCCTTGTCGAACACGGCGAACTGCCCTTTGCGCGGCCGGATCTCGAAGCTGGCGGAGCCCAACAGCCGCTTGTCGACAACGTCGCCGAACAGCCCGGCGCAATTGACCACGGACCGGGCCCGGAACCGCCCCGGCGGCGTCTCCAGGGTCCAGGCCTCGCCGTCGAAGCCGCCGCCGATGACTTCCGCATCGAAGACGATCTCGCCGCCCCGGGCGCGAACCTGCGTGGCGTAGCCGAGGAACGGGGACCAGGGGTCGATGACATGCTCGCGCGGCACATGCAGCCCGGCCCGGGCCCGCTCCGACAGATGCGGCTCCAGCCGGCGGATCTCCTGCGCCGACAGGATGCGGGCGTCGTCGACATGGTTGAGATGCGCCTGGCGTTCGAGATCACCCAGCCGCGCCTCCTCCTCCTCGGTCCACGCCACCACGATCGCGCCGGTCTCGAGCAGCGGCAGGTTCATGCCCTCGCGCAGGGCCAGGTATTCGGCATGGCCGCGCTGGATGCAGTCCAGCTCCAGGCTGCCGGGCGGCGCGTCGAACCCGGTGTGCAGGATCGCGCTGTTGGCCTTGCTGGCACCCGACAGGATGTCCGCGCCCTTCTCGAGCACGAGGACACGGGCGCCGTTCAGCGCAAACCGCCGCGCCGCCGCGCACCCCACCACCCCGGCCCCGATGACGGCGAGGTCGAACATCCCGCGATCCGGAAAGGACGTCATCGCTTCGCCGGGCTGGCCCACTTCATCGTCGCAGGCTATCGCGGAATGACCGATCGGTCACTCAGAACTGACCGATCGGTCGATTCCTAGCCCTTGACGCTGCCGCTGGTGAGGCCGGAGACGATCGAGCGCTGCAGCAACAGGCCGATCAGCACCGGCGGCGTGGCGGCGATCACTCCGGCGGTGGCCAGCAGGCCGTAGTCGGAGACGCGGCCGCTGGCCAGGTTGGCGATCACCACCGTCAGGGTCTGGGCCCGGCTGTCGCTGGTGAACAGCATCGAGTAAAGGAACTCGTCCCACACGATCAGGGCCGAGAACAGCAGCGTGGTGCCGATCACCGGCCGGGCCAGCGGCAGCGTCACCCGCAGCAGGATCTGCCACAGCGGCGCCCCGTCGATCCGCGCCGCCTCCTCCAGATCGACCGGGATGTTGTCGATGCCGCTCTTCAACAGCCAGGTGGTGAAGGGCAGCACGATGGTGCAGTCCGCGATCATCAGCGCCCAGGGCGAGTTCAGCAGGTCGAGCGACGACAGGATGCGGTACAGCGGCACCACGAACATCAGCGGCGGCAGCATGTAGGTGGCGACCACGAGATACAGCAGCCAGCCCAGCCGCCGCGGATAGCGCGAGAACACCCAGGCCGCCGGCACCGCCAGCAGGAAGGAGATCACCGTGGTGCCGAGCGCCACCAGGCAGGTGTTGCGCAAAGCCGCCAGGAAGGCCTGGCCGTCGCCGTTCTCCGACAGGCTGAGCAGCCGGGCATAGCGCGAGAAGTCGAGCTCGCTCGGGATCCAGGCCAGCGGCAGCGTGGTCAGGTCGCGGGTCGAGCTGACGCTCATCACCACCAGCCAGGCCACCGGCACCAGCACGACGATGCCGACCAGGTACATGGCGCCATAGGCGGCGATCCGGCCAGGCAGGGACATCCGCATCGCTCAGGCCCTCGGCTGGTTGCGCAGGGCGCGGGTGTAGGCGGCGATCAGCAGCAGGCTGAGCGCGACGGACAGCATCGCCAGCGAGGCGCCGTAGCCGGCATGGCGGAACGAGAACGCCTCCTGGTAGATCAGGATGCTGAGCGACTTGGTGCTGTCCAGCGGGCCGCCGCGGGTCATCACCCAGATGATGTCGAACACCTTCACCGCCTCGATCATGCGCAGCACCGCGGCGATGCTGAGCGGCAGCAGGATCACCGGCAGCGTGACGGCGCGGAACCGGGCGAAGAAGCCGGCGCCGTCGATCGACGCGGCCTCGCGCAGCTCCTTCGGCACGCTCTGCAGCCCGGCCAGGGTGATCAGCGCCACCAGCGAGAAGGTCTTCCAGATGTCGGCCGCGCCGATCGCGAACAGCGCCGTCGCCGGGCTGCCGAGCCAGCTCTGGTATCTGTCGATGATGCCGAGCTGCAGCAGCAGCGCGTTGAGCGCGCCGAAATCCGGGTTGTAGATCACCCGCCAGGCCATGGCGTTGACCACGGTCGGCAGCGCCCAGGGCACGATCAGCAGGAAGCGGAAGAAGGCGCGGCCCTTCAGCTCCATGTCCAGCAGCAGGCCGACGCACAGCCCGAGCACCAGCTCGATGCTGACGGTCAGCACCGTGAACAACGCGGTGACGCCGAGCGCCTTCAGGAAGCCCGGCGCCCGCAGCGCGCGCAGATAATTGTCGATGCCGACGAAATTGCCGGTGGCCCCGCCGAGCGTGGCATCGGTGAAGCTGAGCCAGACGGTGTCGAGCAGCGGCCAGCCGATCACGGCGGCCAGGACGACCAGCAGCGGCAGGATCAGGAGCAGCCGGCCGCGGAGCGACAGCGCCCGCCGATTCCGGCCGAGGCCCGCCCCCGCCGCCATCCGCGCCAGGCGGGACGACGGCAGGGGCGCGGTGCCTTCGGTACCGGACAAGCTCAACCGCCGGACGCCAGGTCGGAGGCCGCCGACTTCAGCGCGTCCTCGGCCGAGGCCTGGTCGAGCAGCGCCTGCTGCAGCGCCTGCTGCAGGCGGGTTGAGAACTGCTGGTAGTCGACCACGAACGGGCGGGCGAACAGCGAGGCGAAGGACTTGGCCTGCGCCTCGAGCAGGGCGGCGTTCGGGCCGTTCTTCACCGCCGGGTCCTCATAATAGGACTTCCAGATCGACGGGGCGGAGGTCGAGTACTTGGCTTCGACCTCGGGCGAGGCGAGATAGCTGATATAGGTCCAGGCGGCGTCCTGGTTCTTGCTGCCGGACGGGATGCCCAGCCCCATGGCGCCGTTGACGGTCGAGACCGTGCTCTTCCCTTCGACGCCCGGCGGCGCCATCACGCCGACCTGGCCGGTGACCTGCGATTCCTTGGCGTTGTTGTTGGCCTGGTCGTACATGTAGGTCCAGTTCAGCGCGAAGGCCGCCTGGCCGCTGGAGAAGACGCGCCGGACATCCTCCTCCAGATACTCGGTCGAATGCGGGTTGGTGGTGCCGTTCTTCAGGGTCGCGACCATGAAGTTCAGTGCATCGAGGCCGCCGCCGGTCTGGAAGGTCGGCTTGTTGTTGCCGTCGACGAAGCTGCCGCCGAAGGCCTGCACCAGCACGGCGTAATCGCAGATGATCGCCTCGGCCTGGCTCCAGCTCCAGACGATCGGGTATTCGACGATGCCCTTCTGCTTCAGGATCTCGGCGTCCTTGATCACCTCCGGCCAGGTGGCCGGCGGCTTGGTGATCCCGGCCTTCTCCAGCATCGCCTTGTTGTAGAAGAACAGCTTGCTGTCCATCAGCCAGGGCATCCCGTAGGACTTGCCCTTGTAGTCGACCGTGGTCCAGGCGCCGTCCTGCACCCCGGTGCGGGTCTTGGTGTCGATCCGGCCGGTGACGTCGGCGAGGACGTTGTTGGCGGCGAACTCGGCCGGCCAGATCACGTCGAACAGCACCACGTCGTACCCCCCGCCGGAGCCGGAGGCGAGAGTGATCTTGTCGTGCAGCGTCTCATAGGGCACGAATTCCAGCTTCACCTGGATGTCCGGATGCGCCTTCTGGAAGGCGTCGGTCATGCCGCGGATGTCCGTTTCCGAATAGCCCGCCTGGGCCATGAACAGGGCATTCAGCGTGGTCTCCGCCTGGGCGATGCCCGGCAGGCTCAGCGCCAGCGTGATGCCCAGCGTCGCACAAGCCTTGCGGCCGATCCGTCCCATCTCGCCACCTCCCGTCACGGGGCCGCAGGCGGTTGATCCGCGAGACTGCTGCCGGCCCGATTAATCAAACACGTTTTTATTAATCCCCAGGGCCGGGACCGTGTCAATCGGCTTCGCCCGGCCCGCGGGCAGCCTCACCCGGCCATGCGGACGCCGAGCAGCGCCAGGGCCGGTTTGTCGGCACCCGCCGTGCCGCCGCCGGGCGAGGCCGACAGCGGCGACAGGCTGGACTGCAGCAGCACCGCCACCGGCAGGGCCGCCGCGCCCATCGCCGGCAGCTCGGCCGCATGCTCGGCCGGCACCAGCCGCGGCAGGCTGCTGGCGTGGCGGTGGGTCATCCCGGGCAGCAGCGGCTGGGCCGCCTCGATCAACCCGCCCATCAGCTCCGGCGGCAGACCGCCGCCGATGACGATGGTGTCCGGGTCGAACATCGCCTCGATGTTGCGGATGGCGATGCGGAGATACTGGGCGGCCTCCTGCTGCCAGGCCATGAGGCGCGGGTCCCCGGCGCGGACCAGCGCCGCCAGCTCCTCGGCCGGGACCTCGTCCGGCGTCCGCTCCGGGCCGCACACCGTCTCGGCCGCGGCGTAATACGAGACATACTGCTCCAGGCAGCCGCGGCTGCCGCAGGGGCAAGGACGGCCGCCGGGCTTGACGATCATGTGCCCGATCTCGCCGGCGCCGCCGAAGCGGCCGCGATAGGGCTGGCCGTCGACCACGATGCCGCCGCCGAGGCCGAGGTTGAAATGCAGATAGAAGAAGCTGGCCGCGATCCGGCCGACGCCGTACAGCCGCTCGCCGATCGCGGCCGCGGTGGCGTCGTTCTCGACCAGCGTCCACAGCCCGGTCAGGCGTTCCAGCTCCGCCGCCAGCGGGAACTTGGTCCAGGCCTCGGCCTCCTGCACCTTGTCATACCAGGCGGTGCCGTTCTCGACCGTGCCGGGGACGCTGCAGCCCAGGCCCCAGACCTGGTCGCGGCCAATGCCGGAGGATGCCAGCAGGTCGCCGGCCTGCGCCGCCAGGGCCCGCGTCACCGCCTCCGGCTCGCGCGCCGACAGCGGCCGCGAATCATGGGCCACGACCTGGCCGGCGAGGTCCGCCAGCACCGCGGTGACCTGGCGATAGGCCAGGCTGAGGCCGATGCTGTAGCCGCCGGCCGGATTGACCGACAGCTCCGCCGCCGGCTGCCCGCGCTGGCCCAGCCGCTTGCCGTCCTGGCGGATCAGCCCGGCCTCCTCCAGCTCCGCCGCGATGTTCGACACGCCCTGCACCGTCAGGCCGATCAGCTGCGCCAGCTCGGCCCGCGTGACCGGCCCGTGCCGCCGCACCGCGTCGAACACCGCCCGCCGGTTGAGCGCCCGGGCATGCTCCAGATTCGCGCCTTGGAAGGTGCCGGAGCGATGCGTCTGGCGCGACATGCGGTTTCCCCCTCGACGGTGCGTTTGATCCACTATAATCAAACGGCGTTGAATTAATAGCCGGCTTGCCCGATGGCGGCGGAGGGAGATGTACCCCATGCAGATCGGCATCTATATCCGTCAGAAGCCTGGGATCCTCGCCCGCCGGGCTGCGGCGTGATGCCGGTCGCGATCGGGATCGATATCGGCGGCACCTCGGTCAAGCTCGGGGCGGTCGACGCGCAGGGGACCATGGTCGCCCGCGGCCGCTTCTCGGTGCCGATCGAGGCCGGCTTCGGCGAGTTCGCCGCCGCCACCATCGCGGCGGTCGAGGCGCTGGCCCGCGGCGGGCCTGCGGTCGATGCCATCGGCATCGGCGTGCCGGGCTATCCCCTGCCCGACACCGGCATGCTGGTCGGCGAGTGCCCGGCCGCGCCGGCGCTGACGGACGGGTCGCTGTCGCAGGTGCTGGGCGGCCGTTTCGGGCTGCCGGTCGCGATCGGCAATGACGGGGTCTGCGCCACCCATGGCGAGATGCGCTTCGGCGTCGGCCGCGACCTGCAGCGCTTCGCCCTGATGACGCTAGGCACCGGCATCGGCGGCGCCATCGCCATCGACCGCCGGGTGATCGACGGCCCTGCCGGGCTGCCGCCGGAATTCGGCTGCATCTCGCTGGACCCAGCCCGGGCCGACATCGCCACGCCGGTGCCGGGCATGGTCGAGAACCTGGCCAGCGCGTCGGCGCTGGCGGCCCGCTACGCGGCGCTGCGCCCCGGCTTCGAGGCCGGCGGCGCCGAGCATATCTTCGATCGGGCCAAGGCGGGCGAGCCCGAGGCGCTGCAGGTGGTGGACGAGGTCGCGCGCTGGCTGGCCCAGGCCATCGGCATCATGGCGAACATGCTGAACATCGAGGCCGCCATCCTCGGCGGCGGCATGTCGCTGGCGGGGCCGATCCTGGCCGAACGGGTGGCGGCGCATGTGCCCCGCTTCACCCTGATCCGGCCCGGCCGGTCGCCCCGGGTGCTGCTGGCCGGGCTGGGCAACGACGCCGGCGTCATCGGCGCCGCCACCCTGGCGCTCGACGCCGCCCGCGGTGGCGGGCCCCTTTAGGACCCGGGCCGGACGGCGGTGACCCGGATGTCGTTGCTGGACAGCGCGCCCTCATGCACCAGCAGGCCGATGCCGCCGTCGCGCAGCGCCTCCGCCGACCCGTCCCGGGCTTCGAGGCTCACGTCGCCGATCCGGCAGTTGATCCGGTAGCCCTGCACCGCGACCTCGAAATCGTAGCTGTGCTCCAGCGACCAGGCGAAGGCGGTCTCGGCCAGCACGATCCGCTCCTCGTCGCGCTGGCGGACGAGGCGCAGCATGCCGTCGCGCGACAGCAGCGCCGCATAGTAGCGCCGCAGCCCCTGGACCCGGACGGCGACGCCGGCCTCGCGGCCGAGATGAATCATCACGTCGGCGGCGACCCGGTAGTCGGTCCATTGCCGGGTGCCGTGGATGATGATGCCCTCGCCGCGATCCTGTGAGATCCGGAACGACGGCGGGAAGCGCTTGGAGAAGAAGCTGACGCCGTTGACCCAGGCCTGGCGCCAGAAATCGCCGGTCTCGGCCGGACGGCGCAGATGCAGGTCCGGCGCGCCGTCGAAGCGCAGATGATCCACCACCACCGCGCCATCGGCGCGGGCGCCGGCGGCGGCGATGACGAAGCCGGCCTCGGCGATCGGCTG
>JAEKLZ010000186.1 GCA_019508225.1 Inquilinus limosus | reverse complement strand
GACATCACCGACCCGTCGAACTGGCGCGCCACCCGCGACTTCGACGACTGGCTGCAATCCTTCGGCCTGATCGGCATCGCCGGGGTCGACACCCGCGCCCTGACCCGCCGCATCCGCGACGCCGGCGCCCCGACCGGGGTGGTGATCCACGCCCCCGACGGCGATTTCGACATCGCCGCGGCGCTGGCCGAGGCCCAGGCCTGGCCGGGGCTGGAGGGCATGGACCTGGCGAAGGAAGTGTCCTGCACCCAGACCTATCGCTGGAACCAGACGCGCTGGGCGCTCGGCACCGGCTACGGCACGCTGGAGAACCCGAAGCGCAAGGTCGTGGCGATCGATTTCGGCGCCAAGCGCAACATCCTGCGCTGCCTGGCCTCGACCGGCTGCGAGGTCACCGTGGTGCCGGCCACGGCGACCGCCGAGGACGTGCTGAGCCACAAGCCGGACGGGGTGTTCCTGGCCAACGGCCCGGGCGACCCGGCGGCGACCGGCGCCTATGCCGTGCCGACGATCAAGGCGCTGCTCGACACCGGGCTGCCGATGTTCGGCATCTGCCTCGGTCACCAGATGCTGGCGCTGGCGCTGGGCGGCCAGACCGGCAAGATGCCGCGCGGCCACCGTGGCGCCAACCACCCGGTCAAGGACTTGACCACCGGCAAGGTCGAGATCACCAGCCAGAACCACGGCTTCCAGGTGCTGGCCGAAAGCCTGCCGAATTCGGTCGAGGTCACCCATGTCAGCCTGTTCGACGGCTCGAACGAAGGGCTGAGGCTGAAGGATCGGCCGGTGTTCTCGGTGCAGTACCACCCCGAGGCCAGCCCGGGGCCGCAGGACAGCCACTACCTGTTCCAGCGTTTCGTCGACCTTATCGACGCGCACAAGCGCTGATGCCGCAGCGCACGCCGCCGCGCCTGCTCGGCCCCAGGATCTTCCTGACCCTGGCCGGGCCGGCCGACGGCGCGGCGCTGGCCGCCTTCCACGACCGGGAATGGGATGATCTCGGCCCCTGGCTGCCGCCACGCAGCGCCGCCTGGCGGACCGAGGCGCATTGGCGTCGCTGGGGCGGCGAGGCGGTCGATCTGTTCCTGGACGACCGCGCCGTGCGGCTGGTGCTGCGCCAGATCGACCGCCCGGAAGACGGCATCGTCGGGCAGCTGAATTTCAACATGCTGGCGCGCGGTGCCTTCCAGGCGGCGACGCTGGGCTATCACCTGGCGGCGGCACAGCAGGGCCAGGGGCTGATGCGGGAGGCGCTGGAGATGGCCATCTCCTATGCCTTCGGCCCCTTGGGCCTGCACCGGCTGATGGCCAACCACCTGCCGGAGAACGACCGCAGCGCCGCGCTGCTGCAGCGCCTGGGCTTCGTCCGCGAGGGCTATGCCAAGGACTATCTGTTCATCGGCGGCGCCTGGCGCGACCATGTGCTGACGGCGCTGACCAACCCCGATCCGGTCGACCCGCCGGCGGCGTAGCCCGGAACCCACCTCCCCCTCTTGCTATTGCCTTTTCACCAGGCCATCGCAGCGAGGAGGCGACATGCCGGACGACAGCCCCGAGGGCCGCCCGCCCACGCTCAACAAGACCGAGGCCCGCCAGGGCGAGACCAGCGGCCATATGCGCTGGGTGCTGCACGCCTCCATGGCGCTCGCGGTCATCATCCTCGGCGCCGTGCTGCTCTGGTGGATCTTCTGACCGGACGAAAAAGGGGCGGCCGCGGCCGCCCCAAGTCTTCCCAGCCTGATTTCGTCGCTACATCCAATAGGGCGGCACGCGGTAGTAGTCGTGCACCTGCCGTGCCCAATCCCGGTCGTCCCAGTCGAAGCGGTCACCGGCATCATGCGCCGGGGCGCCGCGCAGCTGGTCCTCCGTGATGTCCAGCTCATAGGCGTCGAGCGCCTCATTGTAGGTCAGCATCGACCATGGCAGGGCGTAGTAGTCCTCGCCGATGCCGAGAAAACCGCCGAAGGTCATGACGGCATAGCCGACGCGGCCGGTGCGCTTGTCGATCATCACCCGCTGGATGGTGCCGATCCGGTCGCCGTTCGGCCGCCGCACCGGGGTGCTCTCGACCTTGTCGCTGGCGATCAGCCGCTCGGTCTCGCGCGAGCTGAGATCACGGGCTGTCTGGGTCTGCATGTCGCTCTCCCACAGTGGTGGTCTCCCTCAGGGAACGGTCCCGGCCGCCGGCCGGTTCCCGGAACCAAGGCCGCCGGAGGGCGATTGCTTCAGGGAGGTAACCCGAAAGGAGGCAGCGATGCCGCGGGGCGACAAGTCGAGCTATACCGACAAGCAGAAGCGCAAGGCGGAGCACATCGAGGAGGGCTACGAAGCCCGGGGCGTGTCCGAGAACGAGGCCGAACGCCGAGCCTGGGCCACGGTCAACAAGGAGAGCGGCGGCGGCAAGAAGAGCGGCTCCGGTCGCGGCAAGACCGAGAGCCATGCGTCGTCCCGCAAGGGGGGACACCTCGGCGGGAAGGCCTCGGCCGAGCGGCCCGCGGCCGCACGCAGCGCTTCGGCGAAGAAGGCCGCGGCAACCCGCAAACGCCACGAGCATCACGCCGGCTCGTGAGTATCACAGCGATGGAGGCCAGCTGATGAGCGATCCGAAGCCGCCGCCTGACGACCCGACCCGGCCGCCGATGCCCAATCCGCGGCCGGACACGCCGCCGGACGGGCCGGGCCAGCCGCCGCCGGAGGTTCCGCCGGGCCCGGCCGAGCCGCCGCCCCTGCCGGACCCGGTCCGGATGTAGGTCCCATGAAAAAGGCCGGCCCCGCGGGGCCGGCCTCCTTCAATTCCGGATCGTCGCGCGATCAGTACCAGCGGTACCGGTAGGGGCGACGGTCGTGGTTGCGCCAGCGCCAGTCATGGTGCTGCCAACGCCAGCGGTCGTTGCGCCAATGGTCGCGGCGCCAGTCGCGACGGTCATGGCGCCAGTCGCGACGCCACTCCCGGCGGTCGTGACGCCAACGATCGCGGCGCCAATCCACCTTGGTGGTCAGGTTCGCGTCGCCCTGGCCGTTCCACACCGCCGGGGCGGCGACGGGCGCGGGCGCCCGGTCCTGGGCGGAGGCGGCGCCCGCGGCGCCGGCGAGGAGCAGGGCCGCCGAGGCGGCCACGAGAAGACGCTTCATTCCAGACAACATAGGGCTGATCCCTCTCATTGACCGGCGACGGTCTCTGGGCCTTGAAGGCCGGCCCGCGAGGCCGACCTCCATCGCCTCAGATCGCCGCGCGATTGTCAGCGCCAGGAGCGGTGGGGGCGTTGGTTGTTGCGCCAGCGCCAGTCATGGTGCTGCGAACTCCAGCGATCGTTGCGCCAATGATCCCGGCGCCAGTCGCGGCGATCGTGGCGCCACTGGTCGCGACGCCAATTGTCCCGGCGCCAATTGTCCCGGCGCCAATCGACCTTGGTGGCGAGGTTCGTGTCGGCCGCCTGACCCGTCCACACCGCCGGGGCGGTGATGGGCGCGGGTGCCCGGTCTTGGGCAACGGCGGCGCCGG
Source organism: Inquilinus limosus (assembly GCA_019508225.1). Taxonomy (GTDB): domain Bacteria; phylum Pseudomonadota; class Alphaproteobacteria; order DSM-16000; family Inquilinaceae; genus Inquilinus; species Inquilinus limosus_D. The sequence goes on along the minus strand of JAEKLZ010000186.1, from coordinate 17,826 downwards.
AAGCGCCGGCGAGGAGCAGAGCCGCCGAAGCGGCCAGCAGAAGACGCTTCATACCAGACAACATAGGACTGATCCCTCTTCCATCAACCGGCGATGTTCCCTGGGAAACAACCGGCTCCCCCACTCCACGCCTAATCCTGAAGATTCCGTCGCCGATAGCGGCTACAACGGCAAGCATACGGCTACAAACCAAGCGAGAACGCCGCCAAATTCCTTTTGGAACACGAAGAAATCACAAAGAAGACACAATCTGAATTCACTTCGGATTGCAGATCCTTACGAAAACTCAATTATTAATACATGAGCAGCGGCGGCGGCCATTAACCGCGGATCGAATCCGAGAGAATGGCGGCAATCGGGCGGCCGGCCGGCGATGGTCAGAGGATGGCGAGCGGCATCTTGCGGCGCGGCGGCGGGAAGGCCTGGTCCAGCGCCGCGAAATCGGCCTCGTCGAGGACCAGGTCCAGCGCCTTGCGGTGGTCGCGCAGCCGCTCCACCCGGCTGGATTTCGGGATGGCGACGACACCTTGTCGGGTCAGCAGCCAGGCCAGCACCACGGTGGCCGGAGCCACGCCATGCCGGCGGGCGATGCCGCCGAGGGCGGAATTGCCCAGCAGCCGGCCCTGGCCGAGCGGCGAATAGGCCATCACCGGCAGGCCACGGCCCTGACACCAGGGCAGCAGGTCCCATTCGATGCCGCGGGCAGACGGGCTGTAGCAGACCTGGTTGGCCGCGGTGCGCTCGCCGCCCGCCTCGCCGACCCAGCCCTCCATGTCGTCGAGATCGAAATTGCTGACGCCCCAATCGGCGATCTTGCCGTCGGCACGCAGCCGCTCGAACGCCTCGATGGTCTCGGCATAGGGCGTCCGGCCCTGCCAGTGCAGCAGGTACAGGTCGATCCGGTCGGTGCCGAGCCGGCGCAGGCTGCGCTCGCAGGCGGCGATGGCGGCGGCGAAGCCGGCATTGTGCGGGTAGACCTTGCTGACCAGGAACACGCCGTCGCGGCGGCCCTGGATGGCCTGGCCCGTCACCTCCTCGGCCCCGCCCTCGCCATACATCTCGGCGGTGTCGATCAGGGTCAGGCCGAGATCGAGCCCGGCGGCCAGAGCCGCTGCCTCCTCCTTCGCCCGGCGCCGGTCCTCGCCCATGCCCCAGGTGCCCTGCCCCAGGATCGGCATGGCGGCGCCGGACGGCAGCGCCACCGTGATCTCGCCCGCCGGCCGGCGGCGCAGCCCGTCAGTGCCGGTCATTCCATGCCTCCTATTCCGCGATCGCCACCCGATCCTGCGGCACCGCGGCGGCCGCGGCCAGAGTCCAGATCGCCAACGCGCCCTGGCGGCCGCGGATCTCGGTCTGGCCGGCTTGGTCGAACGCCCCCAGCACCTCCGGCGCGCAGCCCTCGCGGCCGGCCTGGACCACGGCGGCGTCGCTGGCCACCACCCGGGTGTCGAGCCGGCGGCTCAGCCGCTCGAGGCGGCTGGCGACGTTGACGGTGTCGCCGACGACGCCGAATTCGAGGCGCCGCTCGTCGCCGATATTGCCCATCACCACCTGGCCGTAATGCAGGCCGATGCCGACCTCGACCGGCGTGGCACCGCGCATCCGGCGCTTGGCGTTCCAGCGTTCGACCTCGCCGCACATGTCCCGGGCGCAGCACAGCGCGTTGCTGGCGTCGCGCGGACCGGGCTGCGGCGTGCCGAAGGTCGCCATCACGCAGTCGCCGATATATTTGTCGATCGTGCCCTCATGGGCGAAGACCTGCTGCGCCATGCGGCGATGGAAGCTGCGCAGCAGCGCCACCACCCGCTCCGGCGCCAACCCTTCGGCCTGGCCGGAAAAGCCGACGATGTCGACGAACAGGATCACCGCCGGCTGGCGCTGGATCTCACCGAGCGGCGTGGCAGAGGCCGCCAGCCGGCTGACCAGGTTGGGCGAGAAATAGCGCGACAGCGCCGCCTTGGCCGCCTCCATCCGCGCCGCCCGCCCGACCAGCTTGCGCGAACGCCACACCGCCAGCGCCAGCACCACCGTCATCAGCACCAGGACGACGGTCTGGATCATCCACAGCGTGCTGCTGACGGCGTGCGGGTCGAGCGACATGGCGATGCGCGCGGCGTCGGGGTTCGGACCGTCGACCACGTCGTTGGCGCTGGTGACGATGCTGTCCGGCCGCGACGCCAGCCAGGCGAAGCCGAGCGACCAGGAGACCGTCAGCGCCCCGCCGACCAGCAGCACCAGCTTGGGCGAGTAGCTGAGCGCCACGCCGCACAGGAACAGCAGCAGGAACAGGAAGTTGGGGATCCGCTGGGTGAACTGGACCGGCAGGTCGGAGCTGAACAGCGGGTTCGGCGCCACCATGACGAAGGTCAGCACCACCGCGTCCAGCACCAGGAAGGCGCCGACGCCCCAGACGCCGATGCTGCCGCGCCGCTGCAGCAGATACGGAATCAGACCGAGCACGAGGAAGACCGTCATCACGCCGAGATAGGCCAACGACCGCCCGGCCGGGATCGACAGGACGACGTAGAGGGCCAGCAGCGCCAGCACCAGGACACGGCCATAGAAGACGTAGGACAGGCCGTCCCGCTCCTCCCGCTCCACGGCGCCCTGGATGCCAAGAGGCGTCGCCTGCGCCGGTTTCGCCATGCCGCCCTCCAGCCCGATGATGCGGTGCAAATGGGGCGCCGGGACCGCTTTCGCCAGGGCCCGGATGACGACAGGTCGCCCCTGCCCTGCGCCACGGGGTCGCCCCGGGGCTTTCCCCGCGCGCGTTACTTCCTTATAAGAGCGCGCTCCTTCGGGAGCGTGCCCCCCGTACCCAGCAGGCCGCCCCCATGCCCAAGCGCACCGACATCCGCTCGATCTGCATCATCGGCGCCGGACCGATCGTCATCGGCCAGGCCTGCGAGTTCGACTATTCCGGCGCCCAGGCCTGCAAGGCGCTGAAGCAGGAGGGCTACCGCGTCATCCTGGTCAACTCCAACCCAGCCACGATCATGACGGATCCAGAGCTGGCGGATGCGACCTATATCGAGCCGATCACGCCGGAATTCGTCACCCGCATCCTCGAGGCCGAGCGGCCGGACGCGCTGTTGCCGACCATGGGCGGGCAGACGGCGCTGAACACCGCCATGGCGCTGGCCGACGACGGCACGCTGGAGCGGCTGGGGATCGAGCTGATCGGGGCCAAGCGGGACAGCATCGAGAAGGCCGAGGATCGCGCCAAGTTCCGCGAGACCATGGACGAGATCGGCCTGGAATCGCCGAAGAGCGCGGTGGTGCACAGCCTGTCCGAGGCGATCGACGCGCTGCCGGCCGTCGGCCTGCCGGCGATCATCCGCCCGTCCTTCACCCTGGGCGGCACCGGCGGCGGCATCGCCTACAACCGGGTCGAGTTCGAGGAGATCGTCCGCTCCGGCCTGGCCGCCAGCCCGACGCGCGAGGTGCTGATCGAGGAATCCGTCCTCGGCTGGAAGGAATACGAGATGGAGGTGGTCCGCGACCGGGCGGACAACTGCATCATCATCTGCTCGATCGAGAACATCGATCCGATGGGCATCCACACCGGCGACAGCGTCACCGTGGCCCCGGCGCTGACCTTGTCGGACAAGGAATACCAGGTGATGCGCGACGCCTCGATCGCGGTGCTGCGCGCGATCGGCGTCGACACCGGCGGGTCGAACGTCCAGTTCGCCGTCGATCCCGAGACCGGCCGCATGGTCGTGATCGAGATGAACCCGCGGGTCAGCCGGTCCTCCGCCCTCGCCTCGAAGGCGACCGGCTTCCCGATCGCCAAGGTCGCGGCCAAGCTGGCGGTCGGCTACACACTCGACGAGTTGACCAATGACATCACCCAGGTCACCCCGGCCAGCTTCGAGCCGACGATCGACTACATCGTCGTCAAGATGCCGCGCTTCACCTTCGAGAAGTTCCCAGGCGCCGAGCCGACCCTGACCACCAGCATGAAGTCGGTCGGCGAGGCGATGTCGATCGGCCGCAACTTCGCCGAGGCGCTGCAGAAGGCGCTACGGTCGATGGAGACCGGGCTGACCGGGCTGGACGAGGTCGAGATCCCGGGCGTCGCCATGGACGCGCCGGACCCGCAGGTGATCCGCGCCGCTTTGGCCCGCCCGACCCATGACCGGCTGCTGGTGATCGCCCAGGCGATGCGCCTCGGCCTCGGGGTCGAGGAGATCCGCGCCGCCTGCAAGTTCGATCCCTGGTTCCTGCGCGAGATCGAGAAGATCGTCGCGGCCGAGGAGGAGGTCCGGCGCTACGGCCTGCCCGAGGATGCACAGGGCTTCTCCCGGCTGAAGCGGATGGGCTTCTCCGACGCCCGGCTGGCCAAGCTGGCGGATGTGTCCGAGGCCGAGGCCGCCGCGGCCCGCCGCGGCCTGGGCGTGACCCCGGTCTACAAGCGGATCGACACCTGCGCCGGCGAGTTCGCCTCGGCCACGCCCTACATGTACTCGACCCACGAGGCCGGCTTCGACGAGGCCGAGTGCGAATCCGACCCGACCGACCGCGAGAAGATCATCATCCTCGGCGGCGGCCCGAACCGGATCGGCCAGGGCATCGAGTTCGACTATTGCTGTGTCCATGCCGCCTACGCGCTGAAGGAGGCCGGCTACGAGACCATCATGGTCAACTGCAACCCGGAGACGGTGTCGACCGACTACGACACTTCGGACCGGCTGTATTTCGAGCCGTTGACCGCCGAGGACGTGATCGAGCTGATCCGGGTCGAGCAGGAGCGCGGCACGGTCAAGGGCGTGATCGTCCAGTTCGGCGGCCAGACGCCGCTGAAGCTGGCGCATGACCTGGAGGCCGCCGGCATCCCGATCCTGGGCACGCCGAAGGACGCGATCGACCTGGCCGAGGACCGCGAGCGCTTCCGCGACCTGCTGGAGCAGTTGGGCCTGCGCCAACCGAAGAGCGGCATCGCCCATTCGGTCGAGGAGGCGGAAGCGATCGTGCAGGAGGTCGGCTTCCCCTGCCTGATGCGCCCGTCCTACGTGCTGGGCGGCCGGGGCATGGAGATCGTGCACGACCTGCAGGGCTTCCGCCGCTACATCACCACGGCCGTCAAGGTCTCCGGCCGCAATCCGGTGCTGATCGACCGCTACCTGCAGGATGCCATCGAGGTCGATGTCGACGCGGTGCGCGACGGCGACGAGGTCTATGTCGCCGGCATCATGGAGCATATCGAGGAGGCCGGGATCCATTCCGGCGACAGCGCCTGCGCCCTGCCGCCCTATTCTCTGTCCGCCGCCGTGGTCCAGGAGATCGAGCGCCAGACCCGGATGCTGGCCGACGGCCTGGGCGTCATCGGCCTGATGAACACCCAGTTCGCGGTCAAGGACAACGAGGTCTACGTCATCGAGGTCAATCCGCGCGCCAGCCGCACCGTGCCCTTCGTGGCCAAGGCGACCGGCACGCCGATCGCCAAGATCGCGGCCCGGGTGATGGCCGGCGAGAAGCTGGCCGACTTCACCCTGACCGGCCCGAACCCGCCCTACACGGCGGTGAAGGAGGCGGTGTTCCCGTTCAACCGCTTCCCCGGCGTCGACGTCATCCTGGGACCGGAGATGAAGTCGACCGGCGAGGTCATGGGCCTGGACCGCGACTTCGGCCGCGCCTTCGCCAAGAGCCAGCTGGGCGCCAACCAGAAGGTGCCGCTGTCCGGCACGGTCTTCGTCTCGGTCAAGGACCGCGACAAGGCGGCGATCATCCCGATCGCCCGGCGCATCGCCGAGCTGGGCTTCGAGATCCTGGCCTCGAGCGGCACCGCCAAGGCGCTGGAGGACGGCGGGCTCAAGGTCCGGCGCATCAACAAGGTGATGGAAGGCCAGCCGCACATCGTCGATGCCATCCTGAACGGCGAGGTCCAGCTGGTGTTCAACACCACCGATGGCGCCCAGACGGTGCGCGACAGCTTCGGCTTGCGCCGCGCCGCGCTGGTCAATAACATTCCCTACTCGACGACCGTGGCCGGGGCGCGCGCGACTGTGGAGGCCATCGCCGCGCTTAAGGCCGGGGCGCTTGAAGTCGCCCCGCTGCAATCCTACCTAGGTTCGGCGCGGTAGCACCGGGGGCAGGGATACGAGCAGGTCTGAACGGCCGGCGTCCTGGACGCCGGGTGTAACGCTTTTTGGCTTTTTGGGACTGGAGCACGATGGAAAAGGTGCCGATGACCGCGGGGGGATACAACCGCCTGCAGGAAGAATTGAAGCATCTGAAGAGCGTGGCGCGGCCCGAGGTGATCAAGGCGATCGCCGAGGCGCGCGAGCATGGTGACCTGTCCGAGAACGCGGAATACCACGCGGCGCGCGAGCGCCAGAGCTTCATCGAAGGCCGGGTGATGGAACTCGAGGACCGGATCAGCCGGGCCGAGATCATCGACACCTCCAAGCTGTCGGGTGACACCGTCAAGTTCGGCGCCACCGTGACGCTGGCGGACGAGGACACCGAGGAAGAGATCACCTACCAGATCGTCGGCCAGGACGAGTCCGACATCAAGGAAGGCCGCCTGTCGATCACAGCACCACTGGCGCGCTCGCTGATCGGCAAGGCCGAGGGCGACCAGGTCGAGGTCACCACCCCCGGCGGCTCCAAGAGCTACGAGATCGTCGCGGTCCAGTTCGTCTGACCGCTGGTCCTCTCCGAATTCCGCAACGGCCCCGCTTCGGCGGGGCCGTTCGCGTTTCGGCTCAGCCCAACCCGAGCGGACCGGCCATTCCCACCGCACGGATCCTGTGCTATGCGCCCGCCCATCATGACCCACGCTCTGCGATATCCATGCGAAAGACCCTCCTTCTGATCGGAAGGGTGGCAGAGCGGTCATGCGTCGGTTTTCCAAGCTTTAGGTCAAGTCAGCCCCAGCGGCAGTTCGCTGCTCGTCCCTTGTTCGGGATGGGCGTTGCCGCAGGCCCGACTCCCCGAAGTTCCGCCAGCCTTCCGCAGCCCACGGGCTCGCCTATCGGTGAAGGCAAGGCGCTGTAAACGCCCGCTTGCGCTGTGGTGATTCGACTCCGCCCCCGTGGACCAGACCTCCCGGACCCGTCTGACGGGTCCGGCCGGACAGGACCGATGACGAATTCCGGCGCGGCGGCACCGACAGGGGACGTTGCGCCATCCCTTGTCGTCATCGGCGGTGCAGGCAGGCCGTAAGGGCGGCGCGCCGAAACCTTGACGCGCCGTTCGACCCGGCCGTCTGCACCGCATCACCTGTCGCGCCTCCGGCGTCCACCCGGCCGGCCGCGGTGCCGGTCCTCCGCCTGATCTCCACGAACACGAGCGCGGCGAGGCCGCCGATACCCGCCGTCAGCCAGAGGGCCGGCGTGCCCCCCAGCCGCTCCAGCATGGCGGCGAACAGGAAGGGCGCCAGCGCAGAGGCGATGTGGACGACGCTGGAGATCCAGCCGAGCCGCTCGGCGTAGCCCGCCCGCCCGAATAACGTGAGCGGCACCGTGCCGCGGACGATGCTGTTCAGCCCGGATCCAAACCCGAACAGGACCGCGAAGCCGAGCGCCGCGGCCAGGGCGGGCGCGCCGAGCAGCAGCAGGCCCAGGGCCAGCGGCGGCAGGCCGGAGGCAACGATCGCGAGGCCGACAGGGCTGGCGCGGCGGCCGGCGGTCATGGTCAGGAACCGGCTCAGCACCTGGGCCGGACCGAACAGGCTGCCGACCAGCAGGCTGCCGGCGCCCAGGCCGATCGCCCCGAGCAGCGGGACCATGTGCACCAGCATGGCCGAGGAGACAAAGCCTGCGAGCGAGAATCCGGTGGTGGTCAATATCAGCAGGACTCGCCGATCCTGGCGCTGGCTTCCGGTACTCTCAGGGACCACGCCGGCCGAGGGCGCCGCCGGGCCGGCCGCCCGGACCAGGCTTCGCAGCCAGAGATGGATCGGCAGGCACAGCACCAAATGCAGCGCGGCGAAGACGAGATACACCTCGCGCCAGGTCAGGTGGTCCTGCAGCGCCGCGGTAGCCGGCCAGAACAGAGTCGAGGCGAAGCCGGCGATCAGGGTCAGATGGGTGATGCTGCGCTGGGCGCCGAAGCCGACGACCTGGACCAGCGCCGGGAACGCCACCTCGTAGAGGACGAAGGACGCCGCCAACTGGATCGCGACCAGCCCCAGGGCCAGGCCCAGCGGCCCGGGCGCGACGGCGCAAGCGACGAGCGCAGCGGCCGCGGCGACCGAGCCCAGGGCCATGACCCGGCCGGCGCCGTGCCGGTCGACCCAACGGCCGCAACGCGGGCCGATCAGCGCCCCGGCCAGCAGCGCCGCCGAGAAGGCGCCGTAGACGGCGTCCTGCGACCAGCCGATGTCGGCGGCCATCCCGGCGGCGAGGATGCTGAAGCTGTAGTACAGCGTGCCGTAGCCGATGATCTGGGTCAGCCCGAGTCCGGCGACGACCCCGAGGAGTTGCCGGCCGGAGATCGGACCGGCCGCGCCGGTCGCCTCAGCCATGATGTCTTTCCCGTCGGTCAGCAGCAGGCGGATGCTTTGGCGAGAGCGGCCGATGCGGCAGGGCCGCAGCAGGATGCCGCCTCAGCCTCCCGCCGGCCGGGGCCGTTGCAGACGCCGGTCTCGGGCAGGTCCAGCTCGACGCGGGCCGCGGCCTCGAAGTCTCCTGCGAGGTGGGCCGCGACCGACCGCGCTTGCTCGTAGCCGGTGGCCAGCAGGAAGGTCGGGGCCCGGCCATAGGCCTTCATGCCGATGATGAACAGGCCCGGCTCCGGCTGTGCCAGCTCGGCCGCGCCATGCGGGCGGACCGTGCCGCAGCTGTGCTCGTTCGGATCGATCAGCGGCGCCAGCGCCCGCGGGCAGTCGAGCGCCGGGTCCAGGTCGATGCGCAGCTCGCCGAGGATGGACAGGTCCGGGCGCAGGCCGGTCGCCACCACCAACTCGTCGACCTCGATGGCATGGATGGCGCCATCCCGGTCGCCGAGGACGCGCAGGCGACCGTCGAGCGCCGTCTCGATCGTGTCGACCGAGAACGGAGCGACAATCTCGTAGACCCCAGCATCGGCCAGCGCCCGCAGCCGCTGGCCGAGGGCGCCGCGGCGCGGCAGCTGGTCGGCCTCGCCGCCGCCGAACAGCCTGGCTCGATCAGTGCCGCGGAAGGCCCATACGATCCGGGTGCCCGGCACCTCCTTGGCCAGCTCGGCCAGGTCGAGCAGCGTGCCGGTGGCGGAATGGCCGCTGCCGAGGACGAGGATGCGGCGCCCGGCGTAGCGGTCGCGCTCGCGGCCGAGCACGTCGGGCATGCCGTAGCGGATGCGCGCGGCGGCGGCGCGCTCGCCGATCGCCGGCAGGCCGCCGCCCCCGGCCGGGTTCGGCGAGGACCAGGTGCCGGAGGCGTCGATCACGGCCCGCGCGAAGATCCGGCTCTCCTGCCCCGCGCTGTCGACAGTACGGACCTCGAAGGGCCGATCGTCCCGCCCGGCGGTCCGGACCTTGCCGTGGCCGGCGCGGGCGATGCCGGTGACGCGGGTGCCGAGACGGAGGCGGCCAGCGATCTCCGGCGTCGCCGCCAGCGGGTCGAGATAGCGTTCGGCCAGATCGAGTCCGGTCGGATAGCCGGCCTCGTCCGGATGCGTCCAGCCCTGACGCCGCAGCAGCGCGACCGTAGCCTTGTCGGTGCTGTAGCCCCAGGGCGAGAACATCGGCACATGGCCCCAGTCGCACACCGCCGCGCCGACCTGCGTGCCGGCCTCCAGGATCACCGGCTCGATGCCATGGCCAAGCAGATGGACCGCGGCGGCCAGGCCGACCGGACCGGCGCCGATGATCGCCACCGGCAGCTCCGCGGGCGAGGCAGCTTCGAGCGTCCTGCGGTCCGACGAATCCAGCGGGCGGTTCATGGCGCATTTCCTCACTGTCTATGATCTAGGCATCGAAGATCGATGTATTGAGACAAAAAAAGAGACTAGCCGCAGCAGCCTACGCTGCCCTCCCGGGCGATCACGCTTTCGGTCTCGGTCAGCGCCCGGGTGACCTCCAGCCAGGCTTCGACGCCGACCTTGAAGGCCTCGCGGCCCTTGCCGGTCAGGGTGTAGGTCTTGCGCGGCCGGCCGGAGACGACGCTGCTTTCGACCGTGACGTAGCCGCCTTCCTCGAACTCGCGCAGCACCGGGTAGATCGTGCCTTCGGTCGGGGAGCAGCAGCCATTGGTCGTCAGCTCGACGGCGCGGGCGATGTCGTAGCCATGCATCGGCCGGTCGTGCAGCACGCGCAGGATGAAGAACTTGGACAGGCTCATCTTGATCGTGCCGGCCCAATAGGAGCGGCTGGTGTAGTCGACCGCGGGTCGGGCGACGGCGGTGAGCTTGCGAGCTTCGGTCATGGCTTGATCCTGATACCTTGATGATCGATGAGTCAAGGGATAATGTATCGTCAATTCAGCCGGCCGGGACGTCCGATGATCCGCCTCGCCACGCCGGAGGACGCCCCTGCCCTCCAGGCCATCTACGCCCCGATCGTCGCCGGCACGGCGATCTCCTTCGAGCTGGCGCCGCCCACGGCGGCGGAGATGGCCGACCGCATCCGCAATACGATCCCGGCCTATCCCTGGTTGGTGCTGGAGCGGGACGGCCGGATCCTGGGCTACGCCTATGCCGGCGCGCACCGGGCCCGGCCGGCCTATTGCTGGTCGGTCGACGTCAGCGCCTATGTCGCCGAGGCCGGGCGGCGGCAGGGCGTCGGCCGCGCGCTGTATGAGCGGCTGTTCGTGCTGCTGCGGCGCCAGGGCTACCAATCCGCCTTCGCCGGCATCGCCCTGCCGAACCCGGCCAGCGTCGCTCTGCACGAGGCGATCGGATTCGTGCCGCTCGGCGTCTACCGCGACGTCGGCTACAAGCACGGCGCCTGGCACGATGTCGGCTGGTGGCAGCGCCCGATCGGCGACCGCCCGGACCACCCGGCCGAGCCGCGCCCGGTCACCGAGGTGCTGGACTGATCAGGCGGGCCGGCGCTCGTACCAGCCGCGCGAGGCCTTCACCAGGCGCACGACCGACAGCATCACCGGCACCTCGACCAGCACGCCGACCACGGTGGCCAGCGCTGCGCCGGAGCCGAGGCCGAACAGGCTGATCGCGGCGGCCACCGCCAGCTCGAAGAAGTTCGAGGCACCGATCAGCGCCGCCGGTGCCGCGACGCACCAGGCGACGCCGAGGCGCCGGGACAGCCAATAGGCGATGCCGGCGTTGAGATAGACCTGGATCAGGATCGGCACGGCCAGCAGCAGGATGACCAGCGGCTGGGCCAGGATTCGCTCGCCCTGGAAGCCGAACAGCAGCACCAACGTCGCCAGCAGCGCCGACAGCGACAACGGCTGCAGCACGGCCAGGGTCCGCCGCAGCGCCGGCTCGCCACCCGCAGCCAGCAGCGACCGGCGCCAAAGCTGCGCCACCGCCACCGGCACGACGATGTACAGCACCACCGACAGCAGCAGCGTGTCCCAGGGCACGGTGATCGAGGCGACGCCGAGCAGCAGGCCGACCAGAGGCGCGAAGGCGAAGACCATGATCAGGTCGTTCAGCGCGACCTGGCTCAGGGTGAAATGCGGCTCGCCCTCGCACAGGTTGGACCAGACGAAGACCATGGCGGTGCAGGGCGCCGCGGCCAGCAGGATCAGCCCGGCGATGTAGGACGGGATCTGGTCCGGCGCCAGCCAGGGCGCGAACAGATGGCCGATGAACAGGCTGCCCAGCAGCGCCATCGAGAACGGCTTGACGCCCCAGTTGACGAACAGGGTGACGCCGACGCCGCGCCAATGCGCCTTGATCTCGCCGAGCGCCGCGAAGTCGATCTTCAGCAGCATCGGCACGATCATCGCCCAGATCAGCACCGCCACCGGCAGGTTGACCTTGGCGATCTCGGCCGAGGCGACGAGCGCGAAGACGCCCGGCACCAGCGCGCCGAGGCCGATGCCGGCGACGATGCAGAGGATGACCCAGAGGCTGAGATAGCGTTCGAACAGCCCCATGGCGGGGGCAGCCGGAGCAGGCCCTGCCGCGGTGGTTTCGGCGGTCATCATGGATCCGATCGGTCGAAGGGAAAGGTCAGGCGCGCTGGCCGTCGGGGCGGATGACGAGCTCGCCATCCTCCTTGTGGAACTCGCCCTGCTGCGGCGCCGGCAGGATGTCGAGCACCGCCTCGGATGGGCGGGCGAGCGTCACGCCCAATTCGGTGACCACGATCGGCCGGTTGATCAGGATCGGATGTGCGATCATGGCGTCGAGCAGCTGGTCGTCGGTGACGGCCGGATCGTTGAGGCCGAGCTCGTGATAGGGCGTGCCCTTCTCGCGCAGCACCGACCGCACCGGGACGCCCATGCGTCGGATCAGGTCGGCCAGCTCGGCTCGGCTCGGCGGCGTCTTCAGGTATTCGATGACCACCGGCTTGAACCCGGCGTTGTGGATCAGGCCGAGGACGTTGCGCGACGTGCCGCAGGCCGGGTTGTGGTAGATCGTGACCGTGCTCATGGCGCTGGCGGTTCTCCCTGGCTTCGGGCAGACGGCGCGCAGCCGCAGCTCGCCTGCTCGATGACGCCCATCAGCGGCGTACAGATCTCCGGCCGGCCGTTGCAGCAATCCTGGACCAGGAAGGACAGCAGTGCCCGCACCCCATCGAGATCGGCGGAATAGAAGATCGACCGGCCGTCCCGCCGCGACCGGATCAGCCCGGCCCGGCTGAGGATGCCGAGATGAGTCGACAGCGTGGTGCCGGGCACGCCGACCCGCTCCGCCACGGCCCCGGCCGGCACGCCGTCGGGCCCGGCCTGCACCAGCAGGCGGAAGACGGCCAGCCGAGTCGACTGGGCCAAGGCGCCGAGCCCCTCGATCGCTGCGATCTCATCCATATTTCGAGAATTGCAGAAATGTGAAATTGGCGCAAGCTTCCGGCCGGCATGGACCATTCGGATTTTCGTCTAATCCCCGGCAGTTGTCGCCGGAATCCACAGGCTCACGGAGCAAATGTCATCCCGGCGATACGGTTGTTAAACCGAACCGTCATCATCCCCTTGTAGGGAACGGTCCCGTCGCCGCCGTCGCGGACGTGCAGGGCGGCCAAGGGGAGACACATATGACCGTCGTGACCAAGCTGTCGGCGGCCGCCTTCGCGCTGGCTGCCGCCGCGGTATTCGCGCAGCCGGCCCAGGCGGCCGAGCGCACCAAGTTCGAGTTCTGGTACGGGCTGACCGGCGACCTGGAGCAGCGGGTGCAGGAGACCTGCAAGCGCTTCAACGACAGCCAGGCCGATTTCGAGGCGGTCTGCGTCGGCCAGGGCGGCTATCCGAACGCGGTGCAGAACGCCATCGCCGCCTACCGCGCCCAGAAGCAGCCGACGGTGGTGCAGGTGTTCGACGCCGGCACGCTGGACCTGATGCTGTCCGGCGCCTATGTCCCGGCCCGCAAGCTGATGGCCGACAACGGCTACGACATCAAGTGGGACGACTATTTCCCCGGCATCGCGAACTACTACGCGACGTCAAAGGGCGAGCTGATGTCGTTCCCGTACAATTCCTCGACGGCGCTGTTCTACTGGAACAAGGACGCCTTCGCCAAGATCGGCCGCGACAAGGGGCCGGAGACCTGGGAGGAGGTCGAGCAGATCTCCCGCCAGCTGAAGGCCGCCGGCTACGACTGCCCGCTGGCCTTCAACTTCGACCCCTGGCCGACGCTGGAGCAGTTCTCGGCGATCCACAACCAGCCGATCGCCAGCAAGAACAACGGCTATGACGGGCTCGACGCCGAGCTGGTCTTCAACAAGACCAAGTTCGTCGACCACGTCGCCTTCATCAAGAAGATGTACGACGAAGGCCTGTTCGTGCTGAAGACCAAGGAGGGCGGCCAGGACATCGTCCCGGCCTTCGCCTCCGGCACCTGCCAGATGACGCAGTCCTCGGTCGCCGATCACGGCACCATCGGCAAGCTGGCCGCTCCGGACATGCATTGGGACGTGGTCAAGCTGCCGGTCTGGGCCGGCACCGAGCGCAAGAACTCGCTGGTCGGCGGCGCCTCGCTGTGGGTCCTCGCCGGCAAGTCCGAGGGCGAGTACAAGGGCGCCGCGGCGTTCCTGAACTTCCTGGCCCAGCCGGCCTCGATCCAGTGGTGGTCGACCGTCACCGGCTACATCCCGGTGACCAGCTCCGGCTTCCAGGCAATGAAGGCCGACGGCTTCTACGACAAGGTCCCCTACAAGGGCCGCGAGCTGGCGATCGAGAGCCTGACCTACACGCCGACCACTCCGATCTCGCGCGGCATCCGCCTCGGCGGCTACATCCAGATCCGCAAGGAGGTCCAGGATGCGCTGCAGGCGATCATCGCCGGCAAGGTGTCGGTGCAGGACGGCCTCGACCAGGCGGTAGAGCGCGGCAACGTGATCCTGCGCCGCTTCGAGAAGACCTACGCCGGCAAGCAGTTGCTCTGACCCGGCGCAGCCCCCTCACCCTCCCGGCCCACGGGAGGGTGAGGGGTGCAGGCCCCCGCCCCTTCCCCACCAGCCGCCTCGGACCCGATGGAAAAACGCGCCCATTTCAAGAACCGGACGCTGGCCTGGCTCCTGATCACGCCGCAGCTGCTGCTGGTGTTCCTGTTCTTCTACTGGCCGGCCGGCGAGGCGCTGTACTGGGCCTTCACGCTGGAGCAGCCCTGGGGCGGCGGCAATGAATGGGTCGGGCTGGAGAATTTCCGGGCGCTCTTGAGCGACAGCGCCTATTGGGGATCGATCGGCGTCAGCTTCGCCTATGCCCTGCTGGCCACCGGCATCGCCATGGCCGGCGCGCTGGTCCTGGCCCTGTTCGTCGACCGCCAGCTGCGCGGCTTCCAGGCCTACCGCTCGATCTTCGTCTGGCCCTACGCCATCGCGGCGCCCGCCGCGGCCATCGCCTTCCGCTTCATCTTCGCGCCCGAGAGCGGGATGATCGGCGCGATCAACGCCCTGTGGCCCGGCCTGTGGAACCCGGTGCTGAACGGCACCCAGGCCTTGGTCATGGTCGTGCTGTGCCACGCCTGGATCTGGATCGGCTACAACTTCATCTTCTTCCTGGCGGCGCTGCAATCGATCCCGCGCAGCCTGATCGAGGCCAGCGCCATGGACGGGTCGGGCGCGCTGCGCCGGATGCGCGACATCCAGCTGCCGCTGATCGCGCCGACCCTGTTCTTCCTGATGGTGATCAACCTCACCGGCAGCTTCACCGACAGCTTCGGCATCGTCGACATCATGACCGAGGGCGGCCCGGCCCGCGGCACCGAGGTCATGGTCTACAAGATCTATTTCGACGGCTTCAAAGGCCTCGACTACTCCGGCGCCGCCGCGCAGAGCATCGTCCTGATGCTGCTGGTCATGGTCCTCACCTTCGTCCAGTTCCGCTGGGTCGAACGCCGCATCCACTACAGCTGAGGAGGACGGCGATGATCGAACGCACCCCGGTCCTGAACGCGCTGACGCATCTGATCCTGATCACCGGCCTGGTCCTGGTGCTGCTGCCCTTCGCCATCGTGCTGGCCGCCGCGACCAAGGACATCCAGGGCGTCAACCAGGTGCCGATGAGCCTGATCCCCGGCGGCCACCTGATCGACAACCTGGCCGCCGCCTGGGACCAGGCCGGGTTCGGCCCGAAGCTGCTGAACAGCCTGATCGTCGCGATCGGCGTCACCGCCGGCAAGATCGTGCTGGCGGCGCTGACCGCCTTCTCGATCGTGTTCTTCCGCTACCGCGCGCGGATGCTGGTGTTCTGGCTGATCTTCACCACGCTGATGCTGCCGCTGGAGGTCCGCATCGTGCCGACCTATTCGATCGCGGCGAACGCGCTGTCGCCGTTCCAGAGCATCCTCGGGCTCATCGGGCTGCAGGTCGACCTGCAGTGGAACCTGCTGAACTCCTACACCGGCCTGATCCTGCCGCTGATCGCCACCGCCACCGGCACCTTCCTGTACCGCCAGTTCTTTCTGACCGTGCCGGACGAGCTGCTGGAGGCGTCGAAGATGGATGGCGCCGGGGCCATGCGCTTCTTCGCCGAGATCCTGATGCCGCTGTCGCGCACCAACATGCTGGCGCTGGCCGCGATCCTCTTCGTCTACAGCTGGAACCAGTATCTCTGGCCGCTGCTGGTCACCACCGACCAGTCCTTCAGCACCGCGGTGGTCGAGCTGAAGCGCCTGATCCCGACCAACCAGGGCGGCCTGCCGGAATGGAACATCGCCATGGCCGGCACCCTGATCGTGATGATCCCGCCGCTGCTGGTCGTCGCGCTGATGCAGCGCTGGTTCGTGCGCGGCCTGATCGCCACCGACAAGTGAGGAGAGACCCCATGGCCCACATCGCCATCCGCGGCGTGCGCAAGAGCTACGGCAAGACGCCGGTGGTGCACGGCGTCGACCTGGACCTGCCGTCGGGCACCTTCGCCGTGATCCTGGGCCCGTCCGGCTGCGGCAAGTCGACCCTGCTGCGCATGATCGCCGGGCTGGAGGAGATCACCGCCGGCGAGATCGCGATCGGCGGCCGGGTGGTGAACCAGCTGGAGCCGCGCGAGCGCGGCTGCGCCATGGTGTTCCAGAACTACGCGCTGTACCCGCATATGAGCGTGGCCCAGAACATGGGCTATGCGCTGAAGGTGGCGGGCATGCCGAAGACTGAGCGCATGGCCAAGGTGCGCGAGGTGGCGAAGCTGGTCGGGCTGGAGGATTTCCTCGACCGCAAGCCGGCGGCCCTGTCCGGCGGCCAGCGCCAGCGCGTCGCCATGGGCCGCGCCATCATCCGCGAGCCGGAGGTGTTCCTGTTCGACGAGCCGCTGTCCAACCTGGACGCCAAGCTGCGGGTGCAGATGCGGGTCGAGATCCGCCGCCTGCACCGGCGCCTGGGCGCCACCTCGGTCTTCGTCACCCATGACCAGGTCGAGGCGATGACGCTGGCCGACGTGCTGATCGTGATGAACAAGGGCGTGGTCGAGCAGATCGGCCGGCCGGCCGAGATCTACAACCGCCCGCGCACCCGCTATGTCGCCAGCTTCATCGGCTCGCCGGCGATGAACTTCATCGAGGGCCGCATCTTCGCCCCCGGCCAGTTCGGCTTCGACGAGACCAAGACGGTCGCGATCGATCCCGCCGATGGCGGGCGCTTCGTCGAGCGCTCGACCACGCTGGGCATCCGGCCGGAGCTGGTGGAGATCGTGCCGGTCGACCATCCCGGCGCGCTGGTCGCCACGGTCGACTTCATCGAGGAGCTGGGCGCCGGCCGGGTGGTCCACACCGACATCGACGGCCTGTCCTTCGCGGTCACCACCGGGGCCGAGGCCGACTACGTCCCTGGCCAGCCGCTGGGCCTTTACCTGCCGCCGTCGCAGCTGCATTTCTTCGACCCGCACACCGGGCTGCGTCTCGATGCCGACCTGCCGGCCGAGCATCGCTTCGCCGTCGCCACCGCCGCCTGAGATCGAGAGACCATCATGACCGAGATCATCACCGCCATCGGCTTCTCCACCGGCGTCAGCGGCAAGGGCGACCTGTCGCGCCTGGACGCCAGCCTGGGCCGCATCGCCGCGCTCGGCGCCGACGCGGCGGAGCTGTCGCTGTACGGCGAGGACCTGATCGCCGGCGGCCGCGTGCTGCCCGACCGGGTGCACAAGCTGGAGCAGATCACCCGCCGCCACGACCTGCGCTACACCGTGCACGGCCAGATCGTCTCCAACTTCATGGACGAGCAGAACCTGCCGCTGCAGAAGGCGGTGGTGCGGGCGATGCTGGAGCTGTGCGACCAGGTCGGCGCCGGCGTGCTGGTGCATCATTGCGGCAAGGCGGCGATGACCGACGAGGCCG
>JAEKLZ010000454.1 GCA_019508225.1 Inquilinus limosus | reverse complement strand
CGCTTGGCCGCGGCCGAGGCCGCCAGCCCGACCGGGTCGACCACCGGGTCGCGCCGCTGGGCGAACACCACGACCGAGTTCGCCACCGCGTCCGCGAACTGGTCGAGCACGGTGTTGTTGATGTTGGCGATGGTGTCGCAGGCCTGGTGGTAGCAGGGATCATAGGCAATGCCCGCCGTGCCGCCGTAGATCCGCGCCTGGGCCTCGGTCTTGATCACCTCGGCGCCGGTGAAGATGCCGCCGGCCGGGATGCCGGCTTCAGTGAAGGCGGCATAGTCCGACCGGTTGTCGAAGGCGGTCGGGTCGGTCGCCAGATTGCGCTGGGCGAAGAAGGCCAGGAACACGTTCTCGACCAGGCCGGAGCCGTTCGGGCCGGCGGCATCCGGGAACGTCGATCCGTTGCCGTCATAGACGAAGCGGACATAGTTCGGCGACGCCAGCATGTCGAAGTCCAGCATCACCTTGATCTTCGCCCGCTCGGCGTCGCTCAGCGTCTCGACATAGTGGAACGCGCCGAGCAGCCCCAGTTCTTCGGCGCCGAAGAAGGCGAACCGCACCTTGTTGCGCAGCAGGATCTGGCGGCGGCCCAGCTGCTCGGCGACCTCGAGGTTGGTCGCGGTGCCGCTGCCGTCGTCGTTGATGCCCGGGCCTGCCGGCACCGAATCATTGTGGGCGCCGACCACCACGACCGTGTCGGGCCGGCCGAAATACGTCTCGCCGATGACGTTCGAGGTCGGACGGTTCTCGGACAGGGTGTTGGTGGTGACATGCACGGTCACCGGGCCGGCCTGGGTCTGGGCGTAGAGGTCGGCGCCGACCTGGAAGGTGGCCTTCAGCACCGGGATGTCGATCGGCACGTCCATGGCGGCGGTGGGGAAGAGATCCGTCCGCCCGGGCTGGCCTTCGTTGAAGATGACCACCGCCTTGGCGCCGGCCGCCTTGGCATTGGCCGCCTTGAGGCTGAAATCACAGGTGCCGCGCTGGACCAGCGCGATGTTGCCGGACACCGCGGCCGGGAAGTCCGCGGCCTCGCAGCCGCTGCTCGAGTTCGGCGCCGGCGCCGGCGGGATCTCGATGTCGGTGGTCGGCACCAGCCGGCCGGTGACGTCGCCCGAGCCGGAGAACGGCATCGTGGTGAAGTCGGTGTCCTCGACGAAGGTCTTCGGCGTCGGCGCCGTCTCGGCGAAGGTGCCGGGCCCGAGCTCCTCGTAGAACGGAATGTCGAAGTTCTGCACCGTCACCCGGTAGCCGGCGCGCTGCAGCCGCTGCTTGAGGTAGTTGACGGTGGCGACGTTGCCCGGCGTGCCCGCGGCGCGGGTGCCGCCATTGGCGTCGGCGATCCGTTGCAGGGCGTTGAGGTGCTGGCGGATGCCGGGGACGGTGACCGCCCGCTGCAGGTCCAGGCTCATCAGCGCCGTGATCAGGTCGCCGAGCGGATTGCCCAACGACAGGGTGCTGGCCTTCGAGGACGCGGAGGCGGTCGAGGACGCCGTGTCGGCCGCCAGGGCCGAAGACACGGGAAGGGCGACGACGGACGCCAGCGCGGCGGCCGCCAGATGACTCAGTCTCACGATGGGTCCCCCTCATTGTGTTGCGGTGGGGGCTTATGGTCGCCCGGATCGCAAACGAATGGCCTCAACCCGGCCGGCTCTCCCCACTTGGGCAGCACTGTCCGGCAGCATCCGGACAGACGTCAACATTACAGATTTAGGCCAATTTGTCTGAAACTCTGCTCAAAGATTTGCGTTATACGTTAACAATTCTATGGAGTCCCGACCTGACAACATCTCGTCTGAGATATCGCCAGACATAACTCGGCGAGTCTTTGACCGTTACTGCTGCAGCGCAGCACGCCGTCATGCCGAGAAATACAGGCCCCAGACCTCCGCCACGGCGGGGTCGGCCAGCAGCCGGTCCCAGATCCGGCTGAGCGGCGTCATCTCCTCACGGAAGTCGTACCAGGTCAGCAGCATCAGCAGATACAGGTCGGCCGCGCTGCGGTGCTCACCGAGCAGGAAGGGGCCGGGCATCAGCGCGTCGGCGACCAGCGCCCAGTAGCGGTCGACGGCGCGGTCCGCCGCCTCGCGCACCGCCGGCGCGCCGGCGAGGTCGGCGGTGAAGCGCTCGGGATAGGCCTGGCGCAGCACGGCGCCGTACAGGTTCACCGCCATGAACAGCAGCCAGCGGTCGAAGCGGGCACGGTCGGTGCTGCCGGGCGTCGGCGCCAGCCCGGCCGCGGGATGGGCGTCGACCAGATGCAGGATCATCGCCGCCGATTCGGTCAGCACCGTTCCGTCCGGCAGCACCAGGGTCGGGATCTCGCCCATCGGGTTCAGGCGCAGATAGTCGGGATCGCGATGCGCGCCGGCCTTGTGGTCGATGCGGATCCGCTCGCAGGGCGCGCCGGCCAGGCGCAGCACGATGTCGGGAGCGAAGGCGCCGGTGTCCCTGTTCCAATACAGCCTGTACATCGCCACGCCCTCCCCGGCTCCGGACCGCTGCAACCATGATGGCGCGAAACCGGCCGGGATCAACGCCTTGCGTCTCGCGGCTTGCTGCATTGCAGCGACTCGGTTGCCCCCTGAGATTCAGATGCTATTGTGCCGCCCGTTTCGCGGGCGGCCTCAGGCGCCGCGCTCTCACCCAGGACGGACGGTCCATGAACATCCACGAATATCAGGCGAAGGGGCTGCTGGGGCGCTATGGCGTACCGGTGCCGCGCGGCGGGGTGGCGTACACGCCGGAGGAGGCGGTGCGTGTGGCGGAGGGTCTCGGCGGCGCGGTTTACGTCGTCAAGGCGCAGATCCATGCGGGCGGCCGCGGCAAGGGTCACTTCAAGGAAGAGCCGCAGGGCAAGGGCGGGGTCCGGGTGGTGAAGTCGACGGCGGATGTCGCGGCGGCGGCCGAGGCGATGCTGGGCCGGACGCTGGTGACGGTGCAGACCGGGCCGGCGGGCAAGGAGGTCGGCCGGATCTATGTCGAGGAAGGCTGCGACATCGCCCGCGAGCTGTATCTGTCGCTGCTGGTCGACCGCAAGAGCGGCCGGGTGACGATCATCGCCTCGACCGAGGGCGGCATGGCGATCGAGGAGGTCGCCGAGGCGACGCCGGAGAAGATCCAGACCATCGCCATCGACCCGGCGACGGGCCTGTCCGACTTCCACGCCCGGAAAGTGGCCTTCGGCCTGGGGCTGGAGGGCAAGCAGGTCAATGCCGCGGTCGGCTTCCTGAAGGCGCTGTACAAGGCCTTCAACGATCTCGACGCCTCGATGGTGGAGATCAACCCGCTGGTGGTGACCGGGGCCGGTCAGCTGATCGCGCTCGACGCCAAGATGGGCTTCGACGACAACGCCCTGTTCCGGCACAAGGAGGTCGAGGAGCTGCGCGACGAGAGCGAGCAGGACCCGACCGAGACCGAGGCGGAGAAGGCCTCGCTGAACTACGTCAAGCTGGACGGCAACATCGGCTGCATGGTCAACGGCGCCGGCCTGGCGATGGCGACGATGGACATCATCAAGCTGGAAGGCGGCGAGCCGGCCAACTTCCTGGATGTCGGCGGCGGCGCCACGCGCGAGCGGGTGACCACGGCGTTCAAGCTGATCCTGTCGGACCCGAATGTCGAAGGCATCCTGGTCAACATCTTCGGCGGCATCATGCGCTGCGACGTGATCGCCGAGGGCGTGGTCGAGGCCGCGCGGGAAGTCTCCCTGCACGTGCCGCTGGTGGTGCGCCTGGAAGGCACCAATGTCGAGCGCGGCAAGCAGATCCTGGCCGAGAGCGGGCTGCCGATCCTGTCGGCCGACGACCTCGGCGACGCCGCAGTGAAGATCGTCCGTGCCGTGAAGGAGGCCGCGTGATGGCCGTGCTCGTCGACAAGAACACCAAGGTGCTGTGCCAGGGCTTCACCGGGGCCCAGGGCACCTTCCACTCCGAGCAGGCGATCGCCTACGGCACCCGCATGGTCGGCGGTGTCACCCCGGGCAAGGGCGGCACCCGCCACCTCGACCTGCCGGTGTTCGACACCGTGGCCCAGGCGGTGGACCAGACCGGCGCCAATGCCTCCGTGATCTACGTGCCGCCGCCCTTCGCCGCGGATGCGATCCTGGAGGCGATCGACGCCGGGATCCCGCTGGTGGTGTGCATCACCGAGGGCATCCCGGTGCTGGACATGGTCAAGGTCAAGCGGGCGCTGGCGGGGTCGGCCACCCGGCTGATCGGGCCGAACTGCCCGGGGGTGATCACGCCGGGCGAGTGCAAGATCGGGATCATGCCGGGGCACATCCACCGCCGCGGCAAGATCGGCATCGTCAGCCGGTCGGGCACGCTGACCTATGAGGCGGTGGCGCAGACCACGGCGGCCGGTCTCGGCCAGACCACCTGCATCGGCATCGGAGGCGACCCGGTGAACGGCACCAGCTTCGTCGACGCGCTGGAGCTGTTCCTGGGCGACCCGGAGACCGAGGGCATCATCATGATCGGCGAGATCGGCGGCGACGCCGAGGTGATGGGTGCGGAGTTCCTGAAGGCCAGCGGCACCACCAAGCCGGTGGTCGGCTTCATCGCCGGCCGCACCGCGCCCCCGGGCCGCCGCATGGGCCATGCCGGCGCCGTCATCTCCGGCGGCCACGACACCGCCGACCACAAGATCGAGGCGCTCAAGGCCGCCGGCATCGCCGTCGCCGACTCCCCGGCATCCCTCGGCAAGACCATGCTCGCGGCGATGAAGGGCTGATCCCTCGTCGCTTGCGGGCCATGCGAAGCCCCGACCGGTTCCGCCGGTCGGGGTTTTTCATGTCGCGGCGGAGCCGATTCGGGTCATCTCTTTCCGATACGATGTCGCGTTTGCGTTCTTTGCGTGGGAGATCTGTCGTATTGGCGCCGGAAATTGCTCGTTCCGCGCCCGACATATCTTTCATCCGTTAGACTTTCGGCGTAGGTTGCGCGCCACTTGGAAACCCGTCCCGCAAGGGACCCCCGGCCGCGGCGTCCACGCGGCCGCCGACCGCCAGGGAAACGGCCGGAGATCGGCCGTTGAAAATGATGGGTAGCCCGTCGGAACAGAGCTCTTTCCTGTTCGCCCCGAATGCCGATTTCATCGCCGAGCTGCACGAGCGCTATCGCGCCGATCCGGCTTCGGTGGACGAGAGCTGGCGCGCCTTCTTCGCCGGCCTCGGCGAGGGTGAGGCGGACGCCGACACCGGCCCCTCCTGGAGCCCACAGAACGGCGCCATCCCCGCGGTCAGGCTGAACGGCCTGGGCGAGGCCTTCGCGCTGGAGGCGCCGACCGAGGCGCCCGCCAAGGGTGCCAAGCCCGGCAAGGCCCCGGCCGCGCCCGCCGCCGCCGTCGCCCCGGATGCCGACGCGATCCGCCGCGCCGCCCATGACACGCTGCGGGCGATGCAGCTGATCCGTGCCTACCGCGTGCGCGGTCACCTGCAGGCCGATCTCGACCCGCTGGGCCTGACCGTGCACAGCAAGCCGCATCCAGACCTCGACCCGGCCACCTACGGCTTCACCGAGGCCGACATGGAGCGGCCGATCTACGTCGCCGGCCAGCTCGGCCTGGACACGCCGACGCTGCGCCAGATCGTGACCCGGCTGCGGGCCACCTATTGCGGCCATATCGGCGTCGAGTACATGCACATCCAGGATCCGGCGGTGCGCGCCTGGATCCAGGAGCGGATCGAGACCATCGAGAACCGCACCGAGTTCACCCCGGCCGGCAAGCGCGCGATCTATGAGCGCCTGACCGCGGCCGAGACCTTCGAGCGCTTCCTGAACGTCAAATACACCGGCACCAAGCGCTTCGGCCTGGACGGCGGCGAGGCGATGATCCCGGCGCTGGAGCAGGTGCTGAAGCGCGGCGGGCAGCTGGGCCTGGAGGACGTCGTCGTCGGCATGGCCCATCGCGGCCGCCTGAACACCCTGACCAACGTCATCGGCAAGCCCTTCACCGCGATCTTCTCGGAGTTCCAGGGCAACCCGGCCAACCCCGAGGACGTGCAGGGGTCGGCCGACGTGAAGTACCATCTCGGCACCTCCTCCGACCGCGAGTTCGACGGCCACACCATCCACCTGTCGCTGACCGCGAACCCGTCGCATCTGGAATGCGTCAATCCGGTGGTGGTCGGCAAGGTCCGCGCCAAGCAGACCCAGCGCCGCGACGAGGACCGCACCGCCGTCCTGCCGCTGTTGATCCATGGCGATGCCGCCTTCGCCGGCCAGGGCGTGGTGGCCGAGACGCTGATGATGTCCGACCTCAAGGGCTATCGCGTCGGCGGCACCGTCCATTTCGTCATCAACAACCAGATCGGCTTCACCACCGCGCCGGTCTATTCCCGCTCGGGCCCCTACTGCACCGATGTGGCGCGGACGGTCCAGGCGCCGATCTTCCATGTCAACGGCGACGACCCGGAAGCGGTCGTCCATGCCTCACGCATCGCCATCGAGTTCCGCCAGGAATTCGGCCATGACGTGGTGGTGGACATGTTCTGCTACCGCCGCTTCGGCCACAATGAGGGCGACGAGCCGGCCTTCACCCAGCCGCTGATGTACAAGACCATCGCCCAGCACGCCTCGGTGCGCGAGCTGTACGCCAAGCAGCTGGTCGAGGAAGGCCTGCTGACGGCCGAGAGCGCCGAGGGCATCGTCCGCGACTTCCAGAAGCATCTGGAGGAGGCGTTCCAGGCCGCCACCTCGTACAAGCCGAACAAGGCCGACTGGCTGGGCGGCGCCTGGTCGGGCCTGACCGCGGCCGTGGGCGACGACCGCCGCGGCGCCACCGCGGCGCCGGACGAGCTGCTGCGCGAGGTCGGCCAGGCGATCAGCACCGTGCCGGCCGGCATCAACGTCAATCCGAAGGTCGTGCGCCAGCTCAAGGCCAAGGCGCAGATGATCGAGACCGGCCGCGACATCGACTGGGCCACCGCCGAGGCGCTGGCCTTCGGCACGCTGGTGGCCGAGGGCATCCCGGTGCGGCTGTCCGGCCAGGATTCCGGCCGCGGCACCTTCAGCCAGCGCCATTCGGTGCTGGTCGACCAGGAGACCGAGGAGCGCTACGTCCCGCTGAACCACATCCGCGAGGGCCAGGCGACCTTCGAGGTGCATGACAGCCCGCTGTCGGAATTCGCGGTGCTGGGCTTCGAATACGGCTATTCGCTGGCCGAGCCGATGGCCCTGACCCTGTGGGAGGCGCAGTTCGGCGACTTCGCCAACGGCGCCCAGACCATCATCGACCAGTTCATCTCCTCCGGCGAGCAGAAGTGGCTGCGCATGTCCGGCCTGGTGATGCTGCTGCCGCACGGCTATGAGGGCCAGGGGCCGGAGCATTCCTCGGCCCGGATCGAGCGCTATCTGCAGCAATCGGCCGAGGACAACTGGCAGGTGGTCAACCTGACCACCCCGGCGAACTACTTCCACGCGCTGCGGCGGCAGATGCACCGTGACTTCCGCAAGCCGCTGGTGGTGTTCACGCCGAAGTCGCTGCTGCGCCACAAGGAGTGCGTCTCGACCCTGGCCGATTTCAGCAACGGCTCGACCTTCCACCGCGTGCTGGGCGAGACCGCCGAGCTGGTGGCCGGCGAGTCGGTGCGGCGGGTCGTGATCTGCTCGGGCAAGGTCTATTACGACCTGCGCAAGGAGCGCGAGGAGCGCGGCCTGAAG
>JAEKLZ010000185.1 GCA_019508225.1 Inquilinus limosus | reverse complement strand
GCACCATCATCGACGGCGACGAGTCGATCGAGCAGGCCGGCCGCCGCATCTTCGAGATGTTCCTGGCCGTGGCCTCGGGCGCGCAGACCAAGAGCGAGGCCCAGGGCTTCGGCGACAACGAGTTCGTGCCCTGGCAGATCGGCGCGGTGATGTGAGGACGATGAGTCTGGACGCCGGCTCGTCTCTTTTCACTGTCATTGCCGGCTTGACCCGGCAATCCGGAGGATGTCGACAGTCTCTGGATGCCCGGGTCAAGCCCGGGCATGACAGTTAAGGGACGTTCTGTGGTGGCCGACCCTATCGGGCGAGTTCAGAAGAGAAGCGGGAAGGGACACCCATGAAGGACTACATTTCGGTCGCGGCATGCCTGCCGACGGATGCCGACCGCGCGACGCTGGTCGGCCGGGTCTGGCTGCCGCGGGTCGAGGGACCGGCGGTGGTGGCGTTGCGCGGCGGCCAGGTGATCGACATCACCCGGGCCGTGCCGACCATTGCCGACCTGATCTCCGCCGCCGACCCGGCCGCGCTGGCCAAGGCGGACGGCGCGGTGATCGGCAGCATCGCCGACCTGCTGGCCAATGCCGACGAGACCAGCCGCGACACGTCGAAGCCCTGGCCGCTGGCGCCGATCGACCTGCAGGCGGTCAAGGCGGCGGGCGTCACCTTCGTCGCCTCGATGCTGGAGCGGGTGATCGAGGAGCAGGCGCGCGGCGACGCCACCAAGGCGGACGCCATCCGCCAGCGCATCGTCTCGATCATCGGCGACGACCTCGCCGCGATCAAACCCGGCTCGGCCGACGCGCAGCGGATCAAGGACGTGCTGCTGTCGCAGAATGCCTGGTCGCAGTATCTCGAGGTCGGCATCGGCCCGGATGCCGAGATCTTCACCAAGAGCCAGCCGATGTCCTCGGTCGGCCTCGGCGCCGAGATCGGCATCCTCCCGATCTCGACCTGGAACAACCCCGAGCCCGAGATCGTGCTGGTGGTGGCGCCGAGCGGCAAGGTCGTCGGCGCGACCCTCGGCAACGACGTCAATTTGCGCGACCTCGAAGGCCGCAGCGCGTTGCTGCTCGGCAAGGCCAAGGACAACAACGCCTCCTCCGCGATCGGTCCCTTCATCCGGCTGTTCGATGGCGGCTTCGGCATCGACGACATCCGCAAGGCGGATCTGGCGATGGCGGTGCACGGGCCGGAGGGCTACACGCTGCAGGGCCACATGGGCCCGAACCACCAGTATCCGGACGGGGCGGTGCTGTTCCTCGGCACCATGTTCGCGCCGACCGACGACCGCGACGCGCCGGGCATGGGCTTCACCCACAAGATCGGCGACATCGTCACCATCTCGACGCCCACGCTCGGCACGCTGGTCAACCGGGTGAACCACACCGACAAGATCGCGCCCTGGACCTTCGGCGCCCGGGCGCTGATGGCCAGCCTGACGAAGCGCGGGCTGCTGTAACGGCAGCCCCCTGACCCGCCATTGGCTTTTCCCGTCATGGCGAGGAGCGAAGCGACGTGGCCATCCAGTGGCCGGTGCCGCTGTCACTCCGGCGGCACGTCTGGATGGCCACGCTTCGCTCGCCATGACGAGGAAGGGGATGGGGAGTTGGCAGTTATCAGTCGAACCGGCTGAAATCCGGCTTCCGCTTCTCCATGAAGGCGGTGAAAGCCTCCTTGGCCTCGGCGGATTTCAGCTGCGCGCCGAAGGCCTGGACCTCGCGGGTCATCGCCTCGCGCACCGCCGCCTCCTGCGGCGCCCGCAGCAGCGCCTTGGTCTGGCGGAGCGCGGCCGGGGGCAGGGCGACGAGGCGGGCGGCCACGGCGTCGATCTCGGCATCCAGCGTGGTCTCGCCGATCAGCCGGGTGATCAGACCCGCCTCCAGCGCCGCCTGGGCGTCGAAGCTCTCGCCGGTCAGCAGCCACCACGACGCCTTCAGCCGGCCGACCGCGGCGGGGAGGAGAAGGGTGGACGCGGCCTCCGGCACCAGGCCAAGCTGGACGAAGGGCAGCTGGAACCGGGCCGAGGGCGTGGCCAGCACCACGTCGCAATGCAGCAGCAGAGTGGTGCCGATGCCGATCGCGGAGCCACGCACCCCGGCCACCAGCGGCTTCGGGAAGCCGGACAGAGTGTCGAGGAAATCCAGCACAGGCTGCATCCCGGCCGATTTGCCGTTGGCGAGGAAATCCGCGATGTCGTTGCCGGCGGAGAAGTCGTCGCCACCCCGGAGAACGACGACGCGCACCGACCGGGCCGTGGCCGCGGCGCGCAGCGCGGCCGTCAGCGCCTCGTACATGGTCTCCGGCCGGTTGAGCCGGATCGTCATGACCGGGCCCGTGGTGCCGGTCAGAACCGGGTCGGCCATGGCGTTATCCTTCCAGATATGAGAGAGGCCCAGGCTAGTCAGTTGTGCCGGAGTCTGTCGAGGCAGGATGACTGACCAACCCCCGGGCCACGGCGATGCCGGTGGCGAAGCAGCCTTGCAGCAGGTAGCCGCCGGTCGGCGCCTCCCAGTCCAGCATCTCGCCGCAGGCGAAGACGCCCGGCAGCGCCTTCAACTCGAGCGCCGGCGAGAGGGCGTCGAGACGGATGCCGCCGGCGGTGGAGATGGCGCGGTCCAGCGGCCGGATGCCGGCCGGGCGCAGCGGGATTGCCTTGATCGCGGCGGCCAGGGTCTCCGGCGTCGCCAGTGCCTCGGCCGCGAAGCCCTCGCGCAGCAGGGAATAGGCCGGGCCGGTCAGCGAGAGGGCACGTCGCAGCCGGTTCGGGGCGCTGTCGGCGCTGCCCACGCGCGCCAGCCGGCCGGCGATCTCCGCTATCGTCATGTCCGGCCGCAGGTCGAGCGTCAGCACCGCGCCGCCGTCGCGCGCGATCGCGTCGCGCAGCCCGGGCCCGAGGGCATAAACCGCACCGCCTTCCAGGCCGCTCGCGGCGATCACCGCCTCGCCGCGGACGGTGCGGCCGGCGAAGGTCAAGGCGATACGCTTCAAGGGCGTGCCGGCGAACCGGTCGCGCAGATGCGCCGACCAGGCGATCTCGACGCCGGCATTGGCCGGAAGCAGCGGCGCGATGCCGACGCCGCGCGCCGCCAGGATCGGAGCCCAGCCGCCGTCGCCACCCAGCCGTGGCCAGCTGGCGCCGCCGAGTGCCAGGATCGTGGCGTCGGCCTGGGTCTCAAATTCCCCCTCCGGCCCGCGCAGGAGGGGCTGGTTGCCGAAGCTCAGACCGATCCAGTCGTGCCGGGTCCGGATCTCGACGCCCAGCTCCGCCAGCCGCCTCAGCCAGGCACGGAGCAGGGGAGAGGCCTTCAGGCTCTCCGGGAACACCCGGCCGCTGGAGCCGACGAAGGTCGGGACGCCGAGGTCGTGGCTCCAGGCGCGCAGGTCGTCGGGCGTGAAGGCACGGACCAGCGGTTCGATCCAGCCCTGCGCCGCGCCGTATCGGCTGACGAAGCGGTCAAGCGGCTCGGAATGGGTCAGGTTCAGCCCGCCGCGCCCGGCCATCAGGAGCTTGCGCCCGACCGTCGGCATGCGGTCATAGACGGTCACGCGCCGCCCGGCCTCGGCCAGGCGCTGCGCCGCGATCAGCCCGGCGGGGCCGCCGCCGATGATGATGATGGATTGGGACATGGCGCGGACCCTAGCAGCCTGCGCCAGCCGTTCAATCGTCGTGATGTCCTTCGATCAGCTTGTGTTCGACCGAGCGCAGATGCCGGCGCATGGCGCGGCCCGCCGCCTCCAGGTCGCGCTCGGCGATCGCGTCGACGATGGCGTCGTGCTCGGCGAAGCTGTGGTGGTCGGCCGGCGGCCGGGGGATGTCGGCGCGCAGCCGGCCCCAGACCACCGTCCGCCGCACCGTGTTCAACAGGTCGAACAGCGCCACCAGCACGGTGTTGCGGGTCGCCTCGGCGATCAGGCGGTGCAGCTGGTTGTCGAGCGTCTCGTATTGCCGCCAGCTCTCCGCCGTGCGGGTCTTCGCGATGACCAGGCGCAGCTTGCGCAGGTCGTCGGCCGAGGCGTGCAGCGCCGCCTCTTGCGCGATCTGCGGCTCGACCAGGAGGCGCGCCCGCATCACCGCGGCGGGCGAGGTGCGCGACGCGATCGCCGCCGCGTCGTCGACCTCCTCGATCGGCCGCGACCCCAGGAAGGTGCCCTTGCCGACATGGCGCCAGATCTGCCCCTCGGCCTCCAGCGCCGCCAGGCCCTTGCGCAGCTCGCCGCGGGAGAGGCCCAGGGTCTCGCACAGCTCGCGTTCCGGCGGCAGCCTGCCGTCAGTGGGCAGGGCCTGCTGGGCGAGATAGGCGCGGAGCTGGGTGAGGGCCCCCTGGCCCTGGTCCTGATCGAGCGACATGGTCAAACCAATTTTTACATTGGTTCAGAATTAGCCAGGTTCAGCCGGCTCGGTCAAGTCGAGGATTGACCGGAAATCCTCAAGCTGGTAACCAATCTGCAATTGGTTAAAGAATAATCCTGACATTGGTCAAAGCGCGGGCACGCAAGCCCGCCGATGCAAGGGAGGAGAGAGCCATGCCGTGCCTTGCCACCCGATTCACCCGCCGCGCCGCCGGTTTGTTGTTCGCCCTGCTGCTCGTGATGCCGCTGTCCGCCAGGGCGGCGGACCCGGTCCGGATCGCCTTCGGCGACATCCCGTCGGTCGAGAGCCTGAACTTCCTGATCGCGATCGAGCGGACCCGCGCCCGCGGCGTCCCGATCGAGCTGACCTTCTTCAAATCCGAGGACATCGCCGCCCAGGCCGTGGTCAGCGGCCAGGCCGATATCGGCGTCGGCACGCCCTATGCGCTGCTGCAGAAGGTCGGGGCGCCGATCCGGCTGTTCTTCCAGATGAGCACGCTGCGCTTCTACCCGGTGGTGAACACCGAGTTCTACCAGGATTGGAAGGACCTGGACGGCCAGGAGGTGGCGGTGCATTCCCGTGGCTCCGGCACCGAGGCGATCATGATGCTGATGGCCCAGCGCAGCGGCATCAAGTTCGGCAAGGTCAGCTACGTGCCGGGGTCGGAGGTGCGCGCCGGGGCCCTGCTGCAGGGCGCGGTCAAGGCCACGATCGTCGATTCCGCGGGCTGGCGCCTGCTGCAGGAGAAGGGCGGCGGCAAGTTCAAGCTGCTCGAGGTCGGCGAGGTCAACGCCAGCGACGAGGCGCTGTTCGCCAACACCGAGTTCCTGGAGAGCAACGCCGATGCCGCCGGCATCCTGGCCGAGGAGCTGCTGAACACCTGGCGCGAGATCGCCGCCAACCCGGCCGTCGTCGGGGATCTGCGTAAGAATTACAAGCTGCTGGCCGACCTGCCGGCCGAGCTCGAGCCCGAGATCGTGCCCTTCTACCAGGACTCCGTCGCCGCCGGCATGTATCCGCTGAACGGCGGCGGCGAGACGGCAGTGAAGGACGATTTCGCCTTCTACGCCGTCGCCGGCCAGCTGCAGGGCGACCCCGCCCTGCTCAAGGTCGAGGATTTCTGGACCTTCACGCCGGTGAACCAGGCGCTGGACAAGGTCGGCCGGAAGTGACGGTCATCGCCGATGCCGGGCGGCGGGGCAGCCTCCTCTCCGCCCTGGCCGCCGACCCGCTGTTCTGGCGCCTCGCCTCGATTGTCGTCTTGTGCGGCGGGTGGGAGATCGCGGGCCGGATCCCGGTCAACTACGCGCTGCCCTCGTTCAGCGCCACCGCCGCGGCCTTCTGGCGCCTGCTGGCGGATGGCAGCCTGGCGACGGCCTATCTCGACACGCTGCAGCCGCTGCTGCTGGGCCTCGTCATCTCCGCCGTTGCGGGAGTCGGCTGCGGCGTCGCCATGGGGCTGAACCGCAGCCTGGAATGGGCCGGGGCGCCAATCTTCATCGTCATGCAGGCGGCGCCGATGGCGGCGTTGATCCCGCTGACCACCTTTGTCTACGGCATCGGCCTGACCGCCAAGGTCGTCGCCGTGGTCATGCTGGCCCTGCCGGTGATCGTGCTGAACAGCTATCAGGCAGTGCGGCATGTCGGGCCGTCGCTGGTCGACATGGCCCGGTCCTTCATGGGCACCCGGCGGCAGATCGTGCGCAAGATCGTGATCCCGGACGCCAGCCCGATGATCTTCGCCGGCCTCAGGCTCGGCATTTCGGCCGGCTTCATCGGCGTGGTCCTGGCCGAGCTGCTGATCACCCCGACCGGGATCGGCGACTTGATCACTTATCACCGCTCGGTCGCCGACTATCCGGAGATGTACGCCACCATCGCCTCCATCATCCTCTTCGCCGCGGTGACCGTGGGCGCGCTGCAGAGGCTCGAGATCGCCCTATTCCGGCCGGAGAAGCGAGGACAGTCATGAGCAAGAGCAGCGCCGCCATGCCGTTGCCGCGGAACCGTCAGGTGGCGGAACCGGCCGAACCCGCGGTCGAGGTCCGCGGCATCGTCAAGCGCTACGGCACGCAGGTCGTGGCGCTGGACGGCGTCTCCCTGGCCTTCCGCGCCGGTGAGCTGACCAGCCTGCTGGGCCCGTCCGGTTGCGGCAAGACCACTCTGCTCAAGATCATTGCAGGGCTGATGCAGCCGACCGCCGGCGAGGTGCTGGTCCGCGGCCGCACCGTCAGCGGGCCGGGGCCGGACCGGGCCTTCGTGTTCCAGGACTTCGCCCTGATGCCCTGGGCCACGGTGCTGCGCAACGTCGCCTTCGGCCTGGAGCTGAAGGGCGTGGCCCGGGAGGAGCGCGAGGAAACGGCCCGCCGCCACATCGCCCGGGTCGGCCTTGCCGGCTTCGAGGATCGCTACCCGCACCAGCTGTCCGGCGGCATGCGCCAGCGCGTCGGCCTGGCCCGGGCGCTCGCCGTCGATGCCGAGGTGCTGCTGATGGACGAGCCGTTCAGCGCGGTCGACGAGCAGACCCGGCGCAAGTTCCAGGAGGACCTGCTGGCGCTGTGCCGTGAGGAGCGCAAGACCTTCATCGTCGTCACCCATTCGATCGAGGAGGCGGTCTACCTCTCCGACCGCATCGTCCTCCTGTCGCCGCGGCCCGGCCGGGTGTCGGAGATCGTGGTGCCGGAGATCCCGCGCCAGGGCACGCCCGACGAGATCCGCCGCGACCCCGTCTATATCGACACGGTCGAGGACATCTGGCGCGGCCTGCGGCGCTATGTGGAGTAGGGGCCATGACCGTCTTCGGCCACCGCATCCCGATGATGGCGTCGCTGATCCTCTGGGCCATGGTCTGGGAGGTCGTCGGCCGGCTCGGCCTCGTCCTGCTGTTCCCGCCCTTCACCGGGGTCGTCGCGGCGCTCTTCACCGTGGTGCCGACGCAGACCTTCCTCGACGCCGCCGTGATCACGGTGGTCAGTTTCGTCCTCGGCATGGCGCTGGCCATCGCCGTCGGCGTGCCGCTCGGCGCGCTGATGGGACGCTTCACCGCGGTCGACCAGTTCGCCGGCATGTGGGTCAACCTGTTCGTCAGCGCGCCGCTGTCGGCCCTGGTGCCGGTGATCATGCTGCTGTTCGGCATGGGCACCGCGACGGTCGTGGTCACGGTCTTCCTGTTCGCCGTCTGGATCATCGCGCTCGACACCCGCGCCGGCATTCGCCACGTGCCGCCGTCGCTGGTGGAGATGGCGCATTCCTTCGGCGCGACGCGCTGGCAGACCGCCAGCCGGATCCTGCTGCTTGCTGCCTTACCGGAGATCCTGGCCGGCATCCGGGTCGGGCTGATCCGCGGCGTCAAGGGCGTGGTGGTCGGGCAGCTGCTGGTCTCGATCATCGGCTTCGGCGCGCTGTTCGAGCTCTATTCCCGCAACTTCCTGATGGCCGAGTTCTGGGCCTTGACCCTGATCCTCTTCGCCTTCGCGCTTCTCCTCTCCGGGCTGGTTTCCCGGCTCGAGCACCGCATCGCCTATTACGCAGGAGTACGACAGTCATGAACATGGCCTCGCCCGGGACCACCGAGTTCGTCATCGCCCCGCCGCCCGTCCCGGCGCTGCCCGTGCTCGGCACCGGCCGGGTGTTCCCGATCCATCGTGTCTATTGCGTCGGCCGCAACTACGCGGCGCATGCGGTGGAGATGGGGCACGACCCGGACCGCGAGCCGCCGTTCTTCTTCCAGAAGAACCCCACCAACCTGCGCACCGACGGCCGCTTTCCCTACCCGTCGGCGACCTCCGACGTGCATCACGAGGTCGAGCTGGTGGTGGCGCTCAAATCCGGCGGCCGCGACATCCCGCTCGAGACGGCTCTCGACCATGTCTACGGCTATGCCGTCGGGCTCGACATGACCCGGCGCGACCTGCAGGGCGAGGCCAAGAAGCTCGGCCGGCCCTGGGAGGTCGGCAAGGCGTTCGAGCATTCGGCGCCCTGCGGCCCGATCCGGACGGTCGCGGAGATCGGCCACCCCGCCGCCGGCACGGTCTGGCTCGACGTCAACGGTCAGCGGCGGCAGGAGGGCGACCTGAACCAGATGATCTGGAAGGTGCCGGAGATGATTTCCTATCTCTCCGGCCTGTTCGAACTGCAGCCGGGCGACCTGATCTTCTCCGGCACCCCGGCCGGGGTCGGGGCGGTGGTCCGCGGCGACGAGATGGTCGGCCACGTCGACGGCGTCGGCGAGATCCGGGTGGCGGTGGTCTGACCGGGGCGGTCGGGTCCGCGGGAGGGCGGACCCGATTGGCTCTACCCGAAGTTCAGCATCACGTGACGGACGACGGTGTAGTCCTCCAGCCCGTACATCGACATGTCCTTGCCGTAGCCGGACATCTTCAGCCCGCCATGCGGCATCTCGCTGGTCAGGGTGAAATGGGCGTTCACCCAGACGCAGCCGTACTGCAGCCGGGCCGCGGTCTTCAGCGCCGTCTTCACGTTTGACGTCCAGACCGAGGAGGCCAGGCCGTAGTCGCTGTCATTGGCCCAGGCGATGGCGGCGTCCGGGTCGTCGAAGCGGGTGACCGAGACGACCGGGCCGAACACCTCCTTGCGGACGATCTCGTCGGTCTGCAGCGCCCCGGCCACCAGGGTCGGCTTGAAGAAGTAGCCGTCGCCCTCGGCCTTGCCGCCGCCGGTGACGATCTCGGTGTGCTTCTGCGCCGCCGCGCGCTCGACGAAGCTGGCCACCCGGTCGCGCTGGCGCTCGCTGATCAGCGGCCCCAGCTCGGTCGCGGCGTCGTCGGGCGAGCCGTATTTCAGGCTGGCGACGGCGCCGGCCAGGTCGGCTACCAGCCGGTCGTAGATCTTCGGCCCGGCATAGATGCGGCAGGCGGCGGTGCAGTCCTGCCCGGCATTGTAGAAGCCGCCGGCGCGGACGCCTGCCACCACGGCCTCGATATCGGCATCGTCGAACACCAGCACCGGTGCCTTGCCGCCGAGCTCGAGATGGGTGCGCTTCAGGTTCTTCACCGCCGCCTGCAGCACCTTCTGGCCGGTGGCGATGTCGCCGGTCAGCGACACCATCCGCACCTGCGGATGGGCGGTCAGGGCCGAGCCGACGGTCTCGCCGCGGCCGGTGACGATGTTGATCACGCCCTTGGGGAAGATCCCGGCCAGGGTGCGGCCCAGCTTCAGCGCGGTCAGCGGCGTCTGCTCCGACGGCTTCATCACCACCGTGTTGCCGGCGGCCAGGGCCGGGGCGACCTTCCAGGCCAGCATCATCAGCGGGTAGTTCCATGGCGCGATCGACCCGACCACGCCGATCGGGTCGCGCCGGATCATGCTGGTGTGGTTGGCGACGTATTCGCCCGCGGCCGACCCGGTCAGGCAGCGCGTGGCCCCAGCGAAGAAGCGGAAGGTGTCGATGATCGCCGGCAACTCGTCTTCCAGCACCCGAGCATAGGGCTTGCCGCAATTCAGCGATTCCAGCCGGGCGAAGGTCTCGGCCTCGCGCTCGATCGCGTCGGCCAGCCGCAGCAGGTGCCCGGCTCGCTGGGCCGGCGTGGTCTGCGACCAGCTCTCGAAGGCGCGGGCGGCGGCGGCCACCGCGGCGTTGAGCTGGGCCTGCGAGGCCTCCGGCACCTCGACGATCAGCTTGCCGGTCGCCGGGTTCAGCACCTGCTCGGCCTGGCCTTCGCCCTTGGCAAAGGCGCCGTCGATCAGAAGCTCGATGTCCATGGAAGATCTCCCTGTTACTTGCCGGAGCCGGAGAAGTCGTGGGTGTCGCGGGTGAGGTAATAGGCGCCGAGGATCGGCAGGAACGTCACGACGATGACGATGATCGCCACAACATTGGTCACGGGACGCTGCCGCGGCTTGATCAGCTCGCCCAGCATCCAGATCGGCAGGGTCTGCTGCTGCCCGGCGGTGAAGGTGGTGACGATGACCTCGTCGAAGCTGAGCGCGAAGGCCAGCATGCCGCCGGCCAGCAGCGCGGTGGCGATGTTCGGCAGCACCACATGGCGGAAGGTCTGGAACCCGTCGGCGCCGAGATCCATCGACGCCTCGATCAGCGAGCCGGAGGTGCGCCGGAACCGGGCCAGCACGTTGTTGTAGACGACGACGATGCAGAAGGTGGCGTGGCCGATGACGATGGTCCAGAAGCTGAACGGGATCTCCAGCAGCGAATAGGCCGACCGCAGGGCGATGCCGGTGATGATGCCGGGCAGGGCGATCGGCAGGATGATCAGCAGCGACAGCGTCTCGCGCCCGAAGAACCTGCTGCGCCAGACCGCGGCGGCGGCGCAGGTGCCCAGCACGATCGCCAGCACCGTCGCCATGGTCGCCACCTTCACCGACAGCCACAGCGCCGCCCAGATGTCCGGCCGGTCCAGCCAGGCGACGGCGAACCATTGCAGCGTCAGGCCGGGCGGCGGGAACTGGAAGGTCTTCTCGTCGCTGGAGAAGGCGTAGAGCAGGATGAACAGCAGCGGCACATGCAGGAACAGGATGCCGCCGAGCGCCATCAGGCGCAGGCCGAGCGGGGCGCCCGTCCCTGCGGCAAGCTTGCCGGCCGTTGCCTTGCCGCTAGAGCGCATCGAAGGCCCCCAGGCGTTTCGCCGCCGTCAGGTAGATCGCCATGATCAGGATCGGCACCACGGTGAAGGCGGCGGCCAGCGGCACGTTGCCGGCGGTGCCCTGCAGCTGCAGCACGACCTGGCCGATGAAGGGGCGGGAGGAGCCGATGATGCCGGGGATGATGTAGTCGCCCAGGGTCAGCGAGAAGGTGAAGATCGACCCTGCGACCACGCCGGGGAAGGCCAGGGGCAGGATCACCGTCCGGAAGGTCTGCGACGGCCGGGCGCCGAGATCGGCCGAGGCCTCGGTCAGCGACCGCGGCACCCGCTCCAGCGCCGCCTGCACCGGCAGGATCATGTAGGGCAGCCAGATGTAGACGAAGACCGTCGCGGTGCCGAGATAGGCGCTGGACAGCGACGGGCCGCCGACCACCGGAAGAGCCAGGATGCCATCCAGCAGCCAGGTCAGGTGCAGCTGGCCGGCCAGCCAGGTGATCACGCCTTCGCGCGACAGGATCAGCTTCCAGGCATAGACCTTGACCAGGTAGCTGGACCACAGCGGCAGCATGATCGCGATGTAGAACGCCGCCTTGGCCCGGCCGCGGGCGTAGCGCGCCGCGTAATAGGCGATCGGGAAGCCGATCAGCGCGCAGGCGACGGTCACCACCATCGCCATCACCGCCGATCGCAGCACCACGTCCATATTGGCGGCGGTCAGCAGGTCGGCATAGGTCGACAGGGTGAATTCCGGGACGATCATCCCGGTGAAGCCGTCGACCGAATAGAAGCTCTGCAGCAGCAGGGCGAACAGCGAGCCGAGATAGACCACGCCGAGCCACAGCAGCGGCGGCGCCAGCAGCAGGATCAGCAGCAGCCAGCCATTGCGGTACAGCAGCCGCGCCGCGCGCCGGCCGATGCCGCCCGCCGCCGGGGCGGGAAGGGTGGCGGCGATGGTCATGCCGCGGCACCCTCTAGTGGATGGGCATGGTCGCGCCGCCAGGCCAGCCGCACCGCCTGGCCCGGCGCCTTGGGGGCTGTGTCCAGGTTGGATTCGACCACATCGACGGCACCGCCCGGGGCCAGAGCCACGCGATAGCGGGTGGTGGCGCCGAGGAAGCTGACGCCGTCGACCGTGCCGCCAACCTCGACCGCATCCGCCGGCGCCTTCTGACCGTCGTTCAGGATCCGGATGCGCTCCGGCCGCAGGGCAAAGGGCCGGGCCTGGCCCATCAGCTTCCCGGCGGTGGCGGCATCGACCATGTTCGAGGCGCCGACGAAGCCGGCGACGAAGGCGGTGGCCGGCCGGTCGTAGATCGCGGCGGGTGTGTCGATCTGCTCGACCCGGCCGCGGTTGAACACCGCCACCCGGTCGCTCATCGCCAGGGCCTCGCCCTGGTCATGGGTGACGTAGACGAAGGTGATGCCGACCTGGCGCTGCAGCGCCTTCAGCTCCTCCTGCATCGCCTCGCGCAGCTTGAGGTCGAGGGCGCCGAGCGGCTCGTCCAGCAGCAGCACCGAGGGGCGGTTGACCAGGGCGCGGGCCAGGGCGACGCGCTGGCGCTGGCCGCCCGACAGCTGCGCCGGCCGCCGCCCGGCGAGGTCGCCGAGCTTGACCATGCCCAGCATCTCCTCGGCCCGGCGCCGCCGATCGGCCTTCGGCACGCGGCGGATCATCAAGCCATAGGCCACGTTCTCCCACACGCTCATATGCGGGAACAGGGCGTAGTCCTGGAACACGGTGTTGACGTCGCGGTCATAGGGCGGGGTGGCCGAGACGTCGCGGCCGTGCAGCAGCAGATGCCCCGCGGTCGGCAGCTCGAACCCGGCGATCAGGCGCAGGCAGGTGGTCTTGCCGGAGCCGGAGGGCCCGAGCATGGAGAAGAACTCGCCGTCGCGGATCTCGAAGCTGACATCGTCCACCGCCCGCACCGAGCCGAAATGGCGGCTGACATGGTCGAAGCGGACGGCGGTGCTGCGGTCGGTCATGGGAATGGCCCTGAATGGGGAAAGGGCTTCAGCCTAAGCACCACCTGTCATTGCCGGGCTTGACCCGGCAATCCAGAGGTTGTCGACATTCTCTGGATGCCCGGGTCAAGCCCGGGCATGACAGGTGGGTGGTGGGCGGACCTACCGTCCGCCGAGGATGGCGATGTAGTCCGTGGTCCAGCGCAGATAGGGCACGCAGCCTTCCGGATGCGCCTCGCATTGCTGGCGCGGCGTGGTCCAGAAGTGGATCTTCTCGAAGTTCTCGAAGCCGTTCGCCTTGCAGCCCTCGGCGCCGAGCAGCTCGTTGCCCTTGCAGGCGTCGGGCACCACCGGCACCGAGCCGAACCAGGCGGCGAGGTCGCCCTGCAGCTTGTTGCTCAGCGAATGCTGCATCCACTTGTAGGCGCAGTTCGGATGCGCCGCATCGACATGCAGCATGGTGGTGTCGGCCCAGCCCGTCGCCCCTTCCTCGGGCACCACGCTGGCGATCGGCTTGTTCTGCGACTTCAGCAGGTTGACCTGGAACGGCCAGGCCGAGGAGGCGACGACGCCCTCATTGATGAAGTCGTCGACCTGGACCGTGGCGTCGTGCCAGTAGCGCAGCACCAACTGGCGCTGGCCGCGCAGCAGGTCCAGCGCCGCCTTGTACTGGTCCTCGTTCAGCTGGTACGGGTCCTTGATGCCCAGCTCGGGCTTGGCCTTCATCAGGTACAGCGCCGCGTCGGCGATGTAGATCGGCCCGTCATAGGCCTCGATCCGGCCCTTGTTCGGCTTGCCGTCGGGCAGGTTGCCCGGCTCGAACACCACGCTCCAGCTCTTCGGCGGCTCCTTGAACACCTCGGTGTTGTAGGCCAGCACGTTCGGGCCCCACTGGTAGGGCACGCCGTAATGCTTGCCATCGACGGTGAACCACGGCGCGTTCTGCAGCCGCGGATCGATCGTCTTCCAGCCGGGCACCAGCTCGGTGTTGATCTCCTGCACCCGCTTTCCGTAGATCAGGCGCAGGCTGGCGTCGCCGGAGGCGGTGACGAGGTCGAAGCCGCCCTCGTTCATCAGCGCCACCATCTCGTCCGAGGTGCCGGCGACCTTGACGTTGACCTTGCAGCCGGTCTCCTTCTCGAAGCCGGTGACCCAGTCATAGGCCTTGTCGGTGTCGCCGCGCTCGATATAGCCGGCCCAGGCGACGATATCGACCTGGCCTTCGCCCGCGCCGATCGCCGTCAGCGGCGCGGCGCCGGCCAAAGTGGTGCTGCCGAACACGGCGAGTGCGCTGCCCAGGGCGAGCATCCGGCGAAGCTGCGATCCCATCTCGATCTCCCCGTTTGTTGTTGGGGAGAATGGTAGGTCCGTTGCTCGCAGACCGAGAAATATGAAATATCCTGTTTTGCTATCGGGGAAACCGATGGCTACAGCGACCGCAGGCGCGGCGCCGGATGGGTGCGCGCCACCTGGATGAAGGTCTCGGCCTGGGTCGAGAGCGGCGAGCCGCGGCGCCAGACCACGCCGACATCGAGCGTCGGCAGCGGGTCGGCCAGCGGCCGGGCCTCGATCCGGTCGCCTTCCAGCGACCAGGGGCGATAGGCCATGTCGGGCAGGATGGCGACGCCGGCGCCGGTCGCCACCAGGCTGCGCACGGCCTCGACCGAGGCGGTGCGCAGCACCCGCTTCGGGATCAGCCCGGCCGCCCGCCAGAACAGGTCGCTGGCCTCGACGATCTCGTCCACCGCCAGGGCGATCAGAGGCTCGTCGACGATCTCGGCCAGCGGGATCGCCTCGCGCCCCATGAAACGGTGGTCCGGCGGCAGCCACAGCCGGCTCTCGGAGCGGACCAGGATCTCGCTCTCCAGCGCGTCGCGGTTGTCCAGGGTCGAGACGATCATCACCGCGACCGCGATCTCGCCGTTGATCATCAGGTGCTCGATATAGGTGCGCTCCTCCTCGATCACCTCGACCGTGACGTTCGGGAACACCCGCCGGAACCGGGCCAGCAGGTCGGCCAGGAAATAGCCGGACACCATGGTGGTGACGCCGAGGGGCAGGGTGCCCTGCACCGCCTCGGGCAGGGTCTTCAGCGCGTTCTGGGCATCGGCCACCGCCGCCAGGATGGTGCGGGCATGGCGCAGGAACTGGTGGCCGGGATAGGTCAGGATCACGCCGCGGGCGTGCCGCTCGAACAGCCGGGCGCCGGTCTGCTCCTCCAGCGCCTTCAGCGCGTCGGTGATCGCCGATTGCGAGATGCCGACCGCCGCTGCGCCGCCGGAGACCGAACCGGCCTCCGCCACCGCGGTGAAGTAGGCGATCTGGCGCAGCGTGACGTTCATGCCGCCACGGTCCTGTGGTCCGATCCTGGCGGCAAGGGAAATCGATGAGCCGGCGCCCCGATCGATGAATCCGATTGAAATTTTCTGAGGCGCCCTGCAGGGCAGGAATGCAAAACCCCGAAAGCCTTGACTTTTGTGCACTGCGCAACGACATTCCGGTCGCTGCCACAGCAGCCGTCGGCCACCGATCGCGTGAGCGCTCCCTTCGGGATGCGTCCTGTCGGTCCCGATCGAAGTCATCCGACTGCCCAGATCGCGCGGGGCGTCATCGTCAACCCCGCGCTTATCGCCACGACTCCGGCACGAACCGGAGTCCAGTGGTCCGGCGTCGTTGTTTACTGAAAGCATCCCTTGACCAACTTTACCGATCTCGGCCTGAACCCGCTCCTCCTCAAGGCGCTGTCGGCTGAAGGCTACGAGACCCCGACGCCGATCCAGGCGCAGTCCATTCCGCATCTGATGCTGGGCCGCGACCTGCTGGGCGTCGCCCAGACCGGCACCGGCAAGACCGCGGCCTTCGCCCTGCCGATCCTGCACCGGCTGATGGCCGACCGGCGCACCCCGCCGCGCCGCGGCTGCCGCGTGCTGGTGCTGAGCCCGACCCGCGAGCTGGCCAGCCAGATCGCCGAGAGCTTCCGCGTCTACGGCCGCCACCTGCCGCTGACCCGCACCACCGTGTTCGGCGGCGTCGGCATGGGCCCGCAGATCCGCACCATGGCCCAGGGCGTCGACATCCTGGTCGCCACCCCCGGCCGCCTGCTCGACCTGATGTCGCAGAACGCCATCAAGCTCAGCGATCTCGAGGTCTTCGTCCTGGACGAGGCCGACCAGATGCTGGACATGGGCTTCATCCACGCCATCCGGAAGATCGTCGCCACCATCCCGGCGAAGCGGCAGAGCCTGTTCTTCTCCGCCACCATGCCGGCCGACATCTCGGACCTGGCCGGCCGCCTGCTGACCGACCCGGTGCGGGTCGAGGTCGCGCCGGTCGCGACCACGGCCGAGCGGATCGACCAGCGCGTGATGTTCGTCGAGAAGGACGACAAGCGCTCGCTCCTGACCGAGATCCTGCGTGACGATGAGAGCATCCGCCGGGTCCTGGTGTTCACCCGCACCAAGCATGGCGCCGACCGCGTCGCCAAGCAGCTGACCCAGGCCGGCATCAACGCCGACGCGATCCACGGCAACAAGTCGCAGAGCCAGCGCGAGCGGGCCCTGCTGGGCTTCCGCCAAGGCAAGGTCCGGGTGCTGGTGGCAACCGACATCGCCGCCCGCGGCATCGATGTCGACGGCGTCTCCCACGTCATCAACTTCGAGCTGCCGAACGTGCCGGAGAGCTATGTCCACCGCATCGGCCGCACCGCGCGCGCCGGCGCCGACGGCATGGCGATCTCGTTCTGCGACGTCGAGGAGCGGGCGTTCCTGCGCGACATCGAGAAGCTGATCCGCCAGCCGGTGCCGGTGGTGGAGGAGCACGCCTACCGCTCCACCATCCCGTTCCGCCAGGGCGGTGCCGGTCCGGCCCCGCGCCAGAACCAGCATCGCGGCGGCCGGCCGCAGGGCCAGGGCCAGCGTCCCCAGGGCCATCAGGGCCAGCGCCCGCACGGCCAGGGGCAGCGGCCTCAGGGTCAGGGCCAGCGTCCGCATGGCCATCAGGGGCAGGGCCAGCGCCCGGCGCCGCAGGGCGGCGACCGCCGCGCGGCGCCGGCCAACGACGCCGGCTCGGCGCCGATGCGCCGCCGGCCGGTCGGGCGGTAACCAAAGGATGCGCCGGGGCTTCGGTCCCGGCGTTCTTCCCGATAGAGTGCGGCCATGACCTCGACCGCCGACATGCACCGCCTCTCCGTGGCGCCGATGATGGACTGGACGGACCGGCATTGCCGGTTCTTTCTGCGCCAGGTCTCGCGCCGCGTCCGGCTGTACACCGAGATGGTGACGACCGGGGCGGTGCTGCATGGCGACCGCGAGCGCATCCTCGGCTTTTCCGAGGCGGAGCAGCCGGTGGCGCTGCAACTCGGCGGCAGCGACCCCGAGGCGATGGCCCGCGCCGCCGCCATCGGCGCCGACTGGGGCTATGCCGAGATCAACATCAATGTCGGCTGCCCGAGCGACCGGGTGCAGTCCGGCCGCTTCGGCGCCTGCCTGATGGTGGAACCCGCGACCGTCGCCGCCTGCGTCGCGGCAATGCGCGCCGCCTGCGACGTGCCGGTCACGGTCAAGTCGCGCATCGGCATCGACGACCGCGACAGCTATGAAGAGCTGGTCGCGTTCATCGGCACCATCGCCGAGGCCGGCTGCGACACCTTCATCGTGCATGCTCGAAAAGCCTGGCTGAGCGGGCTGAGCCCGAAGGAGAACCGCGAGATCCCGCCGCTGCGCTACGAGGTGGTGCATCGGCTGAAGCGCGACTTCCCGCATCTGACCATCGCCATCAATGGCGGCATCACCTCGCTCGACGCCGCCGAGGCGCAACTGGCGCATCTCGACGGCGTCATGATCGGCCGCGAGGCCTATCAGAACCCCTGGATGCTGGCCGAGGCCGACCGTCGCCTCTTCGGTGAGGACAGCCCCGTCCGCAGCCGCCGCGACGTGGTCGACGGCTTCCTGCCCTATGTCGAGGCGAACCGCTCGAAGGACGTGCCGCTAGGGTCGATGACCCGCCACATCCTCGGCCTGTACCAGGCCGTGCCGGGCGCCCGCGCCTTCCGCCGCCACCTGGCCGAGAACGCCCACCGCCCGGGGGCGGGGCCGGAGGTGCTGCGCGCCGCCGTCGACCTGGTCGAGACCGCGATCGAGCAGCGCCGGGCGGCCTGACCCGGACACCCCCGAATTCTAGGGGGTGGAGCCGGGTCTGTGCGGCACATACACTCCGGCGGGGACGTGTCCGAAGGGGGCTCCTGTGGCGCTGAGGCATCCGATTCTCGCGGGGAACATGCGCCTGCAGCGGGCGGCTGCCGGGCCGCCTTCGGTGAAGCCGCAGCCGTCGCTCGAGGATCCCGACGCCGTCCGCCGGATCCAGCAGGCCCTGGCCCAGCTCGGCTTCTTTGCGAATGGCGCCGACCTGCCCGGCGTTTTCGGCTCCGGGACGACGGCCGCGGTGGTCGCGTTCCAGCGATCCGCGTTCCCGGCCGACGGCAGCCAATGGGACGGGCTCGTCGGCCGCGGCACCCTGGCCAAGCTCGACGCGCGCCTCCTGGCCGGCCCCGCCCCCCGGCCCGGTCCGTCGCCTTCGACCGACGAGGTGGTGCAGACGATGTCGGCCGAGGACACCCAGCCGGTGACGTTCGGCTATCGGATCGTCGAGCCGTCCTCGGTCAGCCGGGTCGATCCCGGCAGCGGCAATCTCGTCACCTTCGGCACGATGACGCCGAAGGTGCCGATCCGCAGGCTGATGTACCGGATCACGCGACAGGGAAAGGTCT
Source organism: Inquilinus limosus (assembly GCA_019508225.1). Lineage (GTDB taxonomy): Bacteria > Pseudomonadota > Alphaproteobacteria > DSM-16000 > Inquilinaceae > Inquilinus > Inquilinus limosus_D. The sequence continues at coordinate 5,012 of JAEKLZ010000185.1, read as the reverse complement.
ACTGGGTCGGTGCGGCGGTGCCGACCACCGTCGAGGCGTTCGACGAGGCGCAGGTCTTCTTCCATCCCGCACCGGGGCAGGCCGGCCTGAGCGACGGCGACTACCCGACCTTCGGGGGCCGGTGGGACACCGTCTACCGCTATGTGCCGTGGCTCGGCTCCCAGCTCGCCGAATCCGGCCGCAAGCAGGTGCTGCTGGTGCCGTTCATGGCGGGGCACATGTACTCGACGCTCGGCTTCCTGGCAGGCGACCCGGTGGCCCGCATCACCGAGCTGCTGGGCATCATCCGCGGCACCGTCACCGGAGACGCGACCCCTCCCACCGTCCGGGCGATCGGCGGGGCCAGCTTCAGCGTCGGCATCTCCGCCCTCGCGACCTTCGCGCAGCAGGCCGCCCCGAGCGGGCTGCTGACCGATCTCACCGATTTCGACGGCCTCTATTCCAACAGCCCGCACAAGCACTTCTCCGGTGCCGGCGGGGCCGTCCTCCGGCGGTACATGCAAGGCGGCCTGCGGCCGGGCGGACTCCGCGTCTACAGTGCCCCGGGGCCACGTTGGGCCGAGTTCCCCCCGGCCGCCAAGACCGGCAAGGACGTTCATGCACTGATGCCCAACCTGTTCCTCCACGCGATGTCGTGGCTGTCGTGATGGCGCCGGCCGTCGCGGGGAGGACCGAAAAGCTCCCGATCCGGTCTTGACAGCCGGTGTGCCGCCCCGTACTTAGGCGGCCCCGACGACGCGGGGGCGCGTAGCTCAGCGGGAGAGCACTCCCTTCACACGGGAGGGGTCACAGGTTCAATCCCTGTCGCGCCCACCATCCTCCGGTCGTATGGCGGCAATCCCATATCGCATGATGAAGAGAGCCCTACGTTGACATCGTAGTGCTCTTCAGGCCGCGCAATCCGCCTGCCCCTGGATATCGCCGCAATCGCGCCCCAGTTTCTTCGCAGTCTGGCGCCGCCCTTTCGCCGCTGCGAGGTTTTCGACGCGCATGCTCCGCCTCCTTCCGATCGCCGCCGTCGCTGTCCTGGCCGCCGGTCCCGCCATGGCCGCCGATGCCAGCGCCCGCATGACCTATGACGTCTATGTCGGCGGCCTGCGCATGCTGGAGGTGACGTCCGGCCTGTCGCTGGGCCGCGACCGCTACGACATCGGCCTGTCGGCCCATGTCGTCGGCATCGCCGCCACCTTCAGCGACTGGCGCTCGAACGTGCAGTCGAGCGGCGCTCTCGAAGGTCCGCAGGTGCGGCCGGCCCGCAACGTGGTGGAGCGGATCAACGGCGACGACGCCAGGACCACCACCATCACCTTCCTCGGCGGCGGCCGGATGGATGTCGAGATCGTGCCGAGCAAGAAGCCGAAGCGCGAGCAGACCATCCCGCCGGAGCATCTGGTCCATGCCGTCGATCCGCTGAGCGGCGTGGTCTCGATCCTGCAGGCCCTGCGTGTCGGTGCCGCGGCCTGCAAAGGCCAGGTGCCGGTGTTCGACGGGCGCCGCCTGTACCGCGCAGACATGACCGATGGCGGCGCGGTGATGCTGCAGAAGTCGGATCTGGGGATGTATGGCGGCGAGACCCAGCACTGCACCCTGACGCTGACGCCGATGGTCGGCGACTTCAATTTCGGCGACGAGCGGCGGACCACCAGGCCGACCGAGTATTTCCAGCGCAGCTCCCGCGCGCCGGACGAGCGCGTGATCGAGACCTGGCTGGCCTCGCCCGGCGGCGGCCTGCCGCCGGTGCCGGTGCGGATCCAGAGCGAGTCGCCCTGGGGCCGGGTCGTGGTGCATCTCCGCGCGGTTGCGGCCGGCGCCTCCTGATCTCAACCGACGGGCGTAACCCGTCGAAACAATAATTGAATTTCGCTTTCGCCGTGGGCGTGGCAGACCACGCGGGACATTGTTCCGTGATTGTGGAGCCTTCGCCCCGTGAGTGCTGTCGCCTGCCTCATCCTCGCCGCCGGCAAGGGCACCCGGATGAAATCCGACCGGCCCAAGGTGATGCACGAGCTCGCCGGCCGGTCGATGCTCGGCCATGTGGTCGCCGCCGCGCAGGCGCTCGCGCCCGAGCGGATCGCCGTGGTGGTGGGGCCGGGGATGGAGGCGGTGGCGCAGAGCGTCGCCCCGATCCCGACCGTGGTCCAGCCGAACCAGAAGGGCACCGGCGACGCGGTGCGCGCGGCGCTGCCGGCGATCGAGGGCTTCGAGGGCGACGTCATCGTGCTGTTCGGCGACACGCCGCTGCTGACCACGGCGACGCTGGAGCGGCTGGTCGAGGCCCGCCGCGCCGCGGAGGATCCTGCGGTGGTGGTGCTCGGCATGCGCCCGGCCGACCCGCTGCAATACGGCCGGCTGGTGCTGACCGGCGATGGCGGCCTCGACCGCATCGTCGAATTCTCCGAGGCCAGCGATTTCGAGCGCCAGATCGGCCTGTGCAACGCCGGCATCATGACCTTCGACGGCCGCCGCCTGCCGGAGCTGATCGCCGCGCTGAAGGCCGAGAACGCCAAGGGCGAGTTCTTCCTGACCGACACGGTCGAGGCCGCCCGCGCCCGCGGCTGGGCCTGCCGCGTGGTCGAGGGCGACCCGGACGAGGTGCTGGGCATCAATTCGCGGGTCGAGCTGGCGGATGCCGAGGCCATCCTGCAGGACCGGCTGCGCCGCCAGGCCATGCTGAACGGCGCCACGCTGGTCGACCCCAAGACCGTCTGGCTGTCGGTCGACACCAAGCTGGGGCGGGATGTGGTGATCGGGCCGTCGACCTTCTTCGGCCCCGGCGTCACGGTCGAGGACGGGGTCGAGATCCTGGGCTTCAGCCATATCGAGGGGGCGACGATCCGCAGCGGCGCCCGCATCGGGCCCTTCGCCCGGATGCGGCCGGTCACGACGGTGGGCGAGGGGGCGCATGTCGGCAATTTCGTCGAGCTGAAAGCCGCCGACCTCGCCGCCGGCGCCAAGGCCAACCATCTGACCTATCTCGGCGACGTCTCGGTCGGCGCGAAGACCAATATCGGCGCCGGCACGATCGTCTCGAACTATGACGGCTACAACAAGTTCAGGACCAGCATCGGCACCGAGGTGTTTGTCGGCTCCGACACCGTGCTGGTGGCGCCGCTGACGGTCGGCGACCGCTCGAACATCGCGGCCGGCAGCGTCATCACCCGCGACGTGGCCCCGGATTCGCTGGCGATCGGCCGCGCCCGGCAGGAGGACAAGCCCGGCTGGGCGCCCGGCTATCGCGAGAAGAAGAAGGCCGAGAAGGCCAAGCGTGAGCGACAAACTGGGCGTGACCGGGAGAAGAGCTGAATGTGCGGCATCGTCGGCATCGTCGGGACGCGGCCGGTGGCGTCCCGCCTGGTCGAGGCGCTGAAGCGCCTGGAGTATCGCGGCTATGATTCGGCCGGCATCGCCACCCTGGTCGGCGGCCGGATCGAGCGCCGCCGGGCCGAGGGCAAGCTGGCCAATCTGGAGCGGCGCCTGGGCGAGGATCCGGTCGACGGCACCATCGGCATCGGCCACACCCGCTGGGCGACGCATGGCCGGCCGAGCGAGACCAACGCCCATCCGCATGCGACCGACCGGGTCGCGATCGTGCACAACGGCATCATCGAGAACTTCCGCGAGCTGCGGCGCGAGCTCGAAGGCCTCGGCCATGTCTTCGCCACCGAGACCGATTCCGAGATCGTCGCCCATCTGGTCAGCCACTATCTCGACCAGCAGCTGGCGCCGCGCGAGGCCAGCGCCGCGGCGCTGAAGCGGCTGGAGGGCGCCTTCGCCCTGGCCTTCCTGTTCAATGGCGAGGAGGACCTGCTGGTGGTCGCCCGCCGCGGCTCGCCGCTGGCCATCGGCTTCGGCGACGGCGAGATGTATGTCGGCTCCGACGCGCTGGCGATCGGGGCCTGGACCGACCGGATCTGCTATCTCGACGAGGGCGACCGGGCGGTGATCGCCCGCGGCGGCGTCGAGATCTACGATGCCGAAGACCAGCCGGTCGAACGGCCGGTGAAGCCGATCGCCCAGACCGGCGCGCTGATCGGCAAGGGCGATTTCCGCCACTACATGCTGAAGGAGATCTACGAGCAGCCGGCGGTGGTGGGCGACACGCTGCGCACCATGCTGGACCCGGCGACCCGGGCGGTGGTGCTGCCGCCGCTGCCCTTCGACTTCGCCGACGTGCCGCGCGCCACCATCGTCGCCTGCGGCACCGCCTTCTATGCCGGCATGGTGGCGAAATACTGGTTCGAGACCGTGGCCCGGCTGCCGGTCGAGATCGACATCGCGTCGGAGTTCCGCTACCGCGAGGCGCCGCTGCCCGAGGGCGGGCTGGCGATCTTCGTGTCGCAGTCGGGCGAGACCGCGGACACGCTGGCGGCGCTGCGCTACGCCCGGTCGCAGGGCCAGCGCATCCTGTCGATCGTCAACGTGCCGGACAGCTCGATCGCGCGCGAGAGCGACGCGGTGATCCAGACCCTGGCCGGGCCGGAGATCGGCGTCGCCTCGACCAAGGCCTTCACCACCCAGCTGACCGTGCTGGCCTGCCTGGCCGTCGCCGCGGCACGGGCGCGCGGCGCCATCGACGCGTTGCGCGAGGCGGCGCTGTCGACCGCGCTGACCGAGGTGCCGGGCCGGCTGGCCGATGTGCTGAACCACGACGCCACGATCCGCGACCTGGCCCATCAGGTGGCGCTGGCCCGGGACGTGCTGTATCTCGGCCGCGGCCTGTCCTACCCGCTGGCGTTGGAAGGCGCCCTGAAGCTGAAGGAGATCAGCTACATCCACGCCGAGGGCTATGCCGCCGGCGAGATGAAGCACGGGCCGATCGCGCTGATCGACGACAAGGTGCCGGTGATCGTGCTGGCGCCGCGCGACCCGGTGTTCGACAAGACCGTGTCGAACGTGCAGGAGGTCATGGCCCGCGGCGGCAGGGTGATCTTCTTCTCCGACCGCGAGGGCATCGAGAAACTGGGGCCGGGCCCGGTGGCGGCGATCGACCTGCCGAGCATCGATCCCTTCGT
>JAEKLZ010000453.1 GCA_019508225.1 Inquilinus limosus | reverse complement strand
TGGTCTGGCCAAGACAAGACCGAATGCGGTATCCACCGCCCCGCCGATCCCACCTCCCCAGCCACGTTCCTCTAGGCCATGAATCATCTCGACGAACTCGAAGCGGAGAGCATCACCATCCTCCGCGAGGCCTTCGCCCGCATCGATCGGCTGGCGCTGCTGTGGTCCATCGGCAAGGATTCGACGCTGATCCTGTGGCTGCTGCGCAAGGCGTTCTTCGGCCATATCCCGTTCCCGCTGATCCAGCTCGAGACCCATATGGAGCTGCCGGAGGTGTACGAGTTCCGGGACTGGCTGGTGCGCGAGTGGAAGCTGCCGCTGATCATCGAGGACTGCCCGCCGGAGGAGGACATGGACCCGACCCTGGCGGCCGGCGCCCGGGCGGCGGCGCGCAAGACCGAGGGGCTGAAGGCGGTGGTCCAGCGCGAGGGCTTCGAAGGCATCATCGTCGGCATCCGCCGCGACGAGCAGGGCACGCGGGCGAAGGAGCGGGTGTTCAGCCCGCGCAGCTTCGAGGGCGCCTGGGACGTGGCCGACCAGCCGGCGGAGTTCTGGGGCCAGTACAAGACCCGGTTCGAGCCCGGCACCCATGTCCGGATCCACCCGATCCTGAAATGGACCGAGATCGACGTCTGGCGCTACACCCAGCGCGAGGGCATCCCGATCGTGCCGCTGTACCTGGCCAAGGACGGGTTGCGCTACCGCTCGCTGGGCGAGAAGAACATCACCCTGCCGGTGGCCAGCGACGCCGACACCATCGAGGCGATCATCGCCGAGCTCGAGACCACCAAGGTCTCCGAACGCTCCGGCCGGATCATCGACAACGAGACCGAGGACGGCTTCGAGCGCCTCCGCAGCGCGGGGTACATGTGATTATGGACGGAATCGTCGCCCTGCACCCGGCGCTGGCCGCCGCCCGCACCCTGCGCGTGGTCATTGCCGGCCATGTCGACCATGGCAAGTCGACCCTGATCGGCCGCCTGCTGCACGACACCGGCACGCTCGGCCCCGAGCGGGTCACGGCGGTCGAGGCGATGAGCAAGAAGCGCGGCATGCCGTTCGAGTGGTCGTTCCTGATCGACGCGCTGCAATCCGAGCGCGACCAGGGCATCACCATCGACACGGCCGAGGTGCAGTTCCGCACCCCGCGCCGACGCTATGTGCTGATCGACGCGCCGGGCCATGCCGAGTTCCTCAAGAACATGGTCTCCGGCGCCGCCGGGGCCGATGCCGCGCTGCTGCTGGTCGATGCCCGCGAGGGCACGCTGGAGCAGTCGCGCCGCCACGCCCTGATCCTCGGTCTGCTCGGCATCACCCAGGTGGTGGTGGCGATCAACAAGATGGACCTGGTGGAGTACGACCAGGCCCGGTTCCAGGCGGTGGTCGACGAGATCTCGGCCTATCTCGGCAGCGTCGGCATCACCCCCGCATCGGTGGTGCCGCTGGCCGCCCGGCATGGCGAGAACATCGCCACCCGCTCGGCCCTGATGCCCTGGCATGACGGGCCGTCGCTGGTCGAGGCGCTGGACGGGCTGGAGGCCGCGCCGTCGGCGACCGACCAGCCGCTGCGGCTGCCGGTGCAGGACGTCTACAAATTCGACGAGCGCCGCATCGTCGCCGGCCGGATCGAGAGCGGCGGGCTGGCGGTCGGCCAGACCCTGCGCTTCGCCCCCTCGGGCAAGGTCGCGCGCATCGCCTCGATCGAGAGCTGGCCGGCGGCGGAGGTCACCTCGGCCAAGGCCGGCCAAGCCGTCGGGCTGACCCTCGACCCGCCGGTCTTCGTCGAGCGCGGCCAGATCGCGACCCTGGTCGAGCAGGCGCCGGCCACCGCGACCCGGCTGAAGCTGCGCCTGTTCTGGCTGGCGCGCGAGCCGCTGCGCCCCGGCGCCCGGCTGACGCTGCGCCTGGCCGCCGCCGAACACACGGTGACGGTGGAGCGCATCGCCCATGTGGTCGAGGTGCACACGCTGGAGACCCGCACGGCGGAGCTGGTGCGGCGCAACGAGACGGCGGAGATCGAGGTGGTCGGCCGCACTGCGATGGCGTTCGACCGCCATGCCGACCTGCCCGGCACCGGCCGCGGCGTGCTGGTCGACGGCTACGATGTGGTGGGCGGCGTCACCATCCTCGACGCGACGGGCGACAGCCGCCTGCTGTTCCCGACCGAGCGGCGGGTCGATGCCGCCGCCCGGCGCCTGGCCAACGGCCATGGCGGCGGCGTGATCTGGCTGACCGGCCTGTCCGGCGCCGGCAAGTCGACCCTGGCGACGGCGCTGGAATCCCGCCTGTTCGCCCGCGGCTGGCAGTCGACGGTGCTGGACGGCGATTCGCTGCGCACCGGCCTCGGCCGCGACCTCGGCTTCTCGACCGAGGACCGGGCCGAGAATGTCCGCCGCGCGGCCGAGGTGGCACGGCTGTTCGCCGAGGCCGGGCTGATCGCGATCGTGGCGCTGATCTCGCCGGAGCGCTGGCATCGCGCTTTGGCCGGCGACGTGATCGGCGACGGCTTCCGCGAGATCTTCGTGAAGGCGGATCTCGCGATCTGCGAGCAGCGTGACCCCAAGGGCCTCTACGCCAAGGCGCGCCGCGGCGAGATCCAGGGCTTCACCGGGGTCTCGGCCCCCTATGAGGCGCCGGAGACGCCGGACCTGACGATCGACACCGGCGCGATGCCGGTGGATGCCGCGATCGACCTTCTGGAATCCTTCGCCATCACCAGCTTCGCCGGCTCCGCCAAGCGGGCGGGGGAAGACGACGATCCGTCGATTTAGCCGGCCTATCTTCGTCATGCCGGGGCTTGACCCTGGCATCCAGAGGCTGTCGACATGGATTGCCGGGTCAAGCCCGGCAATGACATGAGTAAGGTGCTGAGATTGGCTCAGCCCGGTGGATAAGCTTGCCGGGCGTGGAGAATGCCCAGGACGTCGACGACAGCCGGACCGACTCGATAGACGATGATGTAATTCGGGTGGATCACCGCCTCGCGCGTTCCGGCGACACGGCCGGGGCGATAGAGGTACGGATGCTCCGACAGCCGTTCCGCCGTATCCGTAGCGATGGCTAGCAATCGATCTGCGGCAACGGGATTGCGTTCGGCGATGTAGCCGAGGATCTGTTCGAGATCAGCGAGGGCTTCAGCGCTCCAGCTTACGGGCAGCATGGGCGCGGCGCTTCTCATCGATTAGTGCGCGCAGGCGTGCCATCGCCTCGTCATGGGGAACCGGAGGCTGCGTGCTGGCCAGGGCCGCTTCGACCTTGGCGCGGAACCAGCGGTCATAGGCCTCGGCCTCTTCGACCGTGGCGAACTCGGATTCGATCGGGGAGAGGGCACGGCTCATGCCCTCAATATAGGAGCTTTCCGGCCCGGTGACTACCGGCCGGCCTCACTCCACCCCGGCGTCCTTGCGCAGCAGGGCGCGCAGCTCCTGCGGCAGGGCGGCCCAGTGCTGGTTGGTCAGGGCGCCGTGCAGGGCGTAGAGGGCGTTGACCGTGATCAGCTCCGGCTGCGCCGCGCGCAGGCGCTGCCAAGCCTCGACCGGGCCGATGGCGCGCAGCTCGGTCTCGGTGGTAATGCCGACGGCCGCCAGCCACTCCGCGGTCTTGGGCCCGAGATTGGGCAGGGCCGAGATCGGACGCTCCCTCACGGCCGCAGCAGCCCCATGATGTCCTGGGTCTCGGCCAGCACCGGCGCCGCGATCGCCGCGGCCTTCTCGCCGCCCCGGCGCAGCACCGCGTCGACATGGCCGGGATCGGCCATCAGCCGGCGCATCTCGCCGCCGATCGGCGCCAGCACCGCCACCGCGATGTCGGTCAGCGCGCCCTTGAAGGTCGAGAACGGCGCGCTGCCGAACTCGGCCAGCACCGCGTCGACATCCTTGTTGGCCAGGGCGCCGTAGATGGCGACCAGGTTCTCGGCCTCCGGCCGGCTCGCCAGCCCGGCCGCCTCGGTCGGCAGCGGCTCGGGGTCGGTCTTGGCCCGGCGGAACTTCAGCGCGATGGTGTCGGCGTCGTCGGTCATGTTGATGCGGCTGTAGTCGGACTCGTCCGACTTGCTCATCTTCTTCGACCCGTCGCGCAGGCTCATCACCCGCGTCGCCGACCCCAGGATCTGCGGTTCCGGCAGCGGGAAGAAGTCGACGCCATAGCGCTGGTTGAACGACTGGGCGATGTCGCGGGTCAGCTCCAGATGCTGCTTCTGGTCCTCGCCGACCGGCACATGCGTGCCCTTGTACAGCAGGATGTCCGCCGCCATCAGCACGGGATAGGCCAAGAGGCCATGCATCGCCGTGTCCTGCTGCTTGCCGGCCTTGTCCTTAAACTGGGTCATGCGCCGCAGCCAGCCCAGCGGCGTGACGCAGGAGAACAGCCAGGCCAGCTCGCTGTGCTGGGGCACCTGGCTCTGCGCGAACAGGATGCTGCGCTCCGGGTCGATGCCGACGGCCAGCAGCGTTGCCGCCAGTTCGCGGATATGGGCGCGCAGCTCGACCGGATCCTGCGGCTGGGTCAGCGCATGCAGGTCGACGACGCAGTAGATGGTCTCGAACTCGTCCCCCTGCAGCGCCACCCAGTTCCGCACCGCGCCGAGATAGTTGCCGAGATGCATGTTGTGGGTGGGCTGGATGCCCGAGAAGATGCGCTTCATGTCCGCCGGTGCCGCAGGGGGATGGGGAGGCTCGGTTTATGGCCGGCCTGACGCGGGCGGGTCAACCCGCCTGATGCCCGCGGCGCCGGAACTTGGCGAGTTCGCCGCGGTCGACCGCGCCCAGGGCGAGGCAGAGCACAGCGTAGAGCGCGACGCCGCCGGCGATCAGCGCGGCGAGGGCGGCGCCGCCGACCGCCGTCATCCCCTGCCGGGCCAGCAGCAGCCCGGCCGCCATGCCCAGCGCCGCCAGCAGGATCCGGCCGCCGCGGCGGCGCAGCCCGGCGTCGACCGGTAGGGCGCCGCGGCGGCGCAGCGACCAGGCCAGCAGCCCGGCATTGACCCAGGCCGAGACGCCGGTGGCCAGCGCGATGCCGACATGGCCCAGCGGGCGCATCAGCAGCACGGCGCCGGCCACCGCCAGGACCGTGGCGACCAGCGCGGTGCGCATCGGCGTCGTCGTGTCCTGCCGGGCGAAGCACAGGGTCGAGAACACCCGGATCAGGATATAGGCCGGGATGCCGGCGGCGTAGGCGGCCAGGGCGCCGGAAACGGCCACGGTCTGCGCCGGCCCGAAGGCGCCGCGCTCGAACAGGACGTGGACGATCGGCCCGGCCAGCAGGATCAGCCCGACGGCGGCGGGCAGGCCCAGCAGCAGCCCGTATTCGATTGCCCGGCTCTGGGTCGCGGCGACGTCGTCGGTCCGGTCCTCGACCAATAGGCGGGTCAGGGTGGGCAGGAGGGCGGTGCCGAGCGCGATGCCGACGATGCCGAGCGGCAGTTGGGTCAGCCGGTCGGCGTAGTACAGGGCGCTGACCGCGCCGGCCGGCAGGAAGCTGGCGATCAGGGTGTTCAGCACCATCTGGATCTGGGTGATGCCGGTGCCGATCGCGCCCGGCCCCATCAGCACCACCAGCCGCCGCAGCCGCGGCCCGATCCGCGGCCGCATCAGCCGCACCGGCACGCCGTGGCGGCGGCAGGCCAGCGCCAGCCAGGCCAGCTGGACGATGCCGGACAGGGTGACGCCGGCCGCCAGCGCCCGGCCGGGCGATCCGGCGAGATGCGTGCCGAACAGCAGCGCCGCGATCAGCACCAGGTTGAACAGGATCGGCGCCGCGGCGAAGGGGGCCAGCTTCTCCTGCGCGTTCAGCACGCCGCCCAGCAGGGCTGCGACCGACATCAGCAGCAGATAGGGGAAGGCCAGACGGGCATAATCCAGCGCCAGGGCCTCGCGCACCGGGTCGGCGACGAAGCCGGGGGCGATCACCGCCAGGATGGCGGGCATGGCCAGCAGTGCGAGCAGGGTCAGCGGGATCAGCACAGCCAGCAGCGCTGCCAGCACCTCGCCGGCGAAGGCCAGCGCCGCGGCCCGGCCGTTCTCGCCGCGCTCGGCCGCGTATTGCGGCACGAAGGTGACCATGAAGGCGCCGTCGGCGAACAGGCGCCGGGCCAGGTTGGGCAGCTTGACCGCGATCACGAAGGCGTCGGCCATCGGCCCCGCGCCCAGCAGCGAGGCGGTCAGGATATCGCGGGCGAATCCGGCAATGCGGCTGACGGCCGTCAGCCCCCCGACCGTCGCCATGCCGCGCAGCAGGGACATGGGTCGGAGCTTTAGCCGGGTTTTGCGTCGGCGGGAAGGTGGGCCTGCTCGCCGGGGTGTCTGTAATGGGGACCTAGAGTGAGCGGATGCCCGCGCCGATTCAATCGATTACCATGCCGCCGCGGCGGCGCTTGACAGCGCGGCGACGTGGCGAGAGATTACGCCAAATTGTATGAGGATTTGGACCGGCGGCGCCGGACCCCAGCAACCACAAGCCAGACCACAAGGCGTCGCAGTCGCTCTCACAGGGAGGAGCCAATGGATCTCACCACATCGACGAGACGTCGGGCTTGACCAACCGGCGGCAGGCTGTGCGGCGTTCCGACAGGAGCGTGCGCGAAGGCTCGGCCGCCGATCGGCGTCCCGCGGCATCGCCGCCGGACTCACATCGATGCGGCGACCACGGGCGGCCCGGCTGGAACGGCCGGGGTGGCTGCGGCATCATCGGCCGTCATGCGGCAACAGTGCGCCGGGGTCACACCCGAACGGCAAGACCGGGCGCAGAAGAGACGAGCAGAGGGAGAAAACGGTGAAGCTGATCTCATCCATCACGGCGCTGGCGCTGGGGCTGTCCGCCTTCGCGCTGTCCGCGCAGGCCGCCGAAAAGGGCCTCGTCGGCGTGTCGATGCCGACCAAGACCTCGGCGCGCTGGATCGCCGACGGCGACAACATGGTCAAGTCGCTGCAGGCCAAGGGCTACGACGCCGACCTGCAATATGCGGGCGACGACATCCCGACCCAGCTGTCGCAGATCGAGAACATGGTCACCAAGGGCGCCAAGGTGCTGGTGATCGCGGCGATCGACGGCACCACCCTGACCTCGGTGCTGCAGCAGGCGCACGACGCCGGGATCAAGGTCATCGCCTATGACCGCCTGATCCGCGACACGCCGAATGTCGACTACTACACCACCTTCGACAACTTCCAAGTCGGTGTGCTGCAGGCCGGTTCGCTGGTCGACGCGCTGGGCCTGAAGGACGGCAAGGGCCCGTTCAACGTCGAGCTGTTCGGCGGCTCGCCGGACGACAACAACGCCTTCTTCTTCTACAACGGCGCGATGTCGGTGCTGCAGCCCTACATCGACAGCAAGAAGGTGGTGGTGCCGAGCGGCCAGATGGGCATGGACAAGGTCGGCATCCTGCGCTGGGACCCGAACACCGCCCAGGCCCGCATGGACAACCTGCTGTCGGCCTATTACGGCGACAAGAAGGTCAACGCGGTGCTGTCGCCCTATGACGGCCTGTCGATGGGCATCATCGCCTCGCTCAAGGCGGTCGGCTACGGCTCGGGCGACCAGCCGCTGCCCTTCGTCTCCGGCCAGGACGCCGAGGTCCCGTCGGTCAAGTCGATCCTCGCCGGCGAACAGTACTCGACCGTGTTCAAGGACACCCGCGACCTCGCCAAGGTCACCGTCGACATGATCGACGCCGTGATG
>JAEKLZ010000452.1 GCA_019508225.1 Inquilinus limosus | reverse complement strand
GAAGTTCAACCTGGGCTACACCTCGGCGCTCAGCTTCCTGTTCCTGATCGTCATCGTCGTCTTCGGCACCATCTACCTCGCGATCCTGAAGCCGCATCTGGAGAAGCAGCGATGAGGGATCTCCAGCGCGGCGGCATGAAGCGCGGCCTGGTCTTCCTGCTGTGCCTCGGTTGGTTCGTGGTGACGATGTTTCCGATCTACTGGACGCTGATCACCTCGTTCAAGCCGCCGACCGCGGTCAGCGGCGGCCCGACCTACCTGCCGTGGATCGATTTCGAGCCGACGCTGCAGGCCTGGGTCGACGCCCTGTCCGGCGTCCGCGGCAACTTCATCACGCCCTTCGTCAACTCCACCCTGATCGGACTGGCGGCGACGGCGCTGTCGGTGGCCCTGGGGTCGATGGCTGCCTATGCGCTGGTGCGCTTCCCGTTTCAGGTCCGGCTGCTGGCCGGGGTCGCCTTCGCCATGGTCGCGATCGGCGGCTTCCTGCTGCTGCAGAACGTGCTGGGGCTGAAGCGGGTGCCGGCGCTGGGTGGCGCGCTGGTGGCGGCGCTGGCGGTGTCGATCGCGCTCAACGCGCTGCGCCTGCCGGGCCCGGTGCTGGGCAATGACGACGTCGTGTTCTGGTTCGTCAGCCAGCGCATGTTCCCGCCGATCGTCACCGCCTTCGCCCTCTACTTGCTGTATTCCGAGATCGGCAAGGCCGGTTTCCCCCTGCTCGACAGCTTCTGGGGCATGACGCTGTGCTACACGGCGTTCTCGCTGCCGATCGTGGTCTGGTTGATGCGTGACTTCTTCCAGGCGCTGCCGGTCGACATCGAGGAGGCGGCGCTGGTCGACGACGTGCCGCGCTTCCGCATCTTCCTCGAGATCGTGCTGCCGATGGCGCGGCCCGGGCTGATCGCCACGGCGATGATCACGCTCAGCTTCGTCTGGAACGAGTTCCTGTTCTCGCTGCTGCTGACCGCCGGCAACTGGCAGACCCTGCCGATCATGCTGTCGGGGCAGAACTCCTACCGCGGCGACGAATGGTGGGCGATCTCGGTCGCCGCCATGATCTCGATCGGGCCGATGATGGTGATGGCGATTCTCCTGGCCAGGCTGATGCGATCAGGCCTGCTGCTGGGCAGCATCCGATGATCGCGAGACAGGGAGGAACAACAATGAAGAGCATGCTTCTCGCCGCCGCCGGTGTCCTGGCGCTGACCGCGGCGCTCCACGGCCCCGCCGCCGCGGCCTGCGACCCGGACTATTCCGGCGTGACCCTGACCGCGGGGTCGCAGACCGGGCCGTTCATCGCCCTGGCGCTGCAGATGGCGGCCAAGACCTGGGAGCAGAAGACCTGCGGCAAGGTCAATGTCGTCGAGTTCCCGTTTGGCGAGCTGTACCCGAAATACCTGACGGCGATGACCGCTGGCGAATCGACCTTCGACGTCATCACCTTCGCCCCGGCCTGGATGCCGGACTTCTCACCCTATCTGTCGGAGATGCCGGAGTCGGTGCGCCAGGGCAAGGACTGGGAGGACATCGCCCCGGTCTATCGCGACCGGCTGATGGTGTGGGACGGCAAGCACCTGTCGCAGACCATCGACGGCGACCTTCACACCCTGTCCTACCGCAAGGACCTGTTCGACGACCCGAAGGAGAAGGAGGCGTTCAAGGCCAAGTACGGCTACGACCTGGCTGTGCCGAAGACCTGGAAGGAATATTACGACATCGCCGAGTTCTTCACCCGGCCCGACCAGAAGCTGTGGGGCACGGCGGAGGCGTTCAGGCGCGGCGGCCAGCAGTTCTGGTTCTTCTTCACCCACGCCGCCAGCTACACCAACGACCCGCAGAATCCGGGCAGCATGTTCTTCGACCCGGAGACGATGGATGCCCAGGTCAACAACCCCGGCTGGGCCAGGGCGCTGGACGACTACATCAAGTCGGTGAAGTTCTCACCGCCCGGCGCGCTGAACTTCTCCTCCGGCGACATCCGCACCGCCTTCTCCGGCGGCCAGGTGGCGATGAACTTCGATTGGGGCGATACCGGCGTGATCGCCGCCGACAAGACTCAGAGCAAGGTGGCGGGGAGTGTCGGCTCGGCCCTGACTCCCGGGTCGACCGAGATCTGGAATCACAAGACCAAGGCCTGGGACAAGTCCGACCAGCCGGTGTTCTCGCCCTTCATGGCCTTCGGCGGCTGGCAGGCGGCCGTGCCCACGTCGGGCAAGAACGTCGAGGCGGCGTGGAACTATATCGAATGGGTCTCGAACCCGGAGAACAGCGGCATCGCCACGGTGACCGGCGGCTCCGGCGTCAATCCCTACCGCCTCAGCCACTTCGCGCCGGACCGCTGGCTGGCCAAGATGACCAAGGAGGAGGCGGACGAGTACCTGGCGGCGCAGCGCGGCAGCCTGGAGGCCAAGAACGTGGCCCTCGACATGCGCATTCCCGGCTACTTCTCCTACACCGAGGTGCTGGAGATCGAGCTATCCAAGGCGCTGGCGGGCGAGGTCACGGCGCAGCAGGCGCTCGATACCATCGCCCAGGAGTGGAACAAGCTGACCGACGAGTTCGGCCGCGACACCCAGCTTGCCGCCTATCGCGCCTCGATGGGCCTGCCGCCGCTGAAGAAGTAGATCGGATCCGCCCCGCCGCGCATTGCGGCGGGGCGGCCTGCCGAAGCTCGAGACCCAAGGACATCATGGCCCGCGTCAGACTCGAAGCCGTCACCAAGGCCTTTGGCGACGTGCCCGTCATCCCGTCGCTCGACCTCGAGGTCGCGGACCGCGAATTCGTCGTGCTGGTTGGTCCGTCCGGCTGCGGCAAGACCACGACCTTGCGCATGATCGCCGGGCTGGAGGCGGCGAGCGGCGGCACCATCCGGATCGGCGATCGCGACGTCACCCAGCTGCGCCCGGGCCTGCGCAACTGCGCCATGGTGTTCCAGAACTACGCCCTCTACCCGCATATGACGGTGCGCGAGAACATCGGTTACGGCATGAAGGTGCGCGGCGAGCCGAAGGCCGAGATCGAGGCCAAGATCGCCAACGCCGCGCGCATCCTCGGCCTTGATCCCTACCTCGACCGCCGGCCGAAGCAGCTGTCCGGCGGCCAGCGCCAGCGCGTCGCCATCGGCCGCGCCATCGTGCGCGACCCCGACGTGTTCCTGTTCGACGAGCCGCTATCCAACCTCGACGCCAAGCTGCGGATCGAGATGCGGGCCGAGATCAAGGCGCTGCACCGGCGGCTGCAGACCACCATCGTCTACGTCACCCACGACCAGGTCGAGGCCATGACCATGGCCGACCGGGTGATGGTGATGAATCAGGGCCGGATCGAGCAGGCGGCCGAGCCGCTGACCCTCTACGAGCGCCCGGCCAACCTGTTCGTCGCCGCCTTCATCGGCGCCCCGAGCATGAATTTCCTGCCCGCAACCCTGGTCGGCGACGGCCTTCGGCTGGCGGATGGCACGGTGCTGCCGGCGCCCACCGTCAAGCGGGCAGCGCTGGCCGGGCGCGACGGCCTGGCCGTGACCATCGGCCTGCGGCCGGAGCATGTGGACGGCGGCGCCGCCGGCCCGGTGACGCTGCCGATCCTGCCGCGGGTGATCGAGCCACTGGGCGCCCACACCCTGATCTTGGGCGAGGTTGCAGGGGGCAAGTTCACCGCCCAGGTCGACGCGCATTACCCGGCCCGGCCGGACGAGCCGACGACGATCAGCCTGGATCCGGAGCGGCTGCACCTGTTCGAGACGGAGAACGGGCGGTCCGTGGGATCATAGTCCGGCCATATCGTTCAACCATATTGTCCAGTCATATAGTCGAGTCATTAAGGGGGAAGGGATGAACTCTGCGCGCTGGGGGCTTCTGCTCCTGCTGATTGTGGCCGCCTGCGTCCCGACGCCGGAGGCGCCCCCGGCGCCACCCGCTCCGCCGCCGCCTTCCGCCATCATCGATTCCCCGGCGATGCTGCAGGATCTGCGGGTGCTCTCGGCCGACGACATGGAGGGGCGGGGCACCGGCGCGCCCGGCATCGAGAAGGCCCGGGCCTATCTGACCAATCGGTTCCGGCAGGTCGGGATCCGGCCCTTCGGCACCACCTACGATCAGGCCTATTCCGGCCGCAACCGGCGCGGCGTGGAGGTGAGCGGCACCAACCTGGTCGGCTACCTGCCGGGGACCGGTTCGGAGCAGCGCTACCTCGTCGTCACGGCGCATTACGACCATCTCGGCATCCGCGACGGCCGGATCTACAACGGGGCGGACGACAACGCCTCGGGCACCGCCGCGCTGCTCGCCCTGGCCAAGTATCTCGGACAGCATCCGACCCGGCATCCGGTGATCTTCGCCGCCTTCTCGGGCGAGGAGCTGGGCATGATGGGCAGCGAAGGTTTCGTCCGCACACCGCCGGTGCCGCTCTCGGCCATCGGGGTGGAGATCAACATGGACATGATCAGCCGCAGTAGCCGCAACGAGGTCGCCGTGCTCGGGACCTGGCACTATCCCTTCCTGCGGCCCTGGCTCGAGCCGCTCTCCGGCAGGGCGGGGGCGCCGAAGATGGCCTTCGGCCACGACACGCCGGAGCCGAAAGAGGAGGACTGGACCCTGCGGTCCGACCACGCGCCCTTCCACAAGGCGGGCATCCCCTTCGTCATGTTCGGGGGCGAGGAGCACGTCGACTACCACCGCCCGACCGACGATATCGAGCGGATCAAGCCGGTCTTCTATGTCCGGACGGTCGAGATGATCACCCGGGCCGTGGCGGTCCTGGATGACAGGCTGGACGAATTCCCCGCCCGGGTGGCGCCTGACCCCATGCGGTCCCTCCGTCAGGCCTTCGGCTTGCCTCCGGGATAGTGCCGATCGGGGCTGCATCCCATGGAAGCCGCCATGAGGACCGCACTTGCGAGAGAGCGTGTGTATGACAATATCATACTCGCCACCGTCACCGGAGCTCGCCCATGGCTCGCACAAGCCGCCCCGTCACCGTTACCCTGGGTGACCTGCAGGAACATGTCGAAGCCCGTGTGAGGTCCGGGGCCTATGCCTCGACCAGCGAGGTCCTGCGGGCTGCGGTTCGGGCGCTTGATCGCGAGGAACAGGCGATCGGCGAATGGCTGAAGGAAAAGGTCGATGAGGCCTTCGCCGATCCGGGTCCAAGCGTGCCGGCCCGCGACGTCTTCCGTCGGCTGCGGGCCTATCATGCCGAGCAGGCCAAAACGGATACAGAGTGAAGTACCAGGTCCGGTTCAGACCGCGGGCGGAAGCCGACCTGTTCGACCTGTATCGTTATATTGCGAGCGCATCGGGCCGAGCTGCCGCGCTTGGCTATATTGATCGGATCGAGGCAGCCTGCCTGTCGCTCGAAACCTTTCCGGAGCGCGGCGCCCGTCGGGACGACATCCGTCCGGGCCTTCGGGTGATGGGATTCGAGCGGCGGGCGGTGATCGTGTTTCAGATCTCCGACGATGAGGTGGTCATCGCCCGCGTCCTTTACGGGGGCCGCGACTACGAATGGGCCTTGCTTGGTGCCGCTGACGATTGATCGTCCGATCCTTCGCGAGCTATGCCCTCACGCCTTCGGCTTGCCGTAGACCCCGCGCAAGAAGAAGTCCCAGATCGCGTAGACCAGCGCCGCGCCCCACAGGAACAACCAAAGCTGGTCGCCCAGCCACAGGAATTCCGCCGCCAGGGCGGCGATCAGGAGGACGACGATCAGCAGCCGGACCCAGAGGGGTTCGAGCCAGGGATGGGCTTGCGGCGTCGGCATCGTCTCCAGCGCGTCCGGCAGGGCAGGGGCGGCGAGAGTGGCATGGAGCGTCCCCCGCATCCAGCGGCGTTTTGCGCCGCGCCCGGCCGCGCTATGGTCGGGCGGACACCCACGAAAGGACCCCGCCGATGCCGAAGATCATTCTCGACTGCGATGTCGGCATTGACGACGCGCTGGCCATCCTGTGGCTGGCCGGCCGGCCGGGGGTGGAGATCGCGGCGCTGGGCAGCGTCCACGGCAACGCCCATGCCGGGGCAGCGGCGGCCAACGCCCAGCACGTCCTCGACCTGGTCGGGCTCGGCCATGTCCCGGTCGCGGTCGGGGCGGCGGCGCCGCTGGCCCAGCCGGTCAGCATCAGCGGCCATGTCCATGGCGATGACGGGCTCGGCGGCCAGGGACCGAAGGCGCCGCCACGGCCCTTCGCGGCCGAGACCGCGGCCGAGCATCTGGTCCGCCTGGCGCGGGCCGAGCCGGGGGCGTTCACCCTGCTGGCCACCGGGCCGCTGACCAACCTGGCGCTGGCACTGCATCTCGAGCCCGAGCTGCCACGGCTGGTCGACCGGGTGGTGGTGATGGGCGGGGCGGTGACCGTGCCCGGCAACATCACCGCCGCGGCCGAGGCCAACATCTTCCATGACCCGGAGGCGGCGGAGGCGGTGTTCGCCGCGGCCTGGCCGGTCACCCTGGTCGGGCTGGACGTCACCATGACCGCCTGGCTGGGCGACGCCGAGCTGGCGCGGATCGAGGCCGATTCCCGGCCGCGCGGCCGCTTCGCCTGGTCGATCCTGCAGCATTATGTCCGGTTCTATCACGCCCGCTACGGCATCCGCGGTTGCGCCCTGCACGATCCGGCGGCGGCGATGCTGCTGCTCGATCCCGGCCTCGCCGACTACGCCGACTGGCCGGTCCGGGTCGAGCTCAGCGGCGACCTGACCCGCGGCATGACCCTGGCCGATCGCCGCGGTGTTCCGGAGGAGCAAGGGGCGGCCGGGCGGCCCGCCGTGCGGGTGGCGACCCGGATCGACCGCGACCGCGTGGTCGGCGGTTTCCTCGACGGGCTGCTGCGCTGAGGCCGGAAGTCGATCGGCCAGCCTGTTCTTGCCGATTGTCGCGATACAAATGGTCTAGACCGCGTGTCGGCGCCCCTGAGGGGCAGGCCTGGTAGGCCATTGCCGAAGGAACGATCAACCGTTGCGCGAGGAATGGTCGGATGATTATTCCACACGCATCCAATATGACGCGGGCTTGATTGAAATATGACGCTGTGGGCGATCGCCTGCAGCGACAGAACAAAAAAGGCCGTGCATTCAGTGGGGATGTTCCATTAAATGACCCTCCCCCGGCAACATGCGGCCGGGACGGTCTTGCGGTTTCGCTCCGGCGAAGGCCGGGGCAAAAAGGGGAGGTTTCATGAAGGTTCGTACTCTGCTCGCGGCGGGGGCTGCGGTCGTCGCCACGGTGGGCATCGCCGCTTCGGCCCAGGCCGGCGCGACGTTCGACGCCGTCAAGCAACGCGGCTTCGTCCAATGCGGCGTCAACACCAGCCTGGCCGGCTTCGCCCTGGCGGACAGCCAGGGCAAGTGGACCGGCATCGACGTCGACACGTGCCGCGCCCTGGCTGCGGCGGTGTTCGGCGATGCCGAGAAGGTCAAGTTCACGCCGCTGAACGCCCAGGTGCGCTTCACCGCGCTGCAGTCCGGCGAAATCGACGTGCTGGCCCGCAACACGACCTATTCGCTGTCGCGCGACACCTCGCTGGGCCTGACCTTCACGGCCACCAACTTCTATGACGGCCAGGGCTTCATGGTGAACAAGTCGCTCGGCGTGTCGAGCGCGAAGGAGCTGAACGGCGCCACCATCTGCGTCCAGCCCGGCACCACCACCGAGCTGAACCTGACCGACTGGTTCCGCGCCAACAAGC
>JAEKLZ010000451.1 GCA_019508225.1 Inquilinus limosus | reverse complement strand
GCCAGGGCGAAGGCGTCCATGTTCGCCGCGCGGTCGGCGCTGCCGGTCGCCACGGTCGCCGTGATCGTGACCGGGCCGCAGATCGCGATGCAGCTGTGCCCGGCCGGGTCGCCGTAGCGGTTGCCGGCCGGCCCGGCCGCCCCGGATTCGGCGATGCCCCAATCCGCCTGGAAGCGGTCGCGCACGGTGCGGGCCAGCAGCGCGGCATAGGGTTCCGTCGACGGGCGCAGCCCGGCCATCTCGGGCTCGCCGATCGCCAGCAGCGCCCGGCGCGCCGCCGCGGTGTAGACCACCGCCCCGCCCAGGAAATAGGCGCTGGCCCCCGGCACGGCCAGCAGCGCGGCCGACACCAGCCCGCCGGTGGAGGATTCGGCCACAGCGATGGTCTGCCGCCGCGCGGTCAGCAGCTGGGCCGCCTGGGCGGCGGCTGCGGCAATGGTCGTCATCCGGTCCCTCGATCCTTCGGTCCGACGGCAGGATGCATCGGATCCCACCGCGCATCCTAGCGGCGGCTGACGTCGCGCATCGATTCCGGTTTGACAGGCCGGGCTCTGCCGCGCAGCCTCCGCCGCGGACCATCGCCCTGAAGGACTTTTCGATGTCGACCGTGATCACGCCGCCGCCGCAGACCCTTGTCCCGGTGCTGGGCAGCGACGCCACCTTCCCCGTCGGCCGCATCTTCTGCGTCGGCCGCAACTACGCCGCCCATGCCCGCGAGATGGGCCACGACCCGGACCGCGAGCCGCCGTTCTTCTTCGCCAAATGGGCCGATGCGGTGGTACCGAGCGGCAGCACCATCGCCTATCCGGCGGCGACCCGGGACCTGCATCACGAGATCGAGCTGGTGGTGGCGATCGGCGCCGGCGGCACCGACATCGCGGCGGAACGAGCGCTCGGCCATGTCTGGGGCTACGGCGTCGGGCTCGACATGACCCGCCGCGACATCCAGGCCGAGGCCAAGAAGCTGGCCCGGCCCTGGACCATGGCCAAGTCCTTCGACCAGGCGGCGCCGCTGTCGGCGCTGCGCCCGGCCGCCGAGATCGGGCATCCGGCGAAGGGCGCGATCTGGCTGAAGATCAACGGCGAGGACCGGCAGGTCGGCGACCTGGCCGACCAGATCTGGCCGGTGCCGGAGATCATCGCCCATCTCTCGCGGCTGGTGGCGCTGCGCCCCGGCGACCTGATCATGACCGGCACGCCGGACGGCGTCGGCCCGGTCAAGCCGGGCGACCGGCTGGAAGGCCATGTCGACGGCGTCGGCGAGCTGGCGGTGACCTATCGCTGATGGAAACCGGCGACGACCTGGACGCGGTGCTGGCCGATGCCTGGGCCCGGCTCGGCCGCGCCACCGGCGAGCGCCGCCGCACCACCGGCCGGGTCGCGCTGGCCAGCGTCAACGCCCGGGGCGGGCCGGCGCTGCGCACCGTGGTGCTGCGCTCGGCCGACCCGGCGGCGCGGCGGCTCGAGATCCACACCGACCGCCGCTCGGTGAAGGTGGCGGAGATCGGGGCCGATCCCGCCGTGGCGCTGCTGCTGTACGAGGCGGCGGACGAGGTGCAGATCCGGGTCGAGGGCCGGGCAGCGCTGCTGCCGCCGGGGCCGGCGCTCGACGCCGCCTGGGCGGCGACGCCGGGGCCGATCCGTGCCGCCTACCGCGCGCCGGGTCCGCCCGGCACCGCGATCGCCGACCCGGCCCTGCCCCCGCCGGCGACCGACGGGTCCGAGGCGGGACGAGAGAACTTCGCCGTGATCATGCTGGCGGTCGACCGCATCGACTGGGTCCGCCTGGTCCCCGGCGCCGACCGCCGCGCCGTGTTCGACTGGACCGGCGGCGACCTGAAGGCCAACTGGCTGATTCCTTGAAGAGTGTCCGATCGCCCATGACCATCGACTGGATCGTCACGCCGATTGTCGCCGACTTGGTGCGCGGCGCCGTGGAGCTGGAGCCCACCGGCCGAGGCCTGCTGCCGCACCGGCTGCCGGCCTGGGCCCGGGCGCAATGCGCCGACCCGCAGCTGGCGATGGTCGAAGCCCAGCCCTCCGGCGTCCGACTGGTCTTCCGCAGCCGGGCCACCGCGATCGAGCTGGACACCCTGCGCACCCGGCGGGTCTATGCCGGCGCGCCGCCCCGCCCGGACGGTGTGTACGACCTGCTGGTCGACGGCGTCCTGGCCGGCCAGTCCGGCGGGGCCGGCGGGAACACGCTGCAGATCGACATGGCCGCCGGCTCGATCACGACCGAGCCCGGCCCGGTCGGCACGGTGCGCTTCACCGGCCTGCCGGATCGGGCCAAGGACATCGAGATCTGGCTGCCGCACAACGAGGCCACGGAGCTGGTGGCCCTGCGCACCGACGCCCCGGTGGAACCCGCCGCCGTCCGCGGCCGCAGGGTCTGGCTGCACCATGGCAGCTCGATCAGCCATGGCTCCGACGCCGCGAGCCCGACCGGCACCTGGCCCGCCATCGCCGCCGCCCGCGGCGGGGTCGAGCTGGTCAATCTGGGGCTGGGCGGCAGCGCGATGCTCGATCCGTTCACCGCCCGCACGATGCGGGACCTGCCGGCCGACCTGATCAGCCTCAAGCTCGGCATCAACCTGGTCAACGCCGACCTGATGCGCCTGCGGGCGTTCGGTCCCGCCGTGCACGGCTTCCTCGACACCATCCGCGACGGCCATCCCGCGACCCCGCTGCTGGTGGTGTCCCCGATCCTGTGTCCGATCCATGAGGACACGCCCGGGCCGACCGCGTTCGATCTTGCAGCGCTCAGCGCCGGGACGGTGCGGTTCCGGGCCGCTGGCGATCCGGCCGACCGCGACGGCAAGCTGACCCTGGCCGTGATCCGGGACGAGCTGGCCCGGATCGTCGTCCAGCGGGCGCTCCAGGACCCGAACCTCCACTACCTGGACGGGCGCGAGCTCTACGGCCCGGCCGACCATGACGCCCTGCCGCTGCCCGACGACCTTCACCCGGATGCCGCCGCCCATGCGCGCATCGGCGAACGCTTTGCCGCGCTGGTCTTTGCTGCGGACGGTCCCTTCGGGGCGTGACCGCCGGCCGGCCGGGGTGGCTCAGCCCCAAGGATTGAGGACAGCCACGCCGGTCCCAGCCACATCGGCCGTGTTGCGCGTGACCAGGGTCAGGTCGTGCGCCATCGCGGTGGCCGCGAGCAGTGTGTCGATCACCGGTCGTGGACGGTCGGCGGACAATGCGCCCCACAGCTTCGCCGTCGCTGCGTCAACGGCGAGGATCCTGTCGGCGAAGCTCGCTTCCAGAGCATCGGCCCAGGCACCGAGCTTTGCTGCCGTGCCCTGGTCGGATCGGCGTCTGATCTCGATGCCCTTACGCAACTCGCCGAGCGTCAGGACGCTGACGAACAGCCGCGTCGGATCCGTTTGCGACAGGAAGGATAGAACCCGAGGTTCAGCCCGCGTTCGTCGCGTCTCCGACAGAATGTTGGTGTCCAGAAGGAAGCCCGCGCCGCCGGTCACAGCGCGATCTCACGGCCGACATCCCTGTCGCGTTCGACGCTGAAATCATCCACCTTCGGGCCGCCCAGCAGAAGCTCCCGGACATCCGTCTGGCGCGAGAGCAGGGCGCGATAGTCCTCGATCGACAGCAGCACCGCACGCTCGCGACCATGCCGCGTGATTGTCTGGGGTCCCTCTGTCCGGGCCTTCTCGACCACCTCGCTGAAGCGAGCCTTCGCCTCCTGGACCTGCCAATCCGCCATCGCATGCTCCCGATCAATCTGACTATAATATTAGTCTGATTGGTCAGAATGGCAAGCTCGTCTGTTCAGGCGACGCCGATCTCGCAGGCCCGGGCGATGTTCGGCAGCCAGCCCTGGCAGAAATCCAGATAGGTCCGGACGATCGTCGACGGGTGGCGGTGCGGCGGATAGACCAGGTGCAGCTTCCATTCCGGCAGCGTGTGCTGCGGCAGCAGCGGCACCAGTCGCCCGTCGCGGATCGGCCCGGCCGCCAGGAAGGGCGGCAGCTCGGTCACCACGTCGCCGGCCAGCGCGCGGTGGCACAGCTGGTGATAGTCGTTGGTGGTCAGCACCGCCCGGGGCGTGACCACCTGCCCGCCCAGCTCCCAGCGGACGGGGGCGTCGACCCGCGTCGACCACACCGCGCAGGGGAAGTGCTGCAAGGCCTCGGGATCGGCCGGCTGGCCCAGCCGCTCGACCAGCGCCGGGCCGGCGACCAGCACGTTGCGGAAGGTCAGGACATGCCGGGCGACCATGGTCTCGTGGACGATGGCGCCGACGCGCAGGGCGACGTCGATGCCGTCCTCGACCAGATCCATGCGCCGCTCGGTCGAAATGACATGGACCTGGATGTCGGGATAGCGGCGCTGGAAGGCGGCCAGCAGCTCCCACCACGGCTCGAAGGTCTGGGGCAGCGACAGGCGCAGCCGGCCCTTCAGCCGGGCCTGATCGCTGGCCACCGCCTGCTCGGCCTCCAGCAGCGCCTCGATGCCGCGGCCGGCATGCTCGTACAGGCGGGCGCCAGCGTCGGTCAGCCGGGTGCCGCGGGTCGACCGCTCCAGCAGCTGCACCTTCAGCTGCCGCTCCAACTCGCGGATGCGGCGGCTCAGCGTCGGCAGCGGGGTGCCCAGCCGGGCCGCCGCCGCCGACAGGCTGCCGGCCTGGACGACGGCGACGAACATGCGGGCGGCGTTCAGATCCATGGCGCCATGCCTACCATATCCGAGAGGCCGATTGTCATCTGCATCGGTTCACTCCCAGATCTGGCTAGCCTAACACCAACGCACGGAAGGGCCCGTCTCATCCTGAGAGCACCATGACCAAGACCGGCAGAAGGATCCTCGCAGCCATGTCCCTGTTGATGGCGAGCGCCGCGGCATCGGCGCAGACGGCCGCCGTGCCGGTCACGGTCGAGAGCTATGACCGGGCCCAGACCGACATGTACTTCGCCGGGGTGGTGAAGGCCGGCGGCTTCGGCCGGTTCAAGCATGGCCGCGAGCTGTCTCCCCCGGTCCAGCAAGGCATCGTCCGGGGCAACCGCGACACGCTCTATTCCTTCGCCATCCTCGATCTCGACGCCGGGCCGGCGACGGTCACGCTGCCGGAGGCCGGCACGCGCTACATGGGGATGCAGGTCGTCAACCAGGACCAGTACACCCGGGCGACCTTCTACGATGCGGGGCCGCACACCCTGACCCGGGAGGCGGCGGGCACGCGCTATGCCATCGTCGTGGTCCGCTTCCTGGTCGATTTCTCCAGCCCGGACGATATCGCCCGGGTCCACGCCCTGCAGGACAGGGTCACGCTGGCCCAGGACCGCCCCGGCAGCTTCGAGGTGCCGGATTGGGACCAGGCCAGCCTCGGGACGATCCGGGCGGCGCTGCAGCAGCTCGGCACCACCGTCTCCGACACGCGGCGCATGTTCGGCGCCGGGCCGGACCAGGTCGACCCGGTCCGCCACCTGATCGGCAGCGCCCTGCTGTGGGGCGGCAATCCGGAGCAGGACGGGCTGTACCTGCCGATCACCCCGGCCCGCAACGACGGCCGGACCGTCTACCGGCTGACGGTCGGGGAGGTGCCGGTCGACGGCTTCTGGTCGCTGACCGTCTACAACAGCGCCGGCTATCTGCAGCCCAACCCGCAGGACGTCTATTCGGTGAACAGCCTGACGGCGAAGACGGGCCCGGACGGCAAGGTCGCCATCCAGTTCGGCGGCTGCGACGGGACGGTCCGGAACTGCGTGCCGATCATGGCGGGGTGGAACTACACCGTCCGCCTGTTCCGGCCGCGGGCGGAGATCCTCGACGGGCGCTGGACCTTCCCGACCGCCCAACCTGTGGCCGGCTGAGGGCTCAGATCCCCGCCGGAGCGGCCACGCCCTGCCGCTGGAAATGCCGCCGCAGCAGCCGGGCGTTGCGGCGGTTGGCCTTCAGCCCGATGTCCAGGATGTCGCCCAGCACCGGCACGCTGCCCAGGACGACGTCGAGCACGACATTGCCGGCCATCATCGCCAGCACCCGGTTCGGCGCGCCCAGGCGCCGGGCCTGCAGGATCAGCCAGGCCGAGAGCAGCCCGCCGGCGGCGTCGCCCAGCCCCGGCACCAGCCCGATCACGGCGTCCAGGCCGAAGCGCCAGCCCAGCAGCGGCAGGCGCCAGCGCGAATCCAGCAGGCTGGCGAGGCGATCCAGGCGGTCCAGTTCGGCGGCGTGGTCCAAGGCGGATCCGGGACGGTTGCGGCCGGGATGAGATGGGGCCGGAGCCGTCGGATGTCCATCGCGACCCCGTCTCCGTGCGATCCCTCGCCGCGTCGGAAGGGCTGGTGACTCCGGCCGGCGATCGTTCTAGTTTAGAACGACTCAAAACTGAGCAGCGCGAACGGAGGGAACATGGCCAGCGAAGGCAAGTGCCCGGTCACGGGCGGCACCCGTGGGCACACCAACCGTGATTGGTGGCCGAACCAGCTGAACCTTTCGGTGCTCCACCTGCACTCCGCCCTGTCCGACCCGATGGGCGAGGCGTTCGACTACGCCAAGGAATTCAAGACCCTCGACCTGGATGCCGTGATCCAGGACCTGCGCGCCGTGATGACGGATTCGCAGGATTGGTGGCCGGCCGATTTCGGCCATTACGGCGGGCTGTTCATCCGCATGGCCTGGCACAGCGCCGGCACCTATCGCATCGGCGACGGCCGTGGCGGCGGCGGGCGGGGCCAGCAGCGCTTTGCGCCGCTCAACAGCTGGCCGGACAACGGCAATCTCGACAAGGCGCGCCGTCTGCTGTGGCCGATCAAGCAGAAATATGGCCGCAAGCTCTCCTGGGCCGATCTGCTGATCCTGACCGGCAACGTCGCGCTCGAATCGATGGGCTTCAAGACCTTCGGCTTCGCCGGCGGACGCCCGGACACCTGGGAGCCCGACCAGGACATCTTCTGGGGCCCCGAGGGCAAGTGGCTGGCCGATGAGCGCTACAGCGGCGAGCGCGAGCTGCAGGGCCATCTCGGCGCCGTGCAGATGGGCCTGATCTACGTCAACCCGGAAGGCCCGAACGGCAACCCTGACCCGGTCGCGGCGGCGCGCGACATCCGCGAGACCTTCGCCCGGATGGCGATGAACGACGAGGAGACGGTGGCCCTGATCGCCGGCGGCCACAGCTTCGGCAAGACCCATGGCGCCGGCGACCCGTCCAAGGTCGGGGTGGAGCCGGAAGGGTCCGACATCGTGGACCAGGGCCTGGGCTGGCGCAGCACGCACGGCACCGGCCATGCCGGTGATGCCATCACCAGCGGCCTGGAGGTGACCTGGACCTCGACGCCGACGAAGTGGAGTCAGGAATTCTTCAAGAACCTGTTCCAGTACGAATGGGAGCTGACCAAGAGCCCGGCCGGCGCGCATCAGTGGAAGCCGAAGAACGGCGCCGGCGACGGTACGGTTCCGGACGCGCACGACCCGTCGAAGCGGCACGCGCCAGGGATGCTGACCACCGATCTCGCCCTGCGCTTCGACCCGGCCTATGAGAAGATCTCGCGGCGCTTCCTCGAGCATCCGGAGGAGTTCGCCGACGCCTTCGCCCGCGCCTGGTTCAAGCTGACCCATCGCGACATGGGGCCGCGGGCGCGCTATCTCGGCAAGCTGGTGCCGAAGGAGACGCTGATCTGGCAGGACCCGGTGCCCGAAGTCGACCACCCGCTGGTCG
>JAEKLZ010000450.1 GCA_019508225.1 Inquilinus limosus | reverse complement strand
GGCGCAACTCTGTCACGGATATGGCACTGCCGTCCTTGCGCTTCAACACGTCGCCGCCGGTGCGGCCGATGATTTGCGCCGGGACGCCCGCCGCCCGGGCCCGCGCCAGCAGCGCCTCGCCATCGGCCGCGGTCACCAGATAGCGGCCCTGGTCCTCGCCGAACAGCAGCCCGGCGTCGGCTGGCAGGTCGACCTCGGCGCCGATCCGTCCGGTCATCGCCATCTCCGCCAGGGCGACATAGAGGCCGCCATCGGACAGGTCGTGGCAGGCGGTGGCCGTGCCGTCCTGGATCAGCGCCCGCACCAGATCGCCGTTGCGGCGCTCGGCCGCCAGGTCGACCGGCGGCGGCGCGCCATCCTCGCGGCCGTGGATCTCACGGGCATACAGCGAAACGCCGAGATGACCCTTGGTTTCACCAATCAGGACAATGGCTTCGCCGGCGGTCTTGAAGCCGAGCCGGACATGCCGCCCGCCGGCCTGGATCAACCCGACGCCGCCAATCGCCGGGGTCGGCATGATGCCTTCGCCCGAGGTCTCGTTGTAAAGCGAGACATTGCCGGAAACGACCGGGAAATCAAGCGCTTCGCAGGCAGCCTTCATGCCCTGGATGCAGCCGACGAACTGGCCCATGATCCGCGGCTTCTCGGGGTTGCCGAAGTTCATGTTGTCGGTGATCGCCAGCGGCAGGGCGCCGGTGGCCGTGAGGTTCCGCCAAGCCTCGGCGACGGCCTGGGCGCCGCCGGCCTCGGGGTCGGCCAAGCAGTAGCGCGGGGTGCAGTCGGTGGTGATGGCCAGGATCTTGCCGGTGCCGTGCACCCGCACCAGCGCCGCATCGGCCTGGCCGGACAGGGCGACCGTGTCGGCGCCGACCTGGCTGTCATACTGCTCCCAGATCCAGCGCTTGGAGGCGAGGTCGGGGCAGGCCAGCAGACGGGTCAACACCGCCTCCGGAGCCTCGGGCAAGGGCAGCGACGAAGCCGCGATCTCCGCCTGCTTCGGCGTCGGCTCCCACGGCCGGGCGTAGTTCGGCGAGGCGTCGACCAGCTCCGCCACCGGCATGTCGGCCCAGGTCCGGCCGTGCATCTTCAAAACCATGCGGCCGGTGTCGGTGACCCGGCCGATCACGGCGAAGTCCAGCTCCCATTTGCGGAAGATCGCCTCAGCCTCGGCCTCGCGGCCGGGCTTCAGCACCATCAGCATCCGCTCCTGGCTTTCCGACAGCATGATCTCGTAGGGGACCATGCCGGTCTCGCGCTGCGGCACATGGTCGAGATCCAGCTCGATGCCGCAGCCGCCCTTGCTCGCCATCTCGACCGAGGAGGAGGTCAGGCCGGCCGCGCCCATGTCCTGGATGGCGACGATGGCGTCGGTGGCCATCAGCTCCAGGCAGGCCTCGATCAGCAGCTTCTCGGTGAAGGGGTCGCCGACCTGCACGGTCGGGCGCTTCTCCTCCGACGCCTCGTCGAACTCGGCCGAGGCCATGGTCGCGCCGTGGATTCCGTCGCGGCCGGTCTTGGAGCCGACATAGACCACCGGGTTGCCGATGCCGCCGGCGGCCGAATAGAAGATCTTGTCGGTCGAGGCCACGCCCACGGTCATGGCGTTGACCAGGATGTTGCCGTTGTAGGAGGCGTGGAAGTTGGTCTCGCCGCCCACCGTCGGCACGCCGACGCAGTTGCCGTAGCCGCCGATGCCCTCGACCACGCCGGCCACCAGGTGCCGGGTCTTCGGGTGGTCCGGGCTGCCGAAGCGCAGCGCGTTCATGTTGGCGACCGGCCGCGCGCCCATGGTGAACACGTCGCGCAGGATGCCGCCGACGCCGGTCGCGGCGCCCTGATACGGCTCGATGAAGCTCGGGTGGTTGTGGCTCTCCATCTTGAAGATGGCGGCCTGGCCGTCGCCGATGTCGATCACGCCGGCATTCTCGCCGGGGCCGCAGATCACCCAGGGGGCTTCGGTCGGCAGCTGCTTCAGCCAGCGGCGGGACGATTTGTAGGAGCAGTGCTCCGACCACATCACCGAGAAGATGCCGAGCTCGGTCAGCGTCGGCATCCGGCCCATGATGGTCTGGGTCAGGGCGAATTCGTCGGCAGTCAGGCCGAACTCCGCCGCCAGCGCCTGCGTGACTTCCGGTTCCTGGGGGGCGTTGGACGATGCGGTCATGAAAGGATCTGCACCAGGCCTTCGAACATGGCGCGGCCGTCGGTGTTGCCGTGCTCCGGCTCCGCCGCCCGCTCGGGATGGGGCATCATGCCGAGCACCCGCCGGTTCTCGGACAGGATGCCGGCGATGTCGTTGAGGCTGCCGTTCGGGTTGCCGCGGCCGTCCTGGTCGGCGATGTAGCGGAAGGCGACGCGGTCCTCGTCCTCCAGCCGCTTCAGCGTGTCGGGATCGGCGAAGTAGCAGCCATCATGGTGCTGGATCGGGATGCGCACCGTCTGGCCGGCATTGTAGCCGCGGGTAAACGGGCTGTTCGAGGTCTCGACCCGCATCGCCACGGCGCGCGAGACGAATTTCAGCCCGGCGTTGCGCAGCAGGGCGCCGGGCAGCAGCCCCGCCTCGGTCAGGATCTGGAAGCCGTTGCAGATGCCGACGGTCGGCACGCCGCGGGCCACCGCCTGGCGGATGGCGCCCATGATCGGCGACTGCGCCGCCATGGCGCCGGAGCGGAGATAGTCGCCGTAGGAGAAGCCACCGGGAATGGCGATCAGGTCGGTCGGCGGCAGCTCGGTGTCGCGGTGCCAGACCATGTGGGTCGGCCGTCCGGTCGCGTGGGAGAGTGCCACGGCGAGGTCTCGGTCGGCGTTCGATCCCGGGAAGACGATGACGGCGGCTTGCATGCGCGGGATGTAGCGGTCCCGCCGGACCTTGGCAAGGGCGCCGCGGGCTGTCCTGTCATGCACGCCAGAAGGGCTTCAGCCCTCGGTCAGCGCCTCGTCGGGGGACAGGCCGATATCGCTCAGCTGATGGGCATCCATGGTCCGCAGCTGCCGTCGGGTGTGGCGACGGGACGACCACAGCACCAAGTGATCCAGGATGGGTCGGGCAACGGCCCGGATCGGGCGGGTGTCTGCGGTTCCGCTGATGGTGGTCATGGTGGTCTGCCTCGTTCACGGGTCGATGAGATCAAGGCTTAGTGAACGCGCCGGCGAGCCGGATGTGACCCACGCGACAGTTGCGACCGGGAAAAAGAAAGCCGGATCCTTGGTGGATCCGGCCCAGGGGCGACACGTCACAGGGGGCGAAGGAACGGGCGGCGGATCACAGCCGCAGGATCAGGTCGCGCGGGTCGCTGGCGGGCGCCGGCCCGTCGATGCCGATGTCGCGCAGCATGTGGTCGTCCAGCGCCTCGACCGGCAGCCGGGCGATGTGGCGGACGCCCAGCATGGCCGCGGCGGTGCCGATCAGGGCCCGCAGGCCGAAGCGATTGGCCGGCACGGAGGCGCGATGCTGGATCGTGGTAAGATCGGTGCAGGCGGTCGTCATGGCATGTCCCTTTCCGGCAGGACGTTCGTTCGGTCACCGGGAATGCCTTGAGGATCGCGTTCTGGAGAACAAACCGCAAACAGGATATTCTCGTGGACGGGATAAGAGAATCTTTCGACCCGGTGAGGGAACCATGCGCCGTCGCCTGCCGCCGCTGAACGGGATCCGCGCCTTCGAGGCCGCCGCCCGTCATGAGAGCTTCACCCGCGCCGCAGAGGAGCTGGCGGTGACCCAGGCCGCGGTCAGCCAGCAGGTGCGCCGGCTGGAGGACTGGCTGGGCGCCAAGCTGTTCGACCGCACCGAGGGCGGGCTGGAGCTGACCGACACCGGCCGCACCTACTTGCCGGTGTTGCGCGACGCCTTCGACGCCATCGCCGAGGCCACGGCCCGGATCCGGCCGCCGCCGCATTCCGGCATCCTCACCGTGTCGGCGATCCCGTCCTTCATCCGCAAATGGCTGGTGTCGCGGATCCCGTCCTTCCACGAGCAGCAGCCGGAGATCGACGTCAATCTCGACGCCGAGGGCCGGCTGGTCGACTTCACCCGCGAGAATGTCGACTGCGCCATCCGCTTCGGCAGCGGTGCCTGGGAGGGGGTGGTGGCGGAGAAGCTGTTCTCCGAGGACACCTTCCCGGTGTGCAGCCCGGCGCTGGTCGAGGCAGGCCTGTGCCAGTTGGAGGATCTGCGCCGCTTCCGCCTGCTGCACGACGAGACGCTGGTGCAGTGGAAGCACTGGCTGCGCGCGGCGGGGATGGAGGATCTCGGCTGGGTCCGCGGCCCGCGGACGCAGGATTCGGCGCTGTTGATCCAGATGGCGATCGAAGGCCAGGGCGTGGCGCTGGCCCAACGGGTGCTGGTGATGGACGATCTGCGCGCCGGCCGGCTGGTGCGGCCGTTCTGGCTGTCGCTGCCGCGCGACCATCTGAAGAGCGAGTATGCCTATTACTTCGTGGCGCCGCCGAGCGCCCTCAACCGGCCTCCGGTGCGGGCGTTCCGCGACTGGCTGTTCGCCGTCGCCGCCGAGGCCGAGGCATCGCCGGAGGAGCCGATGACGATGCCGGCGGCCTGAGGGCCGCCGGCAGGGGTCAGGGTGTCACGCCAGTGCCTCGTCGAAGAACGTCAGCAGCCGCTTCCAGTGCCGCTCGGCGCCGGTCTCGTCGTAGACGGTGTGGTCGGGCACCGCCCAGCCATGCGCCATGCCGATGTAATTCTCGATGATGTGGTCGACGCCGCCCTGTCGCAGGGCCTCGGCCAGCCGGGCCGACTGCTCCGGCGGGAAGCTGTTGTCGACCCCCGCGACGCCGACATAGACACGGCCCTTGATCCTGTCGGCCAGGAGATGCGGGCTGTCGGCCGCCTCGCTGGCGAGATTGCCCCCATGGAAGCTGGCCGCCGCGCCGATCCGGTCGGCATAGGCCGCCGCCGCCGTCAGGGCACGGGCGCCGCCCATGCAGTAGCCGACGGCGCCGATCGGGCCCGCGACCTTCTCCGCGTCGAACACCTCGATGAAGGCGGCCGTGTCCCGCCGCGTCATCTCCTGGCTGGTCTCGCGCAGCATCGCCATGATCTGGGTGCGGGCGGTGTCGTCGCCGAAGGATGCGCCGGTGAACGGGCCGTAGGACCCGAAGCGGTAGAACAGGTCCGGGAGCAGAACGACATGGCCCGAATCGGCCAGCCGCTGCGCCATGCCGGCCAGCGAGGCGCGAGGGCCCATCGCGTCCATGTAGAGGACGACGCCGCGCAACGCCTTGCCGGTGGCGGCGGCACCGTCGGGGTGGAACAGCGCCGCCTTGGCTGTGCCGTCCGACGTCTTGATCTGAAGGTCGCGCCTCATATGCCGATCCCTTGTGAACGTGCCCGGCCGCCGGAGTGCAATCGAGAGGGGCGGCCGTGCCGGGATCATAGCCCTCATTCCCGCCAGAACGGCTTGCGGCGCATGGTCTCGACCTGGTCGCGGCGCAGGCCGAGGTCGAGCAGGGTGTCGTCGTCCATGCGCTGCATCCGGCTGCGGGCCTGGATCCGGGCGCACCACAGCGCCGGCAGGGCCGCGACACGGCGGAGCAGGGACAGGAGGAGGGACGGCCGCTTGCGGGAAGCCGGGTGGCGCTCGTCGATGCAGAAGCTGGTCATGATACGGTCCTGATCAAGGGGTGGAAGATCAGGGGTCGACCCGTGCCTTTAAGATCGGTCCTGGCGGCCCTGGCGGCAAACGGGATAGTCTGGCCCTAGCCCAATAAAAACTTGGTCTAAAGGGATCGATGATGGGATGGCGGCTGCCGCCGTTGAACGGCGTGAGGGCCTTCGAGGCCGCGGCGCGGCATCGCAGCTTCACCCGCGCCGCCGCCGAGCTGTCGGTGACCCAGGCGGCGGTCAGCCAGCAGGTGCGCCGGCTGGAGGACTGGCTGTCGGTCAAGCTGTTCCATCGCGGTGAGAACAGCCTGGAGCTGACCGAGGCCGGCCGGATCTACCTGCCGCTGGTCAGCGGGGCCCTGGCCGGCATCGCCGACGCCACGGCGCAGATCGCGCCGGGCCGCACCGCCGGCGTGCTCACCATCAGCACCACCCCGTCCTTCGCCGCGAAATGGCTGACCCCACGCCTGCGGGGGTTCACTGCTGCGCATCCCGATATCGACGTCAACGTCACGGCGTCGCTGGCCCGCGTCGATCTTGAGGGCGGGGAGGCGGATTGCGCCACCCGTTGGGGCCAGGGCGGGTGGGATGGGCTGGCGTGCGACCGGCTGTTCGCGGAGGACAGCTTCCCGGTCTGCAGCCCGGCGCTGCGCGACGGGCCGCCGGGGCTGCGCACGCTCGACGACCTGCGCCGACACACGCTGCTGCACGACCAGTCCCTGGCGCCCTGGCGCGACTGGCTGCGCGCCGTCGGCATGGCGGATGTCGACTGGGTGCGCGGGCTGCGGGTCAGCGATTCCTCGCTGACCATCCAGGCGGCGGTCGAAGGGCAGGGGGTGGCGCTGGTCGTGTTCTCCCTGGCCGCCGACGACTTGGCGGCGGGCCGGCTGGTGCGGCCGCTCGACCTCTCGGTGCGAAGCCCCGCCAGCTACCATTTCGTCGCCACGACGCGGGCGCTGCGCCGACCGATCGTCCGGGCCTTCCGCGACTGGATCGTCGCCGCGGCAGCCGAGACCGGGCTGGCGCCGCGGGAGCCGGACATGTCGTCGCGCCCGGCGGATTGAGCCGGCGCCGGCCTTGCCGGCCGCCGCGGGCCGGGCCATCTGCCTCCCGGAGCAACGACTGGAGGAGGGGCGCGTGATCGATCCGAAGAAGCTGTTCGAGGATTTCCTGGGCGGCGGCGCGAAGCAGCCCGGCGGCAAGGCCTCCGGCTTGTCCGGCAATCTCGGCACGCTGGCCACCGGCGCCCTCGGCGGCGGGCTGATTGGCCTGCTCCTCGGCTCGAAGAAGGTCCGCAAGTTCGGCGGCACGGCGCTCGGCATCGGCGGCGCCGCGGTGCTCGGCGGCCTGGCCTACAAGGCCTGGCAGGACTGGTCGGCCAATCGGGCGCCGGCCCCGGCCCAGCCGCCGGCGCAGCAGCCGCTGGCCCTGCCGCCGCCGCGCAGCCCGTTCGACCTGGAGACGCAGAGCGCCGCCGGCGGCGGGGATGCCCGCATCGCCGTGGTGCGGGCGATGATCGCCGCGGCCAAGGCCGACGGCCATATCGACGCGACCGAGCAGCGCGCCCTGTTCGACCGTATCGGCCAACTGGGCCTCGGCACCGAGGAGAAGGCCTTCGTCATGGACGAGCTGGCCAAGCCGCTCGATGTCGCGGCGATCGCGGCCCTGGCGGCGACGCCGGAGCAGGCGGCGGAGATCTGGCTGGCCTCGCGCCTGGCGATCGATGCGGACGATCCGCGCGAGAAGGCCTATCTCGACGATCTGGCGGTGCGGCTGAAGCTGCCTGAGGGGCTCGCCGCCCATCTCGAGGCGCAGGCGGCCTCGGTCGTTTGACAATCTTTCACTGTCATGCCCGGGCTTGACCCGGGCATCCAGAGACTGTCGATGCCGCTCCGAGTGGCCCCTGGATCGCCGGGTCAAGCCCGGCGATGACAGCAATTGGGACGACCGCAGCGCCTCAGGCGACCAGGTCGATCGTGTAGCTCTCGGTGACCGGGTTGGCCAGCAGCTTGCGGCACATCTCGTCGAGGCGCGCCTTGGCCTGGGCGGCGTCGGCGGCGGCGATCTC
>JAEKLZ010000449.1 GCA_019508225.1 Inquilinus limosus | reverse complement strand
GCCACGGCCAGAGTTTCCGGCAGCAGGCTGAGGGTGAGGCGGGTCTCGGTCATGGCGATCAGGCTCTCCGCGCCAGCAGGATGCCGGCCAGCACCAGCGCGCCGCCCAGCCCCTGCATCGGCCCCAGCGGCTCGGCCAGGACGATCCAGGCCAGAGCCGCGGCCGCGACCGGCTGGATCAGGAGGGTGAGGGACGACAAGGCCGCCGGCAGCCAGGCCAGCGCATAGGTGATCAGGCTCTGCCCGGCGACCTGCGAGACCCAGGACAGGCCCAGCAGCACCGCCCAGCCATACAGGGTCGACGGCAGGAAGACCGGCTCCATCAGCAGCGCCAGCGGCAGCGTCGCCGCGGCGGCGACGGCGCTGGTCCACAGCATGATGGTGGCGACGGAGAAGCGGTCGCGCAGCCGGCCGACCGCCAGGATGTAGCCGCCATAGAACACCGCGGCCAGCGCGGCCAGGCCGTCGCCGGCCAGCGCGCCATCGCCGAAGCCGCCGCCCTTCAGCACCACCACGCCGCCGATGGCCACGGCCAGGCCGGCGGCGAAGATCGGGCGGATCGGCGTGCGGAACAGGACGAAGGCGCCCAGCGTGACGAAGATCGGTGCCAGATTGGCCAGCAGCGTGGCGTTGGCGACCGAGGTGATGGCCAGTGCCCAGTGCCAGGCCACCAAGTCGGCGGCGATGAACAGGCCGGGCAGGGCCAGGGCGAGGCAGTCCGTCAGGCTGCCCGGCCGTGTGGCCTCGCCACGCGCCCGCTCGGCCCGGTACCACAGGAACAGGATCGGCAGGGCCAGCGCCACGCGCCACACCGCCGTCGTCACCGGCCCGACCTCCGACAGCCGCACGAAGATCGGCGAGCTGCCGATCGCCAGCCCGCCCAGGATCAGGGCGGGCAGCGCCAGGCGCTGGGCGGGGGAGAGGGACAGGACGGCCTCGCTCATGATGGGCCGGAGCTTAGCGGTGTCACCCGGCCCGCCGCCATCTCCGCGCCCGCAGGGGAGACCGGCGCGCCGCGCGGGCCGCGGGTTATCATCAAACCGTCATGACGTCGCGGCA
This sequence comes from Inquilinus limosus, assembly GCA_019508225.1. Classification (GTDB taxonomy): domain Bacteria; phylum Pseudomonadota; class Alphaproteobacteria; order DSM-16000; family Inquilinaceae; genus Inquilinus; species Inquilinus limosus_D. The sequence continues at coordinate 12,782 of JAEKLZ010000449.1, read as the reverse complement.
GGATGCGCGCGCCGCACAATCGGGGGAATCGCCATGCATTGCTTCAGCGCCTTGGCCGTCGGGGTCATCCTGGCCGCCACCGTCGCCACCACAGCCGCCGTCGCGGCCGGTCCCGACGATCTGGGCCAGCGGATCGAGAGGCTGTCGCGCTCGACCCCATGGCGCCTGGTCGAGACCATCAAGGTGCCGTTCCAGACCTATCACCCGCAGGGCTTCGCCCGGACTGGCGACGCGCTGGTCTTCTCCTCGGTCGAGATCACCGTGCCGACCAAGCGCTATGCCCAGCCGCAGGATGGCATGGACCGCGACGCCGGCCAGGGCACCGGCCATCTGTTCAAGCTCGACGCCCAGGGCCGGCAGATCGGCCATGTCACGCTCGGCGAGGGCTCGATCTATCATCCCGGCGGCATCGACTATGACGGCCGTTGGCTGTGGGTACCGGTCGCCGAATACCGGCCGAACAGCCATTCGATCCTCTACCGGGTCGACCCGCAGACGCTGGAGGCGGTGGCGGTCGGCCGCGTCGACGACCATATCGGCGGCCTGGTCCACGACACCGACCACAACACGCTGCACGGCGTCAGCTGGGGCTCGCGCCGGTTCTACACCTGGCGCCTGGATGCCGAGGGCAAGGTCGATGCCTCCGCCCCGCCCACCGTCACGCTGAATCCCGAGCATTATCTCGATTACCAGGACTGCGCCTATCTGCCGGTCGGCCGGGCGATCTGCACCGGCATCACCGAGTTCCGCCGCACGCCGGACGCGCCGGTGTTCGGCCTGGGCGGGATCGAGATCGTCGACCTCGCCGCCGGCCGGCCGACATTCCAGGTGCCGGTGCTGCTGTGGACCGAGGACGGCACCGCCATGACGCGCAACCCGGTGCTGGTCGAGGCGACACCGGGCGGCCTGCGCCTGACCGCGATGCCGGAGGACGACCAGTCGCGGATCTTCGTCTACGAGACGCCCTGAGAGACCGTCTGTAAATGCTACTGGTGCGGCCGTCTGATGGCGGTTTCTCCGCTTCCGGTGCTCACGGACCCAAACGTCCGCTGCGCTCCGGTTCTCGAAACCACCACCAGCCGACTCACACCAGCGCATTTCCAAACGGTCTCTGAACTTTTTTCAGGGCGTGATGTCGGGGCCGTCCGCACGGCAGCGTCCTTGGGCCAGCGCATCATGGCGGACAGCAACCCGCCAGCCAGGGATGGAGCCCGACATGCTGAAGACGATCCTGACCGGTGTTCTGGCGGCCGCGGCGTTGGTCGCCGGGCCCGCCGCCGCGCAGACCCCCGCCGCCATCCGCAGCGGCCATGCCGAGGCCGGCGGCATCAGCTACTATTACGAGGTCCAGGGCCAGGGCGAGCCGCTGCTGCTGCTGCATGGCGGGCTCGGCTCGATCGACATGTTCCGGCCGCTGCTGCCGGCGCTGGCGGCGAAGCGCCAGGTCATCGCCGTCGACCTGCAGGGCCATGGCCGCACGCCGCTGGGCGACCGGCCGATCGATCTGGTGGCGATGGGCGCCGACATGGCCGCGGTCCTGCAGCAGCTCGGCGTCAAGCAGGCCGATGTGCTGGGCTATTCGATGGGCGGCGGCGTCGCCTTCCAGCTGGCCGTGCAGCATCCGGAGATGGTGCGCCGCCTGGCCCTGGTCTCGGCCGGCTATGCCCAGGACGGCTTCTATCCGGAGATGCTGCCGCAGCAGGCCGCGGTCGGCGCCGGCATGGCCGAGATGATGAAGGGCACGCCGATGTACACGTCGTATGTCGCGGTGGCGCCGAAGCCGGACGACTTCCCGCGGCTGCTCGACGCCATGGGCGCGATGATGCGCAAGCCCTACGACTTCTCGGCGGATGTGCCGAAGCTGACCATGCCGGTGATGCTGGTCTTCGGCGACAGCGACATGTACCGGCCGGAGCATGTGGTGAAGTTCTACCAGCTGCTCGGCGGCGGGCTGCGCGACGCCGGCTGGCAGCGCGAGCACATGTCGCGGAACCGGCTGGCCATCCTGCCCGGCGCGACCCATTACGACATCTTCCTGTCGCCGCAGCTGCCGGCGACGGTGATGCCCTTCCTGAACGGCGAGAGCGCCACCGCCGACTGGAAGTGAGAGGGCGGGAGGCCGTCCGACCGTGGACGGCCTCCCGATGCCTCAGGGCATGTACTGGCCGCCGTTGATCTCGATCATCTGGCCGGTGACGTAGCCGCCGGCGGCCTCGGAGGCGAGATAGAGGAAGGCGGCGGCGCATTCCTCGGAGGTGCCCAGCCGGTTCATCGGGATCGTCGCCTGCATCGCCGCCAGTTGCTCCGCCGTCGAGAAGCGCTCGTGGAACGGGGTGGTGATGACGCCGGGCGAGATCGCGTTGACCCGGATGCCGTCCTTCGCCAGCTCCTTGGCCCAGCCGCGGGTGGCGACGGCGACGAAGCCCTTGGCCGCGGCGTAGATCACCGAGCCGGGGCCGCCGCCGTGGCGCGCCGCGATCGAGCTGAGATTGATGATCGACCCGCCGCCGCCCTGCCGCCGCATCTGCATCGCGCCCTCGCGCATGAAGCGGACGACGTGGCGGACATTGACGTCCAGCACCGCATCGACGAACTCGTCGGTGTAGTCCGCGACCGGTGTGCGCTTGACCAGGGCGCCGGCATTGTTGATCAGCACGTCCAGCCGGCCGAAGGCGGCCACGGTCTGCTCGACCAGGGCCTGTGCCGTCTCCGGCTTGGTGACATCGCCCGGGGCCAGGATCGCCTCTCCGCCGGCGGCCTTGATGTCGGCGACCACGGCCTCGGCCGCCTCGCGGCTGGAGTTGTAGTTCACCGCCACCTTGGCGCGGTTCTGGCCGAAGGCGCGGGCGGCGGCGGCGCCGATGCCGGTGCTGGCGCCGGTGATCAGGACGGCCTTGCCGGCGAGATCCGGGAAGACGGGAAGGGTGGTCATCGGCTTACCTCGAAGGACGTTGATGACTCCTATGATGTCCGACAATTCGCCGCCGCGCACCCTGGCGTTGCGTCGCGCCCGCCCTCCACAGCGTCGCGGCGCCCTGCTAGGGTCTCGGCGATGATACTTCTCGGACCCGATGATCCGCCGCCCTTCGAGCTGGTGAACCCCGACGGCAAGGCCTGCGCCCTGCTGGTCGCGGACCATGCCGGCCGCGCCTTCCCCAGGTCCCTCGGCACGCTCGGCGTGGATATGGGCGCGCTCGACCGCCATGTCGCCTACGACATCGGCATCGAGGCCTTCTCCCGCCGGCTGGCCGATCGGCTCGACGCGCCGCTGCTGCTGCACCGCTATTCGCGTCTGATCCTCGACCCGAACCGGCAGCTCGACGATCCGACCTCGATCTGCGCCATCAGCGACGGCGTGATCGTGCCGGGCAACGCCAGGCTGAGCCGGGAGGACGAGGCGGCCCGGGCCGACGCCTTCTTCCACCCCTACCACGACGCCATCGCCGCGCAGCTGGACCGGATCGCGGCGCGCTGCCCGGCGCCGGCGCTCTTGTCGCTGCACAGCTTCACGCCCGTCATGCGCGGCTTCGCCCGGCCCTGGCAGGTCGGGGTGCTGTGGCGCGACGACGGCCGCATCCCGCTGCCGCTGATGGAGGCGCTGCGCCGCGACCCGGAGATCACGGTCGGCGACAACCAGCCCTATTCCGGCCGCAACGCGCATGGCTACACCATCCATCACCACGCCGAGCCGCGCGGCCTGCCGCATGTGCTGATCGAGATGCGGCAGGACCTGATCGCGGCCGACGCCGCGGCTGCTTCCTGGGCCGACCGGATGGCCGACATCTTCGCCCCGATCCTGGCCGACCAGGATCTGTACCAGCCGCTGCAGGCCGTCGCATGAGTAGCCCCCATTTCCCGTACTCCCTGTGGCCTGCGCCATCGTCCCATGCCGACAGGGCAGGAGGACGGCGCAGCGCGATGCGGCGCATCGGGCGAGCCGTTCGACGCACCATGTCGGCATGGGACGATGGCCCGGAGGGTCGCGTTGCGGCGGCCGCCTGCGGGCGCGGGCCGCTCGACCGTATGTCCCGATACGCTCTTCGCGGCCCGCGCCCTCATTCGACTCACCGCAACGCGACGCAGGCCATAGGGAGTGCGGGAAATGGGGGCTGAACCCGCCTTCACCCTGGGGATCGAGGAGGAGTACCTGCTGGTCGACCCGGTCAGCCGTGACCTGGTGGCCGACCCGCCGGCCGGGCTGGTCGAGGCGCTGGAGCACCGGCATGAGGGCGCGGTCGCCCGCGAGTTCTTCCGCTGCCAGGTCGAGGTCGGCACCCCGGTCTGCCGCAGCATCGCCGAGGCCAGGGTCGAGCTGACCCGCCTGCGCCGGTCGGTGGTGGAGGAGGCGGAGCGGCACGGCCTGGCCCTGATCGCGGCCTCGACCCACCCCTTCGGCACCTGGGGGCCGCAGAAGCACACCGACCGCAGCCGCTACGACCAGCTGGCGCATGATCTCGGCGTGCCGGTGCGGCGCCTGCTGATCTGCGGCACCCATGTCCATGCCGGGATCGAGGACCCGAACCTGCGCATCGACCTGATGCGGCAGATCCGCTACTTCCTGCCGCATCTGCTGTCGCTGACCACCTCCTCGCCGTTCTGGCAGGGCACCGACACCAGGCTGAAATCCTATCGCCTGGCCGTGTTCTCCGAGCTGCCGCGCACCGGCATGCCGGAGGAGTTCCAGAGCTACGGCGAATACGAGGCGGCGCTGGCGGCGCTGGTCCAGGCCGGGGTGATCGAGGACGGCAGCAAGATCTGGTGGGACATCCGCCCCTCCGCCCGCTTCCCGACGCTGGAGATGCGGGTCACCGACGTCTGCACCCGGGTCGAGGACGGGCTGACCGTCGCCGCGCTGTACCAGTGCCTGCTGCGCATGCTGTGGCGCCTGCGGGCCCAGAACATCGCCTGGCGCCGCTACCGCAGCGTGCTGATCGAGGAAAATCGGTGGCGCGCCATGCGCTACGGCTTCGAGGAAGGGCTGATCGACTGGGGCAAGGGCAAGCTGGTGCCCTATGCCGACCTGCTGGAGGAGGTGCTGGCGATGGTGGCGGAGGATGCGGCCGCGCTGGGCTGCGAGGCCGAGATCGCGCAGGCGCGCGACATCCTGGCCCGCGGCACCTCGGCCCACCGCCAGCTCGCCACCTATCACGAGGCCCTGGCCGGCGGCGCCGACAAGGCCGAGGCGCTGCGCCGCGTCGTCGACCGGCTGATCCTGGAGACCAAGGAGGGGCTGTAGCGCCCGGTCCAAGGCCCCACATCTCGAAATCCGCTTCCCGAGTTCCGGAAACCCACCGTCATGACCGAGATCGACGCCAAGACCCGCACCGAGCTGGAGGCCGCCGCCTTCCGCACCCTGGTCGAGCATCTGCGCCAGCGCACCGACGTGCAGAACATCGACCTGATGAACCTGGCCGGCTTCTGCCGCAACTGCCTGTCGCGCTGGTACCGCGAGGCGGCCGAGCAGCGCGGCATCCCGCTGCCGGATGCCGAGGCGCGCGAGGTCGTCTATGGCGAGCCCTATGACAGCTGGAAGGCCAGGCACCAGAAGGAGGCCTCGGGCGAGCAGAAGAAGGGCTTCGAGGCGGCGAACAAGCATTGAGGGTCGTTTCCTTTTGCCTCTCCCGTTTTCCCCGGGTCGAGCCCGAGGAGGAGAGGTCGGAGACGCGAAGCGGCTCCGGGTGAGGGGAGTTTGTCGACGCCCGGGCCAACCCTCACCCGGTCTCGCTGCGCGAGCCCGACCTCTCCCGCCAGGCGGGAGAGGCAATGCAAGACCGCCTTGAGGCGATCGGCCTGTGTCCGAATCGGACCAGGAAATCGCACCCCCCGACGGCCGGACTCCCGCGCCGGCGCTGGGCCGGGACAGGCCGCTTGCCGGCCCGGCCCGGCCGCTTTATGGTCCCGCGCCCTGAAAGACCCTGTTGAGGACCAGCCATGTCGGATGTCGGTGGTATCGCCGCGGATCGCCTGAAGTCGTTCATCGAGCGCATCGAGCGGCTCGAAGAGGAGAAGGCCGGCATCGCGGGCGACATCAAGGATGTCTATGCCGAGGCCAAGGGCACCGGCTTCGACGCCAAGATCATCCGCCAGATCATCCGCCTGCGGAAGATGGAGCAGGACGACCGCCGCGAGCAGGAAGAGCTGCTCGATCTCTACAAGCAGGCCCTCGGCATGCTGGAGTAAGAGGCCGCCCTGGTCTCCAGCCGGCCGGAGCGGCGGATCATGCGACTCGAGACGCCCCGGCTGCTGCTGCGTCCCTGGCAGGACCGGGACCGGGCGGGCTTCGCGGCGATCAACGCCGATCCCGAGGTCCGGCGCTACTATTATCCCAGGATCCTGGGTCGCGCCTTCTGGCGCCAGGGCCATGCCACCGAGATCGGCCGGGCCTGCCTCGACGCCGCCTGGGCCCGCTTCGGCCTGCCCGGCGTCATCGGCTACACCTCGGCGATCAACACACCGTCCCGCCGCGCCATGGAGCGGCTGGGCCTGGCCTGTGTCGCCGGCGGCGATTTCGAGGATGTCACCGTGCCGCCCGGCGACCCGCTGCGGCCGCATGTGCTGTACCGGATCGCCCGGCCGGGGTAGGGCCGGGCGACCGGAGCCATTGCGACCGCTAGTTCCAGACCGCGTTGAAGTTGAAGACGTAGATATCCATCGGATTCTTGCTGCCCTGGTCGGTATAGCCGGTGTGCACGCCGAAGCTGGGCTGCTTGCCGCTGCCGCCATCCGTCCAAGGGATGTTGACGGCGGCGGTCATGTACGGGTCGCCCGGCGCGGCGGTCACGACCGGGGTGCTCGAGGACGAGCCCTGAAGGGTGATGCAGTCATTTGTCGGTGAAGGATCCGAGCCGGATCTGGTCCGGGACGAGACATCAGGCTCGTGCGGCGGGGCCGGGTGAGGATCCGGATCGCGACGACAGGTCCTTGACGCCGGCCGCCACGCTTCTCGCCGCGCGGGCCAGCATCAGGTCGGCGGCCGCCCAGATGCACAGGCAGATCATCGTGGCGCCCGGCAGGATCGACCGGTCCAGCGCGGCGGCCGCGGGCAAATTCTCGAAGGTCTCCACGATCACGCTGAGCGTCAGCAGTATCGCCGGGATGCGGCTCAGCACCACCGAGCGGCGGAAGAGATCCGAAGCCTGTACCGGCCGGCCGAACAGCCGCAGCGTGGTCTTCCAGCCGGACGCGCTGCCGAACTTGCCGGCGGCGTGCATGAAGCCGGAGGTCGCGGCGAGCAGGGGGCTGCCGAGCATGGCCAGCCCCAGGCCGAGCAGCACGGCGCCCAGGCCGGACAGCAGGTCGCCGCGGCGGTTGTGGGCGGGGTCGGGCAGGCGGCCGGGCTGCCAGGCGCGGCGGTATTCCTCGCCGCTCCAGAAGAACAGCACGGTCGAGGCGGTGATCGCCGTGGCGGCGGGGCTGCCCCCGATATAGTTCCAGGCCGAGGCCAGCAGCAGCGACACCCCGGCCTCGTGACGGGCGGCCGTGAGGGACGCGGCGAGGCCGGTCACGAAGCCGATGGCATTCCCGACATTGTACAGGCCGCCCGCGCCCTTGAGGCGGTCCCGGAGCCACGCCCCGGTCTCTCTGGCCATGCTGGTCATCACGTCCTGCCGACAGCCTATTGAGCAGGCTTCATTCTCGTCCCGCTGTCTGTCGGATCGGCTTCAGGATCGATGGTATCGCGCTACGGCCGTAGCGGGCCGGACCAGCCCATCTGTCAGCTTCGCTGCCGCAGCGGCCGGAACGCGGCCCGGACCTCGGCGGCGAACAGCGCCGGCTGCTCCCAGGCGGCGAAATGGCCGCCTTTGTCGACCACGTGGAAATAGGCCAGGTTGCGGTAGGCGCGGCGGGCCCAGCTCTCCGGGGCCAGGTAGATCTCGCCCGGGAACACCGTGATCGCCACCGGCAGCGCGATCTCGGCGGTCTTCTCCGCGGCGGCGGAGACGACGCCGCGGCCGCCGACCTCCCAGTACAGCCGCGCCGCCGAGGTCGCGGTGTTGGTCAGCCAGTACAGGGTGATGTCGTCCAGCACCTCGTCCGGCGACTTCTCGGGGTCGCGGCCGTCCCAGGTCCAGGTCGAGAAGCCCGGATGGCCGAGCAGGAAGGCCGCCAGGCCGGCCGGGGAATCCGCCAGGCCGTAGCCGATGGTCTGCGGCCGGGTGCCCATGATCGTGGCGTAGGACCGGTTGCCCTTCCTGGCGGCGGCGCTGAGCGCGTCGAACGCCGCCTGCTCGGTGTCGGAGAGGCCGGCGGGCGCCGGCCCGCCATCGGCCAGCGCCTTGACGATCTCCGGCGGCACCGTCGCCGGCAGGTTGATGTGGATGCCCAGCAGCCCCGCCGGGGCCAGCCGCGCCATGGCGCTGGAGACCGGGGAGCCCCAGTCACCACCCTGGGCGACGTAGCGGCTGTAGCCCAGGCGCTGCATCAGCACCGCCCAGGTCCTGGCGATCCGGTCGGGGCCCCAGCCGATGTCCCGCGGCCGGCCGGAGAAGCCGTAGCCCGGCATCGACGGGATCACCAGGTCGAAGGCGTCCTCCGCGGCGCCGCCATGGGCGGTCGGATCGGTCAGCGGGCCGATGATCTTGAGCTGCTCGAACACCGATCCCGGCCAGCCATGGGTGATGATCGCCGGCAGCGCGCCGGGGTGCTTCGAGCGGACATGGATGAAGTGGATGTCGAGGCCGTCGATCGTGGTGACGAATTGCGGCAGGGCGTTCAGCATCGCCTCGGCGCGGCGCCAGTCGTAGGCGGTGCCCCAATGCTCGACCAGCGGCTTCAGCTTCGCCAGCGGGATGCCCTGCGACGGGTCCGTCTCCTCGTCGGGCCAGCGCGTTGCGGCGATGCGCCGGCGCAGGTCGGCGAGGGCCTGCTCAGGGATCTCGGCGCGGAACGGGCGGATAGCGTCGCCCGTGGCCGCCGGGGCTGCGGCCTGCGCCGGATGCGCGGGGAACAGCCCGGCGGCGCCGGCGGCCGTCGCAGCCATGGCCGCGGTGGACAGGAACCAGCGCCGGTCGTGGTTGACGACGTCCGAGCCTGCGGTCCTGTGCATGGCGAGCCTCCCCGGGATGATGGGCCTTCGGGATGAAGGATACCCCAGGCCGACATGTACCCCGCTGCGGGCGAAGCCGCCCGTTAGCCGTTGTGAGGTGTTGCTAGGCCTTGAGCCGCAGGCGGAAGGTCGCGCCGCCCCCGACGTCTCCTCGATCGAGATCGACCCGCCACGGGCGGCGGCGGCCTCGCGCACGATCGTCAGGCCCAGGCCGGCGCCCGGATAGGCTTCGTCCCGGCGCCAGAAGGGCTCGAACACCTGCTCGGTCGGGATGCGCGGGCCGTGGTCTATGACCAGGATGTCCGCCGGGGCCCGGACCACAACCTCCACGGTGCCTCCGACCGGCTCCATGCGACTCCGGCGGGCCGAACTTGGCATAGGCCGCGCTGATGTTCTGGCCGACCAGCTTGTCGGCGCCGCTGAAATTCGCGCAGGCGGCGACGAGCAGCGAGAGCCCTGCCGTCACCGCGATCGTCTTCCGTATCAAAATCATCGATGCCCTCATCGCTTCGGGATGGTCGCCGACAGGCCTCCGATGGCGCGGCCCGCCACGGCGATCCTGGGTCGCGGGACTGTCGCCGGCGACAGGGCCGAGGCGACTGCTAGCCCATCCAGGTTGCGGGAAGGTGCCGTCCCCGGCTTTTCGCGCCCTCGACCCGCCGCTCGCCGCCATGGTCGAGGCCGTTGCTTTTCCGGTCGATGGGATATAACAAGAGGAAACTTGCAAAAAAGAGAGCGGGTCATGGAGGAGACGATCGACGGCCGGTGGGGCGAGCTGCTGACCCGGCGCTATGCCGCGACCGTCGCCACCCTGTGCCTGGGCGTGGCGCTGTACGCGCTCAACGCCTTCCTGGTCTCGACCTCGCTGCCCACCGCGGTGACCGAGCTCGGCGGCGTCGGGCTGATCAGCTGGGCCTTCACCGTCTATCTCGTCGCCGCCATCGTCGGCGGTGCCGCCGCGGCGATGCTGAAGCAGCGCTTCGGCACCCGGCCGGCGCTGCTGCTGGCGGCACTGGCCTTCCTGGTGGGCACCCTGGTCTGCGGCTTCGCCGTGTCGATGCCGATGGTGCTGGCCGGCCGCCTGATCCAGGGCGCGGGGGAGGGGGTGGTCGCTGCCGTCTGCTACGCGTTGATCCCCGAGATGTTCCCATCGCGGCTGATGCCCAAGGTGTTCGGGGCCGAGGCGATCGTCTGGGCCGCCGCCGCCTTCGGCGGGCCGCTGCTGTCCGGCGTGCTGACCGAGCATGTGTCCTGGCGCGCCGCCTTCCTGGTCAACGTGCCGCTGATCGCGATCTTCATGCTGCTGGTCGGGCTGGTCGTTCCGGCCGAGCGGAGCCGGCGCGGCGGCGGGACGGTGCCGGTGCTGCGCCTGCTCGGCTGCGCCGCCGGGATCATGCTGGTGTCGGTCGCCGGCATCGTGCCGCACAGCTGGCAGGCGGTGCCTTGCGTCGCCGCGGCGTTGGCCGTGCTGGCGACGGTGGTGCTGGCCGACCGGCGCAGCCGCGACCGGCTGTTCCCGTCCGACGCCTTCACCTTTCGCTCCACCGTCGGCGCCGGCCTCTGGGTGGTGCTGCTGATGCCGGTGGCCCAGGCCGCCACCACGGTCTATCTCAACATCACCATCCAGCATCTCTGGGGCTACGGCCCGACCATGGCCGGCTATGTCAGCGCCCTGATGGCGCTGTCCTGGAGCGGCACGGCCGTGCTGGTCGCGGGCGTGGCCCGGCCCGGGGCGCAACGCCGGCTGATCCGGCTCGGGCCGTTCCTGCTGGCCCTCGGCCTGCTCGGCGTGATGACGGCGCTGGTCGCCGGCCAGCCCTGGCTGCTGATGCTGTGCCAAGTGCTGATCGGCGCCGGCTTCGGCATCTCCTGGGCCTTCCTCAGCCAGGCGGTGATGGAGGCGGCGCGCCCGGGCGAGCGCGATTCCGCCTCGGCCCTGCTGCCGACGCTGCAATCCGGCGGCTACGCCATCGGCGCGGCGGTCGCGGGCCTGATCGCCAACGAGGCCGGCATGGCCGCGGCGCTGACCCCGGCCACGATCATCCACGCGGCCGCCTGGGTCTTCGGCATCGCCGCGCTGCTGGGGACGCTGGGGTTCCTCGCCAGCTTCGGGGTGCGGCCGGGGGGGCGGTGAAGGTTTCGGTCCAGTCGGCGACTGCGGTAGCGTGAGAGCGATGATGCCGGGAGGATGCGATGGCTGCCAGCACGACCGTGACGATCCGCCTCGACGCTGACGTGATCGAGAAGCTCAATTGCATCGCGCGGGAGACCGGGCGCAGCCGATCACGTCTTGCCGCTCAGGCAGTCGCTGTCTTTGTCGATCGCGAGTTGCAGGTCGTCGATGGCGTCCGGCGTGGCTTGGCCGACATGCAGGCGGGCCGTTTGGTACCGCACGAGGAAGTGATGGCGGAGGGACGGGCTATTATCGCTGCGGCGAAAGATCGGCGTCGACGTTAGGGCACGTGGCCTCTCCCGCCTGTGAGATCTTTCCAATCCCCCAATCCGTCATCCCCGCGGAAGCGGGGATCTCGTAACGCACTGAAAAAGATTCCCGCTTTCGCGGGAATGACGGCAAAGGAATGACGGCAAAGGGATGGGTCGTTGTTCTAAAAAGGTCTCGCAAGCGGGAGAGGCCACGCGACGTGCTGCGCCGTCCGCGCGTCCGCCGCGCCATCGAGGGCGCCACCGGCGCCCTGCTGATCGCGCTCGGCCTGCGCATTGCCGCGGAGCAGCGGTAGCGCGCTACTGCGCGGTCGCGCCGGAGGCCTCGACGATCGGCTTGTACTTCGCCTTCTCGGTCTTGATATAGGCGGCGAACTCCTCCGCCGTGCTGCCGATCGGCTTGGCGCCCAGGGGCTCGACCCGGGCCTTGATCTCCGGCAGGCGCATGACCCGCTGCACCTCGGCGCTGAGCTTCTCGACGATCGCCGGCGGCGTGCCGGCCGGCGCCAGCAGGCCTTGCCAGGAGGTGATGTCGAAGCCGGGCAGGAACTCGGCCATGGCCGGCACGTCCGGCAGGGTCGGCGTGCGCTCCAGCCCGGTCACCGCCAGCGGCCGCACGGTGCCGGCGCGGGCCTGCTCCATCGCCGTCGGGATGTTGTCGAAGATCATGTCGACATGACCGGCGACGACGTCGCCCAGCGCCTGGGCGCTGCCCTTGTAGGGCACATGGGTCATGTGCGAGCCGACATGGATCTAGAAGGCCGCGGCGGCGAGGTGGATCGAGGTGCCGAAGCCGGAGGAGGCATAGCTGTGGCCCTCCGGCTCGGCCTTCAAGAGCGCGATCAGCTCCGGCACTGACTTGGCCGGGAAGGACGGGTTGACCACCAGCAGGTTCGGCAGGGTTGCGGCCAGCGAGATCGGCGCGAAATCGGTCTCGGCGTCGTAGCCAAGATCCTTGAACACCCAGGGGTTGATGGCATGGGTGCCGACCGTGCCCATGCCCAGCGTGTAGCCGTCCGGCTCGGCCCGGGCCAACTGCTCGGTGCCGATGCCGCCGCCGGCGCCCGGCTTGTTCTCGACCACGAAGGGCTGGCCGAAGGTCTTGCTCATCTCGTCGGCCAGCAGGCGGCCGAACAGGTCGGTGTTCCCGCCGGCAGCGAAGGGCACGATGATGGTGACCGGCCGGGTGGGCCAGGCATCCTGGGCGGAGGCCTGGCTCGCGGGCAGCAGGGCGGCCGGCAGCAAGGCGGCCAGGCAGGCGTACAGCGCTGTCTTGGACATGGTTTTCCCCCTT
>JAEKLZ010000448.1 GCA_019508225.1 Inquilinus limosus | reverse complement strand
GCGGATCCTTCCCCCTTGGACATCGTCTGGCGCATGGCGCTGTGCGGCGCCGGCTTCGGCCTGTTCCAGGCGCCCAACAACCGGGTGATGATCGGGTCGGCCCCGCGCAGCCGCAGCGGCGCCGCCAGCGGCATGCTGGGCACCGCCCGCCTGCTGGGCCAGGCCACCGGCGCGGCGCTGGTGGCGCTGCTGTTCGCCCATTTCCCGGACCATGGCGCGCAGGCGGCACTGCTGACCGCGGCCGGGCTGGCGACCGCCGCCACGGTGGTCAGCTGCCTGCGCTTGGCCACCCCGGCCTACACCGCCGAGGACCCGGCGCCGGAGCCGGGGGATGCCGCCGCGAGCCGGTAGAGGCACTCCGCGCGCGGGAGCGTTGCATCCGGCGCCCTTGCGCCGCGGGCGGGAATGGCGTTCTTTCTGGATGTTTCCGACGGATGCTGCGGTTCTTTTCTGACTGCCGCGGCCGCCCGTCCGACCGAAAGTGACCCGAGCAGCACGGACCCGACCCATGCCAGCCTATCGTTCCCGCACCACCACCCACGGCCGCAACATGGCCGGAGCCCGCGGGCTCTGGCGCGCGACCGGCATGACGGATGCGGATTTCGGCAAGCCGATCATCGCCGTCGTCAACTCGTTCACCCAGTTCGTGCCCGGCCATGTCCACCTCAAGGACCTCGGCCAACTCGTGGCGCGGGAGATCGAGGCCGCGGGCGGGGTCGCCAAGGAATTCAACACCATCGCCGTCGATGACGGCATCGCCATGGGCCATGACGGCATGCTGTACAGCCTGCCGTCGCGCGAGATCATCGCCGACAGCGTCGAGTACATGGTCAATGCGCATTGCGCCGACGCCATGGTCTGCATCTCGAACTGCGACAAGATCACGCCCGGCATGCTGATGGCCGCGATGCGGCTGAACATCCCGGTGGTGTTCGTGTCCGGCGGGCCGATGGAGGCCGGCAAGGTCAAGGTCGGCGGCGAGACCAAGGCGCTGGACCTGATCGACGCCATGGTCGCCGCGGCGGACAGCCGGATCAGCGACGAAGACGTCAAGGTGATCGAGCGGTCGGCCTGCCCGACCTGCGGCTCCTGCTCCGGCATGTTCACCGCCAATTCGATGAACTGCCTGACCGAGGCGCTGGGCCTGGCCCTGCCGGGCAACGGCTCGACCCTGGCCACCCATGCCGACCGCAAGCGCCTGTTCGTCGAGGCCGGGCACCTGATCGTCGACCTGGCGAAGCGCCATTACGAGCAGGACGACGAGTCGGTGCTGCCGCGCAACATCGCCAGCTTCGCCGCCTTCGAGAACGCGATGACGCTCGACATCGCCATGGGCGGGTCGACCAACACCGTGCTGCACCTGCTGGCGGCGGCGCAGGAGGGCGGGGTCGACTTCACCATGGCCGACATCGACCGGCTGTCGCGCCGGGTGCCGGTGCTGTGCAAGGTCGCGCCCGCGCTGTCGACCGTGCATATGGAGGACGTCCACCGCGCCGGCGGCATCATGGCCATCCTGGGCGAGCTGGACCGCGCCAACCTGTTGAACCGCGACACCCGCGTGGTCCATGCCGAGAGCCTGTCGGCGGCGCTGGACCAGTGGGACATCAAGCGCACCGACAGCGAGTCGGTGCATCGCTTCTATGCCGCGGCGCCGGGCGGCATCCCGACCCAGGTCGCCTTCAGCCAGGACGCGCGCTATCCCAGCGTCGACGCCGACCGCAAGCGCGGGGTCATCCGTGATCTCGAGCACGCCTTCAGCCCCGATGGCGGCCTGGCGGTGCTGTACGGCAACATCGCCGAGGATGGCTGCGTGGTGAAGACCGCGGGCGTCGATGCCAGCATCCTGACCTTCTCCGGCCCCGCCCGGATCTTCGAGAGCCAGGACGCGGCGGTCGAAGCCATCCTGGGCGACCACGTCAAGCCCGGCGACGTCGTGCTGATCCGCTACGAGGGCCCGAAGGGCGGCCCCGGCATGCAGGAGATGCTGTACCCGACCAGCTATCTGAAGTCGAAGAGCCTGGGCAAGGTCTGCGCCCTGGTCACCGACGGCCGCTTCTCCGGCGGTTCCTCCGGCCTGTCGATCGGTCATGTCTCGCCCGAGGCGGCAGAGGGCGGCGCCATCGCCCTGGTCGAGGAGGGGGACGCCATCGAGATCGACATCCCGCACCGCAAGATCCACCTCGCCGTCTCCGACGAGGTGCTGGCCCATCGCCGGGCGGCGATGAACGCCCGCGCCGATGGCGGCTGGCAGCCTTCCGCGCCGCGCGCGCGAAAAGTCTCGATGGCGCTGCAGGCCTATGCGGCCCTGACCACCAGCGCCGCCCGCGGCGCCGTGCGCGACGTCAGCCAGTTGCGGCCGCGGAAGGCTTGAGGTCCAGGCCGCGGGCGAGTTTTCCCGCCCGCGGTCTTTACCTGACCGCCGATCCATCCTACATCCCCGGTTCGCATCGCAGGCCGCCCCGCGGCCCGCGACCCCGTGGACGGACCGAATTCGAGAGGAGCGCACGGCATGCGCGCCGAGACCGAAGCCAAGGCCCAAGAGATCAAGCAGTCGCTCGCGCTGCTGAGGAGGTCTCTTTGACTGGGACAACGCACTCAGACGACTGGACGAGCTGAACGCGCTCGCCGAGGACCCGAAGCTCTGGGACAGCCCGGAGAAGGCGCAGACCCTGCTGCGCGAGCGCACCTATCTGGATGACGCCATCGGCGGCTACCGGAAGCTGGCGGGCGACTACGAGGATGCGCTCGGCCTGATCGAGCTGGCCGAGGCCGAAGACGATGCCAGCGTGCTGGCCGACGCCGAGGCCGAGCTGGGCAAGGTGGCCGAGCAGGTGGCCAAACGCCAGCTGGAGAGCCTGCTGTCGGGCGAGGCCGACGGCAATGACTGCTATCTCGAGGTCAATGCCGGCGCCGGCGGCACCGAGGCCCAGGACTGGGGCCAGATGCTGCTGCGCATGTATGTGCGCTGGGCCGAGCAGCACGGCTTCAAGGTCGAGTGGCTGGAGGAGAGCCCGGGCGAAGAGGCCGGGATCAAATCGGCCACGGTGCTGATCAAGGGACACAACGCCTATGGCTGGCTGAAGACCGAATCGGGCGTCCACCGCCTGGTCCGGATCAGCCCCTATGACAGCGCGGCGCGGCGCCACACCAGCTTCGCCTCGGCCTCGGTGTCGCCGGTGGTCGATGATACGATCGAGATCACGATCCTGGACAAGGATTTGAAGGTCGACACCTACCGGGCCTCCGGTGCCGGCGGCCAGCATGTGAACAAGACGGATTCGGCGATCCGCATCACCCACATCCCGACCGGCGTCATCGTCGCCTGCCAGAACGACCGGTCGCAGCACCGCAACCGGGCCATGGCGATGGACATGCTGCGCGCCCGTCTCTACGAGCGCGAGCTGAAGATCCGCGAGGCCCAGGCCGACGCGCTGAACGCCGAGAAGTCCGAGATCGGCTGGGGCCACCAGATCCGCAGCTATGTGCTGCAGCCCTACCAGATGGTGAAGGACCTGCGCACCGGCGTGGAGACCAGCGCCTCCTCGGCGGTGCTGGACGGCGACATCGACCAGTTCCTGGAAGCCTCGCTGGCGGCGAAGCTGAAGGGCCAGGGCGAAGACCTGCAGACGGCCTGACCTGCCGTCCGTCGACGCGTGTCGGCCAAGGCCCGCCCGAGATATCGGGCGGGCCTTGTTGCCGTCAGGCGTCCAGCACCTCCGCCACGGCGGCGGGCATCGCCTCAATCACCTGCAGATAGGCCCAGGACGCCCGGTCGGGCTTTCGCCGGCCAGCCTCCCAGTGGCGCAAGGTCGGCAAGGGAATCCTGTATCGCCGCGAGAAGGCCGGCTGGGACAGGCCGGTTTTCTGCCGCACCAGCCGGACACGGCGCGCCTCGACCGCCCGCGCGAGCTCCTCGTCGGTCCAGGGCGGGTTGTCGGGATCGGAGGCGGCGTTCGCCTCGATTTCCTCGTCGGTCAGGGCTTCAAGCCGGGCCTTCTGTTCCGGCGTCAGCCTTGGAAGATTGTTCGGGTCGAGCGTGACCCTAACGATGGCCATAAGAGCGCTCCTCGCTCCTGTTCGACCGACGCGCGGAGATGATCCGGCAGACGGTCCCGCGCATGGTGTAGACGGCAGTGTACAGCTTGCCGTCGATCATCCCGGTCGCCTTCCCGCGCTCCTCGCCGTCGATGCCGCGGGTCGTGTCCGCGATCAGCCGGCCATCATCCAGGAACACGCGAATGACGTAGTCGAACGACACCTCGTGCTTGGCCAAGTTGCTGGCGGCTTTAGTGTCATCCCACTCAAATGCCGTCGGCAGCGACATATCGAATAGTAATCCATTGGATCACTGGCAGCAAGCTGCAGCCATACGATGCGCCGTGCGCCTCGCGCGACGGGTGGCGCCGCCCGGCCCGCCATGGCACAAGACCGGAATGGGAGCAACAGGCCAACACGGATGACCGAGAACATTCCGATCCTCGGCGGCATCGCCGCGATCCGAGACCGCTACGACGCCTTCATCATCGACCTGTGGGGCGTGGTGCATGACGGGGTCACGCCCTATCCCGGCGTGATCGACTGCCTGCAGCGGCTGCGCGCCGACGGCAAGCAGGTGTGCCTGCTGTCGAACGCGCCGCGGCGGGTCGGGTCGGTGGTGCAGCGCCTGGCCCAGATCGGCGTGCCGGAGGATTGCTGGGACGCCATCCTGTCCTCGGGCGAGGCGGCGCATCTGGCGCTGGCGGCGCGCGACGACGACTTCCACCAGGCGCTGGGCGAGCGCTTCCTGCATCTCGGGCCCGAGCGCGATGCCGACGTCTATGATGGGCTCGACGAATTCGTCCGGGTCGACGACCTGGCCGATGCCGAGTTCGTGCTGAACACCGGCATCGACGACCCCGAGGAGCGGGTCGAGGACCATGCGCCGCTGCTGGAGGCCGCCGCCGCCCGCAAGCTGCCGATGATTTGCGCCAATCCGGACATCGTCGTCATCGTCGGCGGCAAGATGCAGATCTGTGCCGGCGCCCTGGCCCAGCACTACGAGACGCTGGGCGGCCCGGTATTCTACCACGGCAAGCCGCACCCGCCGGTCTATCGCCGCTGCTTCGAGCTGCTGGGCCGGCCCGACCCCGCCCGGGTTCTGGCGGTCGGCGACAGCTTCCACACCGACATGGCCGGCGCGGCCGCGGCCGGGATCGACGGGCTGTTCGTGATCGGCGGCATCCATGGCGCCGAGCTGCGCGACGCCGCCACCGGCCGGCCGGACGCGCACAAGCTGGCCGCCGCGGCCGAACGCCACCGGCTGCGGCCGGCGGCGGCGGTCGAGCGGCTGAACTGGGACGGCCTCGCCTAGGGCCCGGCCGCCAAGCCGGGAAGCTTCCCTACGCCCGTGCGCCGATGACGCCTTCCAGCGCCGCCACCAGCAGCGCCGGCGGGGTCTGCGTCGATGCGGGTGCAGATCTCGTTCAGCCCGATCTGCTCTCGCGCGCAGATCTCCATCAGCCCGTCCCAGAACACGACTTCCATGCGGACGCTGGTGCGTCGGCCGGCAACGGTCACGTTGCGGCAGATCGACATCGGGTCCGCGTCGCGGGCAAGAGCTCCATTATGGCCCATCGTCACCTTTCCGGGCCCGCTGCCCCGGACAGCCCGGGCCATGGGCGACATCAAATGCACAGCTTTATGTCGAATAATTACCGCTTCCGCGCAAAAAGGTGAACTGGCGATTGCGCTTTTCCGATTCGGCAGGTTTCGCTTAATGTCGCGGCGCCTGTGTGACGTCGGCGCAGACCTCGAATTCCGCCTGCACCGTGGCGTGGTCGATGCCGAAGCGGTCGCGCAGCAGCCGGATCACTGCGCCGATCGCTTCATCGGAATCGGCACCTTCGCGCAGCCGGGCATGCAGCGTCACGATCGGGCGGTCGGGCGTCAGGGTCCAGGCGTGGACGTGGTGCACGTCGATCACCGCCGGCACGCTCTCCAAAATCGCCGCGCTCAGCGTCGCCTCGTCGATCCCGCCGGGTGAGCCCTCGACCAGCACATGGCCGGATTCGCGCAGGATCGACCAGGCGCTGCGCAGCACCAGCAGCGACACCAGCACCGACAGGATCGGGTCGATCGGCATCCAGCCGGTCAGCAGGATCACCGCGCCCGCGGCCAGCGCGCCGATCGAGCCCAAGAGGTCGCCCATCACATGCAGCGCGGCGCCGCGGATATTCAAATTGCCGCGGTCGCCGCCCTGCAGCACCCGGAAGGCGACCACATTGGCCACGAGCCCGGCGGCGGCGACGCCGATCATCAGCCCGCCCTCGACCGGCGCGGGCGCGGTCAATCGGCCAGCGGCCTCGACCACGATGGCGACGACCACGGCCAGCAGCACGATGCCGTTGGCGAAGGCCGCCAGCACCTGCACCCTGCCGTAGCCGTAGGAGCGTCGGGCGTCGCGCGGTCGCCGTGCCATCCGCGCCGCCAGCCAGGCCAGGGCCAGCGCCGCGGCATCGGTCAGCATATGCCCGGCATCGGCCAGCAGGGCGAGGGAATTGGCGACCCAGCCGCCCGCCGCCTCGACCAGCATGAAGCCGGCGGTGATGGCCAGGGCGATCAGCAGCCGCCGCTCGCCATCCGCCCCGTCCGGCATGCCGTGATGGTGGGCGTGGCCCGGCCCGTGGTCATGCGCCGCATGATCGTGGCCGGAGTCCGGCCCGGGCGAATGGTCGTGCGGCATTCCGGCCTCCGAGAGGATGCGAATCGCTCGCGCCACTCTACATCCGGCGCCGCGCCATGAAAAACCCGCCTCCATGCCGGTTGCGCCCCCCCTACCGCTATGTTAGATGACGGCGCGCCGAGCGTAAGGGGTGGGCCTCGGACAGCCCTCTGTTGTGCGATAGAGCCCCCCGAACTTTCGGTGGTCGTGGCCTCCTGCCACGATCGAACAAACGATCGAGGGACGATCGGTGGCAGCTTCAGGGTCAGGGATTTCCGGCCTCGCATCCAGCTACGCGACGGCGCTCTACGCACTCGCCGATGAGAACAAGGCGCTCGACCAGACCGCGGACGACCTGCGCGGCCTGAAGACCGCCTTGGCCGAGAGCGAGGATCTGCGCCGTCTGGTCCGCAGCCCGCTCCTGTCGCGCGACGTGCAGGGCAAGGCGATGGCCGCGGTGCTGGAGAAGGCTGGCGTGTCCGACCTGGTCCGCCGCTTCATCGGCCTGGTGGCGCGCAACCGCCGCCTGTTCGCCCTCAACGCCATGATCGACGCCTTCCTGGCCGAGCTGGCCCGCCGCCGCGGCGAGGTCACCGCCGACGTCACCGCCGCCGCGGCGCTGACCGACCGCCAGACCGAGGCGCTGGTCGATCAGCTCAAGAAGGCCATGGGCGCCAAGGTCCAGGTCAATGTCAAAATCGATCCCGCCCTGCTCGGCGGGATGATCGTCAAAGTCGGCTCGCGCATGGTCGACAGCTCCCTGCGCACCAAACTGGCCAAGCTACAGCTCGCGATGAAGGGGACCGTCTGATGGACATCCGTGCCGCCGAAATCTCTGCGATCATCAAGGATCAGATCGCCAATTTCGGGACCGAGGCCGACGTGGCCGAGGTCGGCCAGGTCCTGTCGGTCGGTGACGGCGTCGCCCGCGTCTACGGGCTCGACAACGTCCAGGCCGGCGAGATGGTCGAGTTCCCGGGCGGCATCAAGGGCATGGCGCTGAACCTCGAGACCGACAATGTCGGCATCGTGATCTTCGGCGAAGACCGCGCCATCAAGGAAGGCGACACGGTCAAGCGCACCGGCGCGATCGTCGAGGTCCCGGTCGGCCGCGGCCTGCTGGGCCGCGTGGTCGATGGCCTGGGCAACCCGATCGACGGCAAGGGCCCGATCACCGACGCCAAGCTGAGCCGCGTCGAGGTCAAGGCGCCGGGCATCATCCCGCGCAAGTCGGTGCACGAGCCGATGCAGACCGGCCTGAAGTCGATCGACGCGCTGACCCCGGTCGGCCGCGGCCAGCGCGAGCTGATCATCGGCGATCGCCAGACCGGCAAGACCGCCGTTGCCATCGACGCCATCCTGAACCAGCGCGAGATCAACAAGTCCGGCGACGAGAGCCAGAAGCTCTACTGCATCTACGTCGCCATCGGCCAGAAGCGCTCGACGGTCGCCCAGATCGTCAAGACGCTCGAGGAATACGGCGCGCTGGAATACACCATCGTCGTCGCCGCCACCGCGTCCGAGCCGGCGCCGCTGCAGTTCCTGGCGCCCTACACCGGCGCCGCGATGGGCGAGTTCTTCCGCGACAACGGCATGCACGGGCTGATCATCTATGACGATCTGTCCAAGCAGGCCGTGGCCTACCGCCAGATGTCGCTGCTGCTGCGCCGCCCGCCGGGCCGCGAGGCCTATCCGGGCGACGTGTTCTACCTGCACAGCCGCCTGCTGGAGCGCGCGGCCAAGATGAACGACGAGCACGGCAACGGCTCGCTGACGGCGCTGCCGATCATCGAGACCCAGGCCGGCGACGTCTCGGCCTACATCCCGACCAACGTGATCTCGATCACCGACGGCCAGATCTTCCTCGAGACCGGCCTGTTCTATAAGGGCGTCCGCCCGGCCATCAATGTCGGCCTGTCGGTCAGCCGCGTCGGCTCCGCCGCCCAGATCAAGGCGATGAAGCAGGTCGCCGGCCGCATCAAGCTCGAGCTGGCGCAGTACCGCGAGATGGAGGCCTTCTCCCAGTTCGCGTCGGACCTCGACGCCTCGACCCAGAAGCTGCTGGCCCGCGGCGCGCGCCTGACCGAGCTGCTGAAGCAGCCGCAGTTCAGCCCGCTCCCGGTCGAGGAGCAGGTGGCGTCGATCTTCGCCGGCGTCCGCGGCCATCTCGACACCGTCCCGACCAACCGGGTGCAGGATTTCGAGACCGGCCTGCTCGACGCGCTGCGCGACGACGGCAAGGCGATCCTCGAAGGCATCCGCAACGAGAAGCAGATCTCGCCGGCGAACGAGGAGAAGCTGACCAGCTTCATCGTCAACTACGCCAAGACCTTCGTCTGAAGACGGTCGTTCCCACCACGAGAACTGAAGGCGGGGCGCCATGCCGTCGTTGAAGGACCTCAAGAACCGGATCGCCAGCGTCAAGTCGACGCAGAAGATCACCGCGGCCATGAAGATGGTCGCGGCGTCGAAGCTGCGCCGCGCCCAGGAGCAGGCCGAGGCCGGCCGGCCCTACGCCGACCGGATGGAGCGGATGCTGACCGGCCTGGCCGCCGTCGCCAAGACGGCGGGCCAGGGCCCGAAGCTGATCACCGGCACCGGCAAGAGCGACGTGCACCTGCTGCTGGTCATCACCTCCGACCGCGGCCTGGCCGGGGCGTTCAACGCCACGGTGCTGCGTGAGGCGCGCAAGCAGATCCGCGAGCTGCAGGGCCGCGGCAAGACGGTGAAGCTGTTCACCGTCGGCCGCAAGGGCCGCGACAACCTGCGCCGCGACTATGCCAACCTGATCGTCGAGAGCGTGATCGACATCGGCCGGCCGAAGCTGGGCTTCGCCGATGCCAACGGCATCGCCGACCGGATCCTGGCGATGTTCGATGCCGGCGATTTCGACGTCTGCTCGGTCGTCTACAACAAGTTCAAGTCGGCGATCGCCCAGATCATCACGGTGCAGCAGCTGGTGCCCGTGGCGCTGCCGGCGGTGGCCGAGGACACCGCCTCGAACATCGTCTACGAGTTCGAGCCGAGCGAGGAGCAGATCCTGGCGGAGCTGCTGCCGCGCAACCTGGCGATCCAGATCTACAAGGCGCTGCTCGAATCCGCCGCCTCCGAGCAGGGCGCGCGCATGACCGCGATGGACAATGCGACGCGCAACGCGGGCGACATGATCAAGCGGCTGACGCTGGTCTACAACCGGACCCGCCAGGCCTACATCACCAAGGAGCTGATCGAGATCATCTCGGGCGCCGAGGCCGTCTAAGCCGCCCTGTTGATCCACCGATCGCCTGAAGACAGTTCGAGGAGCGTGAACACCATGGTCGAGACCCAGACCGCAAGCAACGTCATCGGCCGCATCAGCCAGGTTCTGGGCGCCGTGGTGGACGTCCAGTTCGATGGCGAGCTGCCCGCCATTCTGAACGCCCTGACCACCGAGATCGGCGATCGCAAGCTGGTGCTCGAAGTGGCACAGCACCTCGGCGAGAACACGGTGCGCTGCATCGCCATGGACTCGACCGACGGCCTGGTCCGCGGCAACAAGGTGCAGGACAGCGGCAACGCCATCATGGTGCCGGTCGGCCCGGAGACGCTGGGCCGCATCATGAACGTGATCGGCGAGCCGATCGACGAGCGCGGCCCGATCAACGCCAAGCAGTATTCGCCGATCCACCGCGCCGCTCCGGACTTCGTCGACCAAGCGACCGAGGCGGAGATGCTGGTCACCGGCATCAAGGTCGTCGACCTGATCAGCCCCTACGCCAAGGGCGGCAAGATCGGCCTGTTCGGCGGCGCCGGCGTCGGCAAGACGGTGACCATCCAGGAGCTGATCAACAACATCGCCAAGGCGCATGGCGGCGTGTCGGTCTTCGCCGGCGTGGGCGAGCGGACCCGTGAGGGCAACGACCTCTATCACGAGATGATCGACTCCGAGGTCATCAAGCTCGACGGCGAGTCGAAGGTGGCGCTGGTCTACGGCCAGATGAACGAGCCGCCGGGCGCCCGTGCCCGCGTCGGCCTGTCGGGCCTGACCGTGGCGGAGTACTTCCGCGACGTCGAAGGCCAGGACGTGCTGTTCTTCGTCGACAACATCTTCCGCTTCACCCAGGCGGGCGCCGAGGTGTCGGCGCTGCTCGGCCGCATCCCGTCGGCGGTGGGCTACCAGCCGACCCTGTCGACCGACATGGGCGCGCTGCAGGAGCGCATCACCTCGACCAACAAGGGCTCGATCACCTCGGTGCAGGCCATCTACGTGCCCGCCGACGATCTGACCGACCCGGCGCCGGCGACCTCGTTCTCGCATCTCGACGCGACGACGGTGCTGAGCCGCGCGATTTCCGAGCTGGGCATCTACCCGGCGGTGGACCCGCTCGACTCGACCTCGCGCATCCTCGACCCGCGCGTCGTCGGCCAGGAGCATTACGAGGTGGCCCGCGCCGTGCAGCGCACGCTGCAGGAGTACAAGGCGCTGCAGGACATCATCGCCATCCTGGGCATGGACGAGCTGACCGAGGAGCAGAAGCTGACCGTGGCCCGTGCCCGGAAGATCCAGCGCTTCTTCAGCCAGCCCTTCCACGTCGCCGAGGTGTTCACCGGCACGCCGGGCGAGCTGGTCCCGGTCGAGGAGACGGTCCGCGGCTTCAAGGGCATCGTCAACGGCGACTACGATCACCTGCCGGAGGCGGCCTTCTACATGGTCGGCACCATCGACCAGGCCATCGCCAAGGCGAAGAAGCTCGCCGAAGCCGCCTGACGCCAGCAGCATCGTAGCCGGGGACATCCATGGCCGAGAAATTCGCCTTCGAACTGGTCTCGCCCGAGAAGCTGCTCGTGGCGCAGCAGGTCGAGATGGTGGTCGTCCCCGGTGGCGACGGCTATTTCGGCGTGCTGAAGGGGCACATGTCGATGCTGTCGACCGTCCAGCCGGGCGTGATCGACGTCTATGAGCAGCGCAGCGCCATCTCCAGCCGCCTGTTCGTCACCGGCGGCTTCGCCGAGGTGACGCCGGAGCGCTGCACCGTGCTGGCCGAGGAGGTGATGCCGGTGGCCTCGCTGGACCGCGCCAAGGTCGAGCAGGAGCTGCGCGACGCCGAGGAGGACGTGGCCGACGCCAAGACCTCCGGTGACAAGGCCGTCGCCGAGCGGGCGCTGAAGCTGGCCCAGGCCAAGCTGACCGCCGTCACCCGCGGCGCGCCGGCCGGCCACGCCTGACCGGCAAGCCGCACGGCTGAATTGGAAAGGGCCCCTCGCGGGGCCCTTTTTCTTTGGCCGGCGCGGCAATGGCCTCCGCTCCTGGTAAGCTGACGGCACCCGATTCCCGCGGCAAGAGAGCAGGCTGATGTCCGGTCTCACACGCTTCTCCGTCCTTCCCCTGTCCCGCATGACCCGGCGGCTGACGGATGTCGCCTCCGGCCGCGCCGCGCCGGACCTGGTGATCCGCGACGTCCGGGTGCTGTCGACCTATTCCGAGCGCATCCTGCCGGGCCGCGAGGTCTGGCTGGCCGGCGGCCGCATCGCCGCGGTGAAACCGACGGGGTCGTGCCGGGACGGATCCGTCGCCGTGTATGACGGAAAAGGCGCCATCCTGGCGCCCGGGCTGGTCGATCCGCACATCCATATCGAATCGAGCATGGTGACGGCCTGCGCCTATGCCGAGGCGGCGCTGCTGAACGGCACCACCACGATCTTCTGCGACAGCCACGAGATCGGCAACGTCATGGACGTGGCCGGGGTCGAGGCGATGCTGGAGGATGCCCGGGCTGCGCCGCTGTCGATCTTCCTCACCGTGCCCAGCACCGTGCCGGCCACCTCGCCGCGCCTGGAGACCGCGGGCGGGGACCTGACCGCCGAGAAGATCGCCGGCCTGTTCGACCGCTGGCCGGAGGCGGTGGCGCTGGGTGAGAAGATGGACTTCGTCCCGGTGACCATGGGCGACGAGCGCAGCCACGCCATCATCGCCGCGGCGCTGGAGCGCGGCCGGCCGGTCTCCGGCCATGTCTACGGGCGGGAGTTCGTCGCCGCCTACGCCGCCGCCGGCGTCACCGACACGCATGAGGCGATCGACCGCGACATCGCCGACGACATGCTGGAAGCCGGCATCTGGCTGTTCCTGCGCGGCGGGCCGCCGACCACGCCCTGGCACAGCCTGCCCGAGGCGATCAGGACGATCACCGAGCTGGGGGCATCGCACAAGCGCATCGCCGTCTGCACCGACGACCGCGACGCCGAAGACCTGCTGCATTTCGGCCTGGACTGGGTGGTGCGCGAGGCGATGCGCGCCGGCATGTCGCCCGAACAGGCCTGGTCGATGGGGTCGCTGCACGGCGCCACCCGCTTCGGCCAGGACGGCGAGATCGGCGGCTTCGGCGGCGGCCGCCGGGCGGATCTCGTGCTGCTGGACGACGGCCACAAACCGGTCAGCACCTGGTATGGCGGCGAGCTGGTGGTGGACGGCGGCCGGATCACCCCGGTCCTGGACCA
>JAEKLZ010000184.1 GCA_019508225.1 Inquilinus limosus | reverse complement strand
GCATCTCGCATTGCTGCAGCATGCAGCCGCGGCCATAGGCCTGGACGTCGAAATCGGCAGGGATCTCCTTCATGGAACGTATCATGAACGAGATTCGCATGCGAGCGCAATGAACATTGCGCTTAACGATTGGAATCAATGGGTTGCACAGCCGGGCCTCCGGGCGGAGGCGTGCCGGTTCGCCCGCTCGGCATCCTGCCAGCCTGCGAATGAAGTGACCTGACCCGACCTCAATCCACTCCGGTCTAGCCTAGCACCAGGTCGTCGCGATGGATCATCTCGTCCCGGCCGCGATAGCCGAGGATGGCCTCGATCTCGCGGCTCTTGTGGCCGCGGATGCGGTCGGCGTCGTCGGAATCATAGGCCGACAGGCCGCGGGCCAGCACCCGGCCGTCCCCATCCTTGACCGCGATCGGGTCGCCGCGGCGGAAGCTGCCCTCGACCGCGGTGACCCCGGCCGGCAGCAGGCTGCGGCCATCCGCCAGGGCCCTGGCCGCGCCGGCGTCGATCACCACCGACCCGACCGGCTTGAGCGATCCGCCGATCCAGCGCTTGCGGGCGGTGCGCGGCTCGGCCCCCGGCACGAACCAGGTGCAGGGTGCGCCGGATTCGATGCGCTGCAGCGGCGCCGCCTCCTTGCCCATGGCGATCACCATGCGGCAGCCGGCGCCCATGGCGATGCGGGCGGCGACCAGCTTGGTGACCATGCCGCCGGAGGAGTAGCCGGGCAGCGCCTCGCCGGCCATCGCCTCGATCTCCGGCGTCAGCTCGCCGACCACCGGGATCAGCGTCGCCGTGGGGTCGCGCTTGGGGTCGGCGGTGTACAGCCCGTCGATGTCGGACAGCAGCACCAGCGTGTCGGCCGAGATCATCTGCGACACCCGCGCCGCCAGCCGGTCGTTGTCGCCGAAGCGGATCTCGGCCGTCGCCACCGTGTCGTTCTCGTTGATCACCGGCACCGCGCCGAGGCGCAGCAGCGTCTCGATCGTCGCCCGGCCGTTCAGGTGGCGGCGGCGGTCCTCGGTGTCCTGCAGGGTCAGCAGGATCTGGGCCACGGTGATGTCGTGCCGGGCCAGCGTCTCCTGATAGGCATGGGCGAGCCGGATCTGGCCGGTGGCGGCCGCCGCCTGCTTCTCCTCCAGCCGCAGCGCCCGCCCCTTGAGGCCGAGATGCTCGCGCCCTGCCGCGATCGAGCCGGAGGAGACGATCACCACCTCCTGCCCGCGGGCCCGGCAGCGGGCGACGTCGTCGGCCAGCGCATCCAGCCAGGCGCGGCGCAGCTGCCCGGTGCGCGGGTCGACCAGCAAAGCGGAGCCGACCTTGACGACGATGCGGCGGGCCTGGGCGAGGGAAGCGGTCATGACGGGCATTCGACAAACGAAAGGCAAGGCCCCCTTCCTAGCCTCTCGGCCCGCCGCGGGCAAAGCCGTTCGACGCGCGCCGAGGCTCAGGGGACCGCGAAAATCCGGGCCTCGGCCGCCCTGTTCCTCGACAGGGAGATGACGGCGAGCCGGCGGCCATCGGGCGACCAGCCGATGCGGTGGCCAAAACCGACGAGGCCCCGGACCGGAAAGCGGGCCAGGACCGCCGCAGTCCGGCCATCGCTGTACGGCATGTCCTCCACCTTCGCCGACGTGTCCCGGATCTCGATCAGCGTCTGGTCGCCGGGCCGGTCGCTGTCGGAATAGACGATCGCCAGCCGGTCGCTGCCCGGCGAGAAGGAGGCGAAGACGACCGGCACCGTGGACCAGCCGGGCGGCGGCGGCGCCATCAGGAAGAAGCGGAGGCCGCACAGGCCGGACTGCAGGAACCGGTCGTCCGTCACCCTGCCCGGACCGAACTTGTCGTCGTCCCAGGAATTGTAGAAGACGGCCAGTCGGAAATCGCGGCTGATCACCCCGCCGCCATAGGCGGACTGGCCGATCTGGGTCGGGCATTCCTCGGGCTGCGCCGCGCCCGCGGCCGGATCCGGCCGCGGCGCCTCCCCGGACAGCGGATGAAGGCGACGCGGGATGACCCCGCCGAACAGAAGCGCATGGCCGTCGGCGGAGAAGGTCACGTCGAAGGCCGGCAGCTCCCACATCGTCCGCCCCGGGGATCGGGCCTCCGCGACGACCGCTCCATCCGGGATCGTCAGCACGCGCGGCTGCGATTCCTTGTGCCAGACCGCCACCCGGTCGCCGTCGGGCGACAGCGCCACCGAATCCTCCAGCCCGGCCGCGGGCAGCCGCCAGTCCTCCCCGCCGTCCTGCGTGCGCAGGGCCGCCAGCACCCGGGGCGCACCGTCGGCGCTGCCGGCCGCGCCGACGAGCAGCAGCCGGGAGGCATCCTGCGACAGCGCGATCGAACCGGTGCGCCCGACGTCGAGATCGTGGATGGCGAAGCCGGCGACGCAGCCTTCGGCCGGGGCCTCGGGCGCGGCGGAGCAGACAGGGATCGGTGTCGTCCAGCGCCAGCCGACGATGCCGGCCGCCACCGCGATCATCGCCACCAGGAGAATCGCTACATCCGGACCGAAGCCGAACCATCGGTTCCGGACGCCGCCGCCGTGTCGATCCATCGCTCCCCCTCGCCCTTGCCTCGCCAACCCTTGCTGCCGCTTTGTGGCGAGATGGCGGCTCCGAACCTCCCCTCGCCGCGGCGCGGCCGCTATGATCCGGCGCCACGCCCGATTCCGAGGATGCCGCATGACCAAAGCTGCCACCATCCTGCTGTTCTCCTACGGCACGCTGCAGCAGGAGAATGTCCAGCTGTCCTCCTTCGGCCGCCGGCTGGAGGGGACGCCGGACGCGATGCCGGGCTGGCGACTGGGCGAGATCGAGATCACCGACCCCGAGGTCATCCGCGCCAGCGGCAAGCGCTTCCACCCGATCGTCGAGCCCAGCGGCGACGCCGCGGATGCGGTGGCGGGGACGGTGTTCCGCATCACCGAGGCCGAGCTGGCGGCTGCCGATGCCTATGAGGTGTCGGACTACAAGCGGGTCCTGGTCCGGCTGCGCTCCGGCCAGGAGGCCTGGGTCTACGTCCGGGCCTGACGGTCAGGCCTCTCCCGACGCCCGACGCGATCATCCTGGCCAGCCGGCCGGATCGGGCGGATCATGCTGGCCGGTCTCATCCTCGATCGGAGCTCAGGCCATGGCGAGAAAACCCACGATCGTTCTGGTGCACGGCTTCTGGGGCGGCGCCGCTCATTGGAGCAAGGTGATCGTCGAGCTGGCACGCAAGGGCTACGGCCCCGCCGAGCTGCACGCGGTCGAGGTACCATTGACCTCGCTGGCCGACGACGCGGAGCGGACCCGCAGGATGGTGGCGCAGCAGGCCGGCCCGGTGCTGCTGGTCGGCCATTCCTATGGCGGCGCCGTGATCACCGAGGCCGGCGACCAGCCCAACGTCGCCGGGCTGGTCTATATCGCGGCCTTCGCCCCGGATGCGGGGGAGAGCCCGGGCGGCATCTCGCAGGCGCATCCGCCCGCCGCCTTCCCCAACCTCGCGCCCGACAGCGACGGTTATCTCTGGATCAGGCCCGAGAAGTTCCACGAGAGCTTCTGCCAGGACCTGACGCCGGAAGAAGGCCTGGTCATGGGGGTGACCCAGAAAGCACCGCTGGCCAGCACCTTCGGCGACACGATCACAGCCCCGGCCTGGCGCAAGAAGCCGTCCTGGTACCAGATCTCCGCCAACGACCGCATGATCGCGCCGGAGAACCAGCAGCGGATGTCCGCGCGGCTCGACGCCCGCAAGGTCATCACCCTGCAGGCGAGCCACGCCTCCCTGGCCTCGAAGCCGGCCGAGGTGTCGGCCCTGATCGACGAGGCCGCCACCCAGTTGGCCGAGTAGCGGCCGCGCTAGGCGCTCGGCCGTCAGGCCCGGCCGAGCGCCCGGCGGATCGCGGTCTCGACCGGGGAATAGTCCCCGTCCGGCCGCTCCAGCCGGTACGGTTCGGCCAGGCCGAGCGAGGGCTGCGCCAGGAAGCGCGGCTCCGCCCCGTGGTGCCGCTGCGCCGCGTGGATCATGAAGGGATGGCACAGATAGACCGTGCCGGCCGCCCCGGTCGCCAGCGCCTCCGGCCGGCCGGCGCCGACCCGGTCGACCTTCGGGCTGGCCAGCCCCGCCTCCCCCGCCGGATCGAGGAACCGGGCCATGTCGAGATGCGACCCGACCCGGAGCCGCGTCGGCGCGTCGAGCGGCCCGATGTCGGAGAACAGGAACAGCATCACCAGCGCCCGGCCGCGCGAGCTGACATTCACCCGCCAGGACGAATAGTCCTGCCGTTCATTCGGGTCGCTGCTGTCGCCGGGGAAGCTGACATCGACATGCCAGCCATCGTCCTTGGGCGCGCCCCGCGCCGGGAAGCGGACCGGGAAGGTGCCGAGATCCGCCCGTGGCTGCCACCGCCCCCTGCCGACCAGCCGGTCGATGGCGGCATGGAGAACCGGCGTGTTCGCCGCCTGCCGGAACGGTTCCTGCCCGTACCAGCCGAGCCGGACGACCGGCTGGGTCCAGGTCTTCGGATCCCGCGGGTCGCCGGGCAGGTCGCGCCACAGGATGGCCCGCCCCTGCTCGGCCAGGTCGCGGGAAAAGGCCCGGTCGATCCGGACGAAACCGTCCGCGATGAACCGCTCCACCTGCGCATCGTCGAGCGTGCGCGACGGAGACTCGAACGCCATCGGCTTCTCCCGTTCGCCCCCCGACCGACCCGCTCAGTCTGAGTCGGTGACCGCCCAGGGCGAGATGTCGGCCGGCGCCGGCTCGTCCTCGACCGGGGCCGGGCGGCCTTCGACGATGCGAACCCAGAGCAGGCGCAGCACATCCTGCACCCCGCCGCCGGTGGCGCCGGACAGGGTCACGACCTTGGCCTTGCGGCCGGCCACGGCCTTCAGCGCCTTCAGCCGCGCCGCAATCGTCTCCTTGTCCAGCGCGTCGGTCTTGTTCAGCCCGACGATCTCGGGCTTGCCGGCCAGGCCGCCGCCATAGGCCTTGAGCTCGCCGCGAACCACGCGATAGGCCTCGGCCACATCCTCGCTGGTGCCGTCGACCAGGTGCAGCAGCACGTTGCAGCGCTCGACATGGCCGAGGAAGCGGTCGCCCAGCCCGGCGCCCTCATGCGCGCCCTCGATCAGGCCGGGGATGTCGGCCAGCACGAACTCATGGTCGTCGCTGCGGACCACGCCGAGATTCGGGTGCAGCGTGGTGAAGGGATAGTCGGCGATCTTCGGCTTGGCCGCGGTGGTGGCGGCCAGGAAGGTCGATTTGCCGGCATTGGGCAGGCCGACAAGCCCGGCATCGGCGATCAGCTTCAGCCGCAGCCAGACCCAGCGCTCCTCACCCGGCCAGCCGGGATCGAAGCGGCGCGGGGCGCGGTTGGTCGAGGTCTTGAAATGGGCGTTGCCGTAGCCGCCGTCGCCGCCCTTGAGCAGCCGGAGCCGCTGCCCGACCTCGGTCAGGTCGGCCAGCACCTCCTCCTTCTCCTCGTCCAGCACCTGGGTGCCGACCGGGACGCGCAGCACCGCGTCGCCCCCGGCGGCGCCGAACCGGTCGGAGCCCATGCCGTGATGGCCGCGCTCGGCCTTGAAATGCTGCTGGTAGCGGTAGTCGATCAGGGTGTTGAGCCCGTCCACCGCCTCGATCCAGACATCGCCGCCGCGGCCGCCGTCGCCGCCGCTCGGGCCGCCGAATTCGATGAACTTCTCGCGCCGGAAGGCGACGCAGCCATTCCCGCCGTCGCCGCTCTTCAGGAAGATCTTGGCTTCGTCGAGGAACTTCATGACCGAATCGCCCCGTGCCGCCGGCCCCGGGGCCGGCCCTCTTCTTGTCGCATCAAATAGGAAACGGGGGAATGGTCGCCCATTCCCCCGCTTCACCATCGTCCGTGCCTGCAAGCTCCCCTGGGGGAGCGAGGCATTCCTTACTCGGCGGCTTCCGCCTGGGCGATCGTCACCGTGGTGCGGCCGCCGGCGGCCTTGAACAGGACGTTGCCGGGGACCAGCGCGAACAGCGTGTGGTCCTTGCCCATGCCGACATTGACGCCGGGATGGAACTTGGTGCCGCGCTGACGCACGATAATGTTGCCCGGAACGACGGCTTCGCCGCCGAACTTCTTCACGCCGAGGCGCTGGCCTGCCGAATCGCGACCGTTGCGCGACGAACCACCGGCCTTCTTATGTGCCATCTGTCGATCTCCTCTTTACGCGCCGGCGATGGCGGTGATCTTGAGCACCGTCAGGTCCTGGCGGTGGCCCTTCTTCCGCCGGTAGTTCTGGCGGCGCTTCTTCTTGAAGATGATGATCTTCGGGCCGCGGGTCTGCTCGACCACCTCGGCGGTGACCGAAGCGCCGACCAGCACCGGGGTGCCGATCTGGACAGCGCCGTCGCCGCCGAGCATCAGCACCTGGTCCAGGGTGACGGACGAGCCTGCCTCACCGTCGAGGCGCTCGACGGTGATGAACTGGTCCTGGGCGACCCGGTACTGTTTCCCACCGGTGCGGATGACTGCGAACATGGTCAAGCTGCCGTCGACTAGGAGAGCGCCCCTTGCGGTTCGCCCTCAGGTGATCAAAAACGGACACGGGTGCCAGCCGGAACCGGCACCCGTGTCCGTGAACGCGGCACTATAGTCAGGCGCGGCCGCGTGTCAACGGTGGAGTGGAACGACGCCCCCGGAACGGCGCCGCAAACGACGCTTGCATGGCCGAACGCTCTCCACTATGGTCCGCGCCGGCCACGCGGAGGGGGTCTTCGAGACCGCCCGCCAAGCCTCTGCGGAGAGGTGCTAGAGTGGTTGAATAGGACGGTCTCGAAAACCGTTGTGTCTGCAAGGGCACCGTGGGTTCGAATCCCACCCTCTCCGCCACCTCCACCCCCATCACAGCGCACCGCCGGTCAGCCCGGGAAATAGGCCGGCCGGTCGATGTCGGCGATCAGCCCGGGCTGCGTCGGCGCCCAGCCCAGCAGGGTCCGGGTGCGTTCGCTCGAGGTCGGGACATCCATCCCGGCGAAGGTCGCGAACCAGCCGAAATGTGATGCCGCCTCGTCCGGGGACAGGCCTGCCACCGGCACGCCCAGGCGACGGCCGATCACCTCGGCGACCTCCCGGAACGGCACGCCCTCCTCCGCCATCGCATGGTACCGGGCCCCGGCGGCGACGCCGCGCTCCAGCGCCAGCCGGTAGACCCGGGCGGCGTCGAGCCGGTGCGCGGCGGGCCAGCGGTTCAGGCCCTCGCCGATCATCGCTGACATACCCTTCTCCCGCGCCAGCTTGATCAGGATCGGGACGAAGCCGTGGTCGCCGTCGCCATGGACCGAGGGCGGCAGCCGCACCGTCGCCGCGCGCACGCCCCTCGTTACCTGCCCGGCGACCGCCGCCTCGGACAGGCGGTGATAGGTGGCCGAGGTCGGACGAGGCTCGTCCTCCTCGGTCCCGACCGGCCCCCGCGGCACGATCAAGGCCCCGGAGGTGACCAGCAGGGGGCGGTCGGAGCCGGCAAGCTCGGCGCCGATCGCCTCGATGGCGCGACCGTCGATCTCGCAGCACTCCTGGAACTTCGAGAAGTCATGGATGAAGCCGGTGTGGATCACCGCATCCGCCTCGGCCGCACCCCGGCGCAGGCTGTCGGGATCCCGAAGGTCGCCGTGATGCGGCTGGGCACCCGCGGCGAGAAGGGACTCGGCGCCCGCATCGGAGCGGGTGAGGCCGAGCACCCGATGGCCCGCGCCGATCAGGTCCTGAACGACCGCCGAGCCGACGAAGCCGGTGGCGCCGGTGACGAAGACACGCATGAGAGGAAATCTCCTGTGAAGAGGAGGCGACCGTCCCGCGATGTGCTATCCTGGTAAAGCCGTGAGGTTATACGGGTATAATGGCTAACAGGCTCGGCATGCCGGTCGCGACCGACAATCCGCTCGGGATCTATCTGAAGGATCGCCGCGCCAGGCTCGATCCCGCCGCCTTCGGCCTGTCGGGGCCGCGCCGGCGCACGCCCGGGCTGCGCCGGGAAGAGGTGGCCCAGCGCGCCAATATCAGCGCCACCTGGTACACCTGGCTCGAGCAGGGCCGGGGCGGCGCGCCCTCGGCCGATGTGCTGGAGCGCATCGCCCGTGCCCTGATGCTGACGGATGTCGAGCGCGAGCATCTCTTCCTTCTGGGGCTCGGCCGCCCGCCGGCGATCCGCTTCCAGGCGGCCGAAGGCGTCACGCCGCGGCTGCAGCGCGTGCTCGACGCGCTGACGCTCAGCCCGGCCCTGGTGAAGACCCCGACCTGGGACGTGGTCGCCTGGAACCGGGCCGCGGCAGTGGTGCTGACCGATTACGGAGCGCTGCCGCCGGAGCAGCGCAACATCCTGCGGCTGGTCTTCCTCGACCCCCGCGTCCGCGCCGCGCAGTTCGACTGGGACGGCGTGGCCCGGTTCGTGGTGGCCGCCTTCAGGGCGGATGCGGCGCGCG
The DNA here is from genome assembly GCA_019508225.1 of Inquilinus limosus. Classification (GTDB taxonomy): domain Bacteria; phylum Pseudomonadota; class Alphaproteobacteria; order DSM-16000; family Inquilinaceae; genus Inquilinus; species Inquilinus limosus_D. The sequence continues at coordinate 15,747 of JAEKLZ010000184.1, read as the reverse complement.
CCGGGGCCACGGCCAAGGTGGCGGCCCTGGTGGAGGAGCTGTGCCGGCTCAGCCCCGACTTCGAGGCGATGTGGCGCGACAACGACGTCCGCAGCTATGGCGAGGGCGTCAAGCGCCTGCGCCATCCGACCGCCGGGCCGATCGCGTTCGAGTTCTCGGCCTTCGCCGTCGACGGCCGGCCCGATCTCGGCATGGTGATCTACAACCCGGTGACGCTGGAAGATGTCGACCGGGTGAGATCGCTGATCGGGCAGAGGCAGCCGCCGGAGTTGATCGGCTCGAACCGGCTGCGAGTTGATGGCATAGGCGACATGGTGGATGAGCCTGGCAGCGCATTCTCAACGAGAAGTTAGACGGCAATAGCCCGTGCTCTTGAGCACTCCAGTTCTTGGTGAAAGTGCATGCTTGCGAAACATTTGGAACTGTTCCTTTCGGAACTCTGCCGGGCGGAAATGGCTCCGGTGGCGCACGATGATATGGAGAAGAGGTTTACGTCTCTCCGGGATAATGGGCGCTTACCAAGGGGCCGAGAGAATCGCGCCCGCCCGCTGACAGATGAGCAGATTGCATCGGCCATACTTGGGCTTGTCGCTATCCAACCGGGTTGGGCAGGACATGCCACAACAGTGCTGGAGCGCCTCTCTCCGGTGGGCGGTCCGATCATAGCCTTCGCCGGCGCCGGAAGCCTTCATCAAGCGTTGGCGAAAATCTTGGCCGACAAAGATGTGCGAGCGACGCTTGTCGCTGTTCGGCTCTCGACCGCCGAAAGCGGCACGAACAGCCACGGCTATGCTGCGATCCACTACGACCAGGATGGAGTATGCAAACGGACATCCTATGTACCGCCAGAAGCCGTATCCCTGTTGCAGCCAGGAGCGGAGACGCGGTTCGACCCCGACCAGCGTTGTGCGCTGTTCGCCCGAGAAGTGGCATTCAACCGCCGTTTCTTCGACAGGCTTAGCCGTCGGATCGCCGAAGACCGGGCCTTTCCCGCGCCGCCTCCAGAGGACAGCCCCGAATATGATGCGGAAGAAGTCGAACAGGCGCGGCGGCAACGACTTGACGTTACCCAGTCGTCGCGATTCCTCAATATCGGAATCGATAACCAAGTGACATGGCCGAAGCAGGAGACGCTGGCGTCGTTCGATCGATACCAGATGGTGCTGATGCCGAAGACCAAAGACAATGTGCAATCGATCAGCTTCGATCTGCATAAGAACCAATTGACGGCTGAACAGGCCATGACGGTCATCAACCGTTTTCTAAGCCTCCTGACTTGGTGCGACGACCAGTTCGCCATTGCCCAGGACGGATGGAGTGGCAACCCAGTGCCGGTTGCCGTGCCAAAACGCAATCTCGCCTTCACGACTACCCATCACTGGGTGTTCAACCGATCGATCCCGGATTCCGAGGAGGTGCGCCGCGCGCTGGCGCTCTACCGCGAAGCCCGCAATGCCGAGCTGAACTTTTTGGTGAGCTACGCTGTGCTCAACTACTATAAAATCATCGAAATTCGATACCATGGTTCGAAAACATCGACCCAGTGGGTCGCAGACAATTTGTCACCAGTTCTCAATGATCCGGATGACCCGCACGATGGCGCAACGTTTCTAGCTGCATGCGGCAGCGAGTCACCAGAGATGTATATATACGCCGCATGCCGTGTGGCCGTCGCCCATGCTAGTCCGAACCGGTCTTCCGATCCCGATGCTCTGCACGAACTACGGCGACTACACAACGCAGCCAGTATAATGCGGCGGTTGGCTCGGCACTTCATTATGACAGAGCTGAAAGTCTCAGACTCTCTTTCCAAGGATTGATTATCGGGCAACACGGGATCCAGCCAACTCACACCCCTGGACCAGCGCTTCAAACCACCTCGACCCTCGCCCTGTGCCCGGGCGCGGCGGCGAGGCGCTGGTCGCGGGTCAGCAGCGGGGCGCCGAGCGCTTCGGCCAGGGCGATATAGGCGGCGTCATAAGCCGTGACATTGGCCCGCAGGTCCCAGATGCGCGGCAGCAGGATATCGTGCGGATAGCGGTGCAGAGGGAAGTTCGCCAGATCGGCAAGGGCGACACGGCCACGCGCACCGTCGATCTCGCCCTTCGCCGCGAAGCGGCGGACCACCTGTGCGACCTCGACGTCCAGCAAGTGCGGCGCGTGCAGCGTGACGCCGGAAGCGAACAGCCGCGCCTCCACCACCCTGGCCGCCGGCGTGCGGAGAAGCACTTCGAGCAGGGCCGAAGCGTCGACAACGATCATCGGACGATCATCGTCGGTCGCGTTCGGCCCGCACCGCCTGCGCCGGCGCTTCGGACAGTGTCACCTGGGGACGCTGCGCCAGGCGTTCCCGCAATTCGTCGAGCGTCGGCCGCTCGGCCAGCCGGCGCATCTCCTGGAGCAGATAGTCGGAGAGCGACATGCCGGCCAGCGCAGCGCGCGATTTGAGCTGGCGGTGCAGCACATCCGGGACGTTGCGGATCTGGATCATCGCGGTCATGCTACGAACATGTTCACATGTGTTTCACATGTCAAGCGAAGGCCCGCCCTCATGGACCGTTTCGTCGTCATCTCCGGCTGCTCCGGCGGCGGCAAGTCGACGCTGCTGGCGGAGCTCGGCCGGCGCGGCCGTGCCGTGGTGGAGGAGCCCGGGCGGCGCATCGTCAAGCAGGAGCTGGACAGCGGCGGTTCGGCCCTGCCCTGGGCCGACGGGCCGACCTTCGCCCGCCGCGCCATCGCAATGGCGCTGGCCGACCGCGCCGCGGCCGGGATCTGGCTCGGCTGGGTGTTCTTCGACCGCGGCCTGATCGACGCCGCCTCGGCCTTGCAGCACATGACCGGCGAGCCGGCGCTGGAGACTCTGGCCCGGCCGCATCCCTACCATCGCCGGGTGTTCCTGACCCCGCCCTGGCCGGAGATCTACGGCACAGACCCTGAGCGCCGCCACGGCCTCGACGCCGCGATGGAGGAGTATGAGCGGCTGCTCAAGGACTATCCGGCGCTGGGCTACGAGGTCGTCATCCTGCCGAAGGTCAGCGTGGCCAAGCGGGCCAGCTTCGTGTTGGCCACGCTCGCGGAATAGCTATTTCGGCGGCAGGGTGCGGACGAAGGCGAGCGCGGCCTCCAGCAGCCTTCTGCGCAGCGCGTCGTCGCCATAGGCATCGGCGCGGGCCCTCACCCAGCCCGGCATGGGACGGCCCTGCATGACCATCGTCGCGACGCCGGGCTGCTGCAGCGCCCAGCCATCATTGCCCTTGCCGAGACGGACCAGCATGCTGTCGACCCGGGCGCCGCACAGCAGGTTGCCGTGCAGCAGCCAAGCGAGGCCGCCGAACATCCGCTTCTCGTCCAGGCCGGGCTCGGCGCCCAGCGCCTCCCGCACCAGCTCCTCCAGCCCCGGATCGCGCGCCATTCCCCTGCCCTCTCAGTCCGGCGCCGCCACCTTCTCGGCGATGCCGCGGTTGCGGGTCAGCATCGCCATGACCGCGTCGCGCGCCTTCTGCGGGTCGCGGCCGCGGATGCCCTCGGCGATGCCCATGTGATAGTCGGCCGAGGGGCTGTAGGCGTATTCCGGCGCGATGCCGTGTGCCGAGACCAGGAACTGCACCCGCAGCAGCACGTCGAGCGGCCGGGCGAAGCCGGACAGCAGCCGGTTGTGCGAGGCATTCAGCACCGCCAGATGGAAGCCGACATCGGTGTCCAGCACCTGCGGCATGGTCTCGACCGCCAGCCGCGCGGCCAGGGCGACGATCGCCTCCGCCTCCTCATCCGTGGCGCGCGAGGCCGCCAGCTCGGCCGCCCGCGGCTCGATGATCTCGCGCAGCTCCGAGATCTCGACCAGGAAGCGGCCGATGCCGTCCGGCTCGCGCAGCAGCCAGGCCAGCACGTCGGGGTCCAGGATCGACCATTCCTCGCGCGGCCGGATGCGGGAGCCGTAGCGCCGGGCGGTGCGGATCAGCCCCTTGCCGGCCAGGACCTTGATCGCCTCGCGCATGGCGTTGCGGCCGACCGCGTATTCGGCGGCCAGCTCGGTCTCGGTCGGCAGCGGCCGGTCGGCGGCATAGCGGCCGGATACGATGGCGCGGCCCAGGGCCTGCACCGTCTGGCGCACCGCGCCGCCCGCGAGCGAGCGGCCGGACGCGCCGGACAGGGTGCTTTCCAGCAGGGCGGCCAATGCCTCCGGATCCTGGGCAGAAGGTCCGCTGGTGGGGGAGTGCCGCCGATCCGCCAATGCCGCGCCGTGAAAAGGGGTCAGAAAATGCTCGCCGAGGTCGTCATCGGACACCAGCGCGAGAGCTTCAGATAGGGTAGCAGCACCCGATGCGCGGCGTCATCCCCGATGCGGGACAGCGCCTCGACCGCATAGCCACGGACATAGCGGTTCGGGTCATCGGTCAGCACCCGGCCCAGCGCCGGCACCGCCGCGGCGGCCGCCTGTCCCATCCGCGCCAGGCCCAGCACCGCGTCGAAGCGCACCTCCGCATCGGCATCGTCCAGGGCCCGGGCCAAAGCGGCGACGACGGCGTCATCGGCCGGCTTCAGCCCCAGCGCCTCGACCGCGGCGATGCGCAGATGCGGATCGGCATCGCCGGTGGCGGCGATCAGCGCGTCGCGCACCTCCGGCCCCGTCCCGGCGATCTCGCCGAGGGCGAAGGCGGCGAGCTTGCGCGACCGGCCGGCGCCGGTCCGCAGCAGGCGCAGCAGCTCCGGCACCGCCGCCGCCCCGACCTCGACCAGGCCGTAGATGGACGACAGGGCGATGCAGTCCTTCGCCGTCAGCCGGCCGGAATCGCTCTTGTTCGAACCGTCCTCCGGGTCGCGGCGGGTGTCGGCCTCGACCCGCTGCAGCAGCGCCGGCAGTGCCGCTTCGCCGATCGCGCCCAGGGCGTAGGCCGCGTCGAGCTGCAGCGCCTCGTCGTCGCCGTCGAGATGCGGCAGCAGCGCCGGCACCAGCGCCGCCGCCGCCGGGCCGAGATCGGAGATGGTCGACATCGCGGCGGCAGCGTCGGCCGGCGTGCCGGCCAAAGCCGCGCGCAGGGCGTCGGGATCGGCCGTGCCGCCGGCCGGAGTGCCGACGGTCAGCCAGCGCCAATGCGCCTTCCACGCCGCCTCCATGGCGAAGGACGGCACCTGCTCGGGCGTCCGCCAGGCCGGGTCGCCATGCGGCCAGGCCGGGGCCTCGACCGGGGCCATGCGGATGAACTCGAATTTCATCATGAACCGCTTGTCGGCGGTCAGGTTCTTCATCTTCCGGTGCCAGATGTCGTAGTGGATCATCAGCACCGATCCGGCGGGGCCGGAGCCGTTGCGCTCCAGCGCATCCGGGTCCTGGATCCCGGCGGCGAGCAGGTGGCTGCCCGGCACCACCCCGGTCGGCCCCAGCTCGGCCGGCGTGTCCTGCGGGTAGTACATGATCATGACCCAGCGCGGCCGGTGGTTCCGCACCCGGCGCATGTAGCCCCAGTAGCTGTCCTTGTGCCATTGCTGGATCGGCGATCCCGGCGGGTTCTTATGCAGCGCCCGGTGCGGGTGCATGATGTAGTCCGGCCCCAGCACGCTGGTCAGCGCGCCCTTCACCACCGGGTCCTCGAACACGGCGTTGATCTCCGGCACCAGCGGCAGCAGGTTGTTGCCCGGATTCTCGTGCCGGTCGGCGCCGATCAGGTCGTCGAAGCGCTGGAAGACATGGTCGTGGAACGATTTCGGCAGCGCCGTCTGCAGCACCAGATAGCCGTTCGCCAGGAACTGCCGGATCTGCGCGTCGGTGAGCAGGCGCGGCGCCTCTTCCTGCGCCAAAGCATGCATGTCCATGGTCGGTCCCTTCCCACGTCGTTGCTGGCCTGATAATGCGACTCTAGATGGGATTTAGCAATAGAGACATAATTATAGATCCTATCTAAAAGACTCCTCATCGTCATGGCGAGGAACGAAGCGACGTGGCCATCCAGGGACTCTCAATTCGCAGGATTGGGCCGCTGGATGGCCACGCCCTTCGGGCTCGCCATGACGATGTGCGCGGGGCATCACCGCCCACCGAACCCGGAATTCATGGCGATGCCGCTGAAGATGTAGCGCTGCAGCAGGATGGTCAGGCACAGGCCGGGGATCATCGAGATCGCGGCGCCGGCCATCAGGTAGTTCCACTGCGTGCCCTGCTGGGTCTGGAACATGGTGAGGCCCAGCGGGATGGTCGCGTGCTCGGTGCCGTTGACGATGATCAGCGGCCACAGGAAGCTGTTCCACTGCGCCGTGAAGGTGAACAGCGCCAGCAGGCCCAGCACCGGCAGCGACATCGGCAGGATGATGCTGACCAGGATGCGCAGCCGCGAGGCGCCGTCGCACAAGGCTGCCTCCTCCAGCTCGCGCGGGATGGATTTGAAGAACTGGCGCAGCATGAAGGTGCCGAAGGAGCTGAAGGCCACCGGCAGGATCAGCGCCTGGAAGGTGTTGACCCAGTCGAGCGTGCTGATCAGCAGGAACAGCGGGATCACCAGCACCGCCTGCGGGATCATCAGCGTCGACAGATAGGTCAGGAACAGCGTGTCGCGGCCGACGAAACGCAGCCGGGCGAAGGCGTAGGCGGCGAGGCTGGAGACGGCCAGCACGATCACGGTGACGGCGCAGGACACCAACGCGCTGTTCAGGAAGAAGCGGCCGAAGGGCAGGTACAGCCAAGCGTCGAGGAAATTGCCCCATTGCCAGTCGCTGGGCAGCAGCCGCGGCGGCACGGCCAGCACCTCGCCATTCGGCCGGATGGCGTTGGTCAGCATCCAGAAGAACGGAAACAGGAAGGCCAGCGCCACCAGCGCCATCGCGCCCTGCGACACCAGCGTGCCGGCGGTGACGGCGCCGCGCTGTTCGTGCCTATTCGTCATAGTGCACCCATTTCCGCTGCAGCCGGAATTGCAGCGCCGTCAGCGCCATGATGATGACGAACATCACCCAGGCGATCGACGAGGCGTAGCCCATCCGGTAGGTCGAGAAGCCGTTCTGATAGATGAAGAAGCCGAGCGTCGCGGTGGCGACGCCGGGGCCGCCGCGGGTCATGGAATAGACCTGGTCGAACACCTGCAGCGCGGTGATCGCGGTCATCACCGTGCCGAAGAACAAGGTCGGCGAGATCAGCGGCAGCTTGATCCGCCAGAAGCGCTGCCAGGCGGTGGCACCGTCGATCTGGGCGGCGTCGAGATAAGTCTGCGGGATCGATTCCAGCGCCGCGCCGAACAGCAGCAGGTTGTAGCCGAAGCCCGACCACAGCGAGACGATGACGATCGCCTGCATCGCCCAGGCCGGGTCGACCAGGAAGTTCGGCACCGGCAGGCCCAGCGACTGCACCACCCAGTCCATCAGCCCGCCCGGGGTGAAGATCAGCACCCAGACCAGCGAGGCGCCGATCATCGGGGTGAAGGTCGGCAGGAAGAAGATCAGCCGGAACAGCCGCTTGCCCCAGCGCAGGCTGGAGATCCAGACGGCCATGCCGACCGCCAGCACGATGTTCAGCACCAGGTATTCGACGGTGTAGAAGACCGTGTTGACCAGCACCCGCCAGAAGCTGGGGTCGACCGTGAACAGCCGGATGTAGTTGGCGATGCCGATGAATTTCGGCTGGTTCAGCAGCTGCCAGTTGGTGAAGCTGAGCGCCAGCGACGCCACCAGCGGGAACAGCAGGAAGGCGAGGAAGCCGAGCAGGCTGGGCAGCAGGAACCAGAAGGCGGCCCGCCCCTCCGCCCGGAAGGCCCGGCGCCGGCGGGCCCCGGGGGCTCGGGGGACGCCTGTCACCCGCGCCCCGAGATCCTGGGCCCGCACGCTCATTCGGCCGCCAGGTTCTGCACGGTGCTCAGCACCTCGGCGCCGCTCTGCGACCCGCTGAAGGCCAGCGGCGCATACTGCTCCAGGAGCTCCGACACCGTGTTCCAGTTGGGCGTGGTACGGTAGGGCTGGGCGGTCTTCAGCGCGGCCTCGATGGTCTCGCGCGCGCCGGTCACGCCCTGGGCCGCGACGTCGTACCACTGGCCCTGCTGCGCGATCCGGGCCGGGAAGGCGCGGCCCTGCGATGCCAGATACTGCTCGGCCTCCGGCCCGGTCAGCGCCTGGATCGCCTTCCACGCGAGATCCTTGTGCGGGCCGGTCTTGTTGATGCCGAAGCCGGAGCCGGCGGTGAAGGTGATGCTGCCGGCCTTGCCGGCGGGCAGCGGCGCGATCCCGACCGGGAAGCTGGAGGATTTGCGGATGTTGATCACCTCCCACGGGCCGGTGACATACATGGCGACATTGCCGGCCAGGAAGCGGCCGCGGGCGATGTCGCCCGACATCTGGCCGCTGGCTGCGATCACCGGCGCCACCTTCTCCTTGGTCACCAGGTCGACATAGGATTGGAAGGCAGCCTGCAGCGCCTCGTCGCCGAAGTTCAGCTCGCCGGCCTCGGTCAGGTGCTTCGCCCCGTCGGACAGGGCGAATTCCATCCAGTCGGTGGCGGTGACGGCGAAGCCGAAATTGCCGTCCTGGGTCAGCGCCTTGGCCGCGGTCAGGAAGTCGTCCCGGGTCCAGCCGACCTTGGGCGGCTCGACCTTGTACTTCGCGAACAGGTCGCGGTTGTAATAGACGATCCAGGGCCCGAAATCGTAGGGCAGCGCGTAGAGATGGCCGTCATAGCTGAGGCCTTCGAGGATCGATTTGTCGAACTGGCCGAGGTCGAAGCCCTGCTTCACATACTCGTCCAGCGGCTCGAACAGGGTGGTGAAGTTGGACAGGCGCAGCGACTGGATGCTGACGATGTCGGGCAGCGTGTTCGACGCGGCCAGGGTCGGCAGCTTGGTCCAGTAGTCGCGCCAGGGCGCCGTCTGCAGCTCGACCTTGATGTCGGGATACTGGGCGTTGACCAGCCCGGCGACATGCTTCCAGGCCTCGATCTCGGCATCGGTGCCGGCCCACATCTGCCAGGTCAGGGTCACCGGCTCGGCCCGGGCCGGAACGGCGGACAGCGATGCGGCGGCGGCGGCCACCGTCAGAATGGTCGTCAGCGTCTTCATGGCGTTCGTCCTCCTGCTGCGGCCGCCTTCTGCCGGGCGGCCGCTTGATGGGTGGTCCGGGCGGTCTCAGCCGTCCTTCACGGACAGCTCGTCGCGCCAGGCGCTGCCGTCGGGGAAGCGATGGGCCTGGAGCGAGGCGGGCTTCATGGCGATGGAATAGCCGGGCGCGGTCGGCACGGCGTAGCAGCCGTCGACGATCCGCACCGGGTCGACGAAATGCTCGTGCAGATGGTCGACATATTCGATGAAGCGGCGCTCCTGGCTGCCGCTGACCGAGATGAAGTCCCACATCGACAGGTGCTGCACGTATTCGCACAGGCCGACGCCGCCGGCATGGGGGCAGACCGGCACGCCGAACTTGGCCGCCATCAGGATGATCGCCAGGTTCTCGTTGACGCCGCCGACCCGGGCCGCGTCGATCTGGCAGAAGCCCATGGCAGTGGCCTGCAGGTACTGCTTGAACATCACCCGGTTGTGGACGTGCTCGCCGGTCGCCACCCTTGTGCCGTAGCGCCGCAGCACCCGGTCGATCTGGGCGTGGCCCAGGATGTCGTCCGGGCTGGTCGGCTCCTCCACCCACAGCGGCTTGAAGGGCAGTAGCGCCGTCGACCATTCGATCGCCTGACCGACATCCCAGACCTGGTTGGCGTCGACCATGAAGGTCAGGTCGTCGCCGATCTCGGCGCGCACCAGGGCGGCGCGGGCCAGGTCGGCGTCGCGGTCGGCGCCGACCTTGATCTTGAACGCCTTGAAGCCCTGGGCCAGCGCCTCGCGCACCAAGCGACGGATCTTGTCGTCGCTGTAGCCGAGCCAGCCGGCGCTGGTGGTGTAGGCGGGATAGCCCTGGGCCAGCAGCCGCTCGATCCGCGCCGCCTTGCCGCCCTCCTGCCCGCGCAGCAGCTCCAGCGCCTCCACGGGCGTCAGCGCGTCGGTGATGTAGCGGAAGTCGATGCAGCGCACCGTTTCCTCGGGCGTCATGTCGGCCAGCAGGCGCCACAGCGGCTTGCCTTCGGCCTTGGCCCAAAGATCCCAGATCGCATTCAGCATCGCCGCGGTGGCGAGCTGCATCACCCCCTTCTCCGGCCCCAGCCAGCGCAGCTGGCTGTCGCCGGTCAGGCGGCGGTAGGTGGCGCCCATGTCGCGGGTGAAATCCGCCAGGTCGCGGCCCAGCACCGCCGGCTTCAGCGCCTCGATCGCGGCGCAGACGATGTCGTTGCCGCGGCCGATGGTGAAGGTCAGGCCGTGCCCTTCCGGACCGTCATCGGTCGACAGGATCACATAGGCGGCGGAATAGTCGGGGTCGGGGTTCATCGCGTCCGACCCGTCCAGCGCTTTCGCGGTCGGGAAACGGATGTCGAGGACGCTGATCCGGTCGATTTTCAAAGGTGTCTCCGTCCCAGGACGGCGTGCCGTGACGGCGGCGCCGAGCGACGTTCCACAACCGCTCTCCGGCGGCTTCCCACCGATTTCGGCGGCAGGCGCTGGCATTAGGGGACGGCTGCGGCTAGGCTGTCAAGTGGTCAGGCCAGTTCAAATGGGATTTAGAAGAAGATTCTTTCGGTGCCGGCCGGGCCGATGGCGGGACCTTCAAAGCGGCAGGGCAGGATGCCCCTTCAAGCGGTCGTCAATCGCAAGCTCTACATCCAGATCGCCGAGCAGATCACAGCGGCGATCGAGTCCGGCGAGTTCAAGCCGGGGCAGCAGCTGCCGTCGGAGCGCGACCTGGCGCAGGAGCTGGGCGTCAGCCGCCCGACCGTGCGCGAGGCGCTGATCGCGCTGGAGGTGGCGGGGCTGGTCGAGGTCAAGGTGGGGGTCGGCGCCTTCGTCCGGGACGCGGCCAAACCCGGCAGCGCCCTGCCCGAATCCGATCATTCGGCGTTGGAGATCATGCAGGCCCGTGCGCTGGTGGAGCCGGAGCTGGCGGCGCTGGCCGCCCGGCACATCACCGCGGAGGGCCGGGCCGAGCTGGCCGGCATCGTCGCCGCCATGCGCGGCCAGACCGCGCGGCGGGAATGGTCGCAGGAGTCCGACCGGGCGCTGCACCTGCTGATCGCCGAGCATTGCGGCAACCAGGCGCTGCGCGAGATCGCCCTGACCCTATGGCGCGGCCGCGAGGAGGGGCTGAGCGCCGCCTTCCACCAGCACCTGTCGCGCCGGCCGGCCCTGCTGGACCGGATCATGGCCGACCATGGCGGCATCGCCGCCGCCATCGCCGCCGCCGACCCCGGCGGGGCCCGGGCGGCGATGGCGGGGCATCTCGACTATGTCCAGCGGGAGATGCTGGCGGTCTGGGACTGACGCGGCTTCCATGCCATTCCCGGATCGATCGTCGATGTGAGGCTTTTCCTGCCTGCGATTGACTGAACGTACCAGTTCGTACATTTTTAGAGAAGCAATACCGGCGCGGGCAAGGAAGCATGCATCGTTCAAAACGCACCACGCGTCATTGCCGAAGGGCGATGTCCGGACGATCCGGTGCGGGCCGCCCATGACTCATTTCCGCCCCGCCGCCCTTCGCGTCGGCCTGATCGGCGCCGGCATCCAGGCGTCGCGGACCCCGGCCATGCATATGCGCGAGGGCGCGGAACAGGGGCTGCGCTACGACTACGAGCTGATCGACCTGGAGGCGCTCGGCCGTGGCGTCGAGGCGCTGCCCGGGCTGGTCGCGACGGCGGAGCGGCGCGGCTTCGCCGGGCTCAACGTCACCCATCCCTGCAAGCAGGCGGTGATCCCGTTGCTGCACGCCCTGTCCGACGACGCGCGGGCGCTGGGTGCCGTCAACACCATCGTGTTCGAGGACGATCGGCGGATCGGCCACAACACCGACTGGTGGGGCTTTGCCGAGAGCTTTCGGCGCGGCCTGCCGGACGTGCGCAAGAGCCGCGCGGTCCAGCTCGGCGCCGGCGGCGCGGGGGCGGCGGTGGCCCATGCCGCCCTGACCCTCGGGGTCGGCACGCTCGCGATCTTCGATGTCGACCAGGGCCGGGCCGAGGCCACGGCCGCCGGCCTGTCCGCCCGGTTCGGGGCAGCGCGCGCCGTGGCCGGCACCGACCTCGCCGCAGCCATGGCAGCGGCCGACGGGCTGATCCACGCCACCCCGACCGGCATGGCAAAGCATCCCGGCCTGCCCTTGCCGGCCGAGCTGCTGGCGCCACGGCACTGGGTCGCCGAGATCGTCTACTTCCCGCTCGAGACCGAGCTGCTGCGCGTCGCCCGCGCCCGCGGCTGCCGCACCCTCGACGGCGGTGGCATGGCCGTGTTTCAGGCGGTCGAGGCGTTCCGGCTGTTCACCGGCATCACGCCGGATTCCGAGCGGATGACCCGGCACTTCGCTTCGCTCGGGCCGGGGTAGCGGCGGGCGCGACCGCCGCCCCGCCCTGCAGCAGGCGGATGACGGCGTCGCCGATCATCCGGCGATGCTTTTCGCGCAGTGCCGGCTCCGACAGGTCGCGGCGGAAGATGGTGCCGAAGGTGTGGCGGTTGGAGACGCGGAAGAAGCAGAAGGCGCTGATCAGCATGTGCAGGTCGACCGGGTCGATCTCGGCCCGGAACACGCCCGCCTTGCGCCCGCGATCGAGGATCGCGGCGATGGTCTGGACGATGCCGAGATTGGTGCTGCGGATCGAGGCGGTGTGGGCCAGATGCTCGGCCCGGTGGATGTTCTCGATGCTGACCAGGCGGATGAAGTCGGGATGCGCCTCGTCATAGTCGAAGGTGAACTCGGCCAGCCGCCGCATCGCCTCCTCCGGGGCCAGATCCTCCAGATGCAGCGCCGCCTCGGCGGTGCGGATGTCGGCATAGGCCTTCTCCCCATGGGTCGCGAACTCCTCGGTCGCGACCTCGAGGATATCCTGTCTGGTGCGCTCGGGGTCGTTCTTGCGGGCGGTCTTCCGCTCCGCCGCGCCCGACTTGGTCCTGCCCGCCATCTCCTGGCCCGCTCCCCGCACCGACGCCGCCGCCGATCGGCGGACGGTCTACTTCTCCGGAACTTCACGGCCGCGAACAAGCGCTTTCGCGCCGCGCCCTTCTATACCAGCGCCAGCACCCGGCTGGGCCCGCCGGTCGCGCCCTTCACCTTGGGTCCTCCCAGGACGAGATGCGCGCCCTTGGCCGGCAGGACGTCGAGATTGGCCAGGCATTCGACGCCCCAGCGCCCGCTCGGCAGCCAGGAATAATGCACCGGGAAGCGGCCGGTCTCGATGCCGAGATCGAGCGACAGCGTGTCAACGCCGATGCCCTTGACCTTGCGCTCGGTCATCAGCAGATGCGCCGTCTCGCCATGGAAGCCGGGGGTATGGTTCTTGCCGGCATCGTCCCGCCCGGCGAAGCGCGGCGACTGCAGCAGCCGGTGCCAGCCGGAGTTCATGACCACGCAGCAGCCCTCGGGCAGCGGGCCGTTCGCCGCCTCCCAGCGCTTGATGTCGTCGGGCGTCACCGCGCTGTCCGGGTCGTCCTGCGCCCGCTGCGAGATGTCGATCACCGCCAACGGCACCACCAGGTCGGCGATCGGGATCTCGTCGACACTATGGCCGTCGGCCGAGAAGTGCAGCGGCGCGTCCATATGGGTGCCGGTGTGCTCCATCAGCGTCCAGCGGTTGATGTTCAGCTTGTCCTTCGCGTAGCGGAACACCGGCTCCATGGTGAACCATTTCGAGCCGTCGAAGGTCGGGAACCCCTCGAACAGCGGATGGGTCAGGTCCTGCACGTCGGTGAAGGACCGTGCGGCCGGCGCCGCGGCGGCACCGGCAACGGGGACGGCCAAGGCGGCGGCCAGGGTAATGCCGCCCTTCAGCATGCCGCGCCGGGTGACATGGCGGCAGATCGTCTCCAGACAGCCCGGTGGGCACATGGCGCTCCCCTCCCCCTTGCCGCGCCCGAACGACTGATCCTTGCCGGATCACGCCTCGGCGCTTGACTATACGTACCAGTTCGTACATTTCTGAGGAAGAAGAATTCGGAACCGGCGAAGCCGCGGCCGGCAGCCACCACAGGGAGAGCCCGATGCGTTTTGCCGTCGAGAGCTATTTCGCGCTGCTGAAGGTCCTGATGGCCCTGCTGCTGGCCGGGATGGTGGTGCTGGTCTTCGGCAATGTCGTGCTGCGCTATGCCTTCAACCAGGGGCTGACCGCGTCGGAGGAGCTGTCGCGGCTGTTCTTCGTCTGGCTGATCTTCCTCGGCGCCGTGGTGGCGCTGCGCGAACGCGGCCATATCGGCATCGACACGCTGCTGCGCCGCCTGCCCCGGCCGGCGGCCAAGGCCTGCCTCGCACTGTCCGGCGCGCTGGCGCTGCTGGCGATCTGGCTGCTGCTGAAGGGCAGCGTCGAGCAGGCCATGATCAACCTCGACGTCGCCTCGCCCGCCGTGGGCTATCCGATGGCGCTGATGTACGGCGCCGGCATCGCCTTTGCCGTGCCGGCCGCGATCATCATCCTGGCCGATCTCGCCCGCCTGCTGCTCGGCCGCGCCGGGCCGGAGGAGCTGATCCTGGTCCGCGACTCCGAGGAGCTGGCCGGCCTCGACGCGCCCGCGGCCCCCCGAACTGCCGGGAAGCGCTGAGCCGTGGTCGTCGCGGTCTTCCTGTCGTCGCTGCTGGGCACCATGGCGATCGGCATGCCGATCGCCTTCGCCCTGATCCTCAGCGGCGTCGCGCTGATGATCCATCTCGGCCTGTTCGATTCCCAGATCGTCGCCCAGAACGTGATCAACGGCGCCGACAGCTTCCCGCTGATGGCCGTGCCGTTCTTCATGCTGGCCGGCGAGGTGATGAACACCGGCGGCCTGTCGCGCCGGATCGTCGACCTCGCCATGGCGCTGGTCGGGCATATTCGCGGCGGGCTCGGCTTCGTCGTCATCCTGGCCGCCTGCCTGCTGTCCAGCCTGTCCGGCTCGGCCCTGGCCGATGCCGCGGCGCTGAGTGCCCTGCTGCTGCCGATGATGCTGAAATCGGGCCATGGCGCCGCCCGGTCCGGCGGGCTGATCGCCTCGGCCTCGATCATCGGGCCGATCATCCCGCCCAGCATCGGCTTCGTGCTGTTCGGCGTCGTCGGCGGCGTCTCGATCACCAAGCTGTTCCTGGCCGGCATCGCGCCCGGCCTGATGATCGCCCTGGCCCTCTGCATCGCCTGGTTGCTGGCGGCCCGGCGCGAGCAGATCGACCTGCCGCCGCGCCGCAGCGGGGCCGAGCGCCTGCGCGCCCTGATCGACAGCCTGTGGGCGATGATGCTGCCGGTGATCATCGTCGTCGGGCTGAAATTCGGCGTGTTCACCCCGACCGAGGCCGGCGTCGTCGCCGCGGTCTATTCCCTGTTCGTGGCCATGGTGGTCTACCGCGAGCTGGGGCCCGGGCAGCTGTTCGGCGTGTTCGTCTCGGCCGCCAAGACCACCGCCGTGGTGATGTTCCTGGTGGCCGCCGCCGGCGTCTCGGCCTGGCTGATCACCGTCGCCGACCTGCCCGGCCAGCTCGCCGCCATGCTGGACCCGTTCATGGACAGCCCGATCTTGCTGATGGCGGTGATCATGCTGCTGGTCGTGGCCGTCGGCACCGCCATGGACATGACGCCGACCATCTTGATCCTGACCCCGGTGCTGATGCCGGTGATCAAGCAGGCGGGCATCGACCCGGTCTATTTCGGCGTGCTGTTCATCATCAACAACTCGATCGGCCTGATCACCCCGCCGGTCGGCACCGTGCTGAACGTCGTCTGCGGCGTGTCGAAGC